>JAJRTL010000409.1 GCA_024278315.1 Planctomycetota bacterium | reverse complement strand
CGGGCTTCCAGCACTGCAGAGATCCCTGCCACGCCCGCCCCCAGGATGACCAAGGCCTGCACCTCGGCAGACGCCTGCGCCTGCTCCTTGGCGAAGGCGGGATCGGCAGCAATGGTCTGGACGACCTTGGCCCCCGTGTCCGCCGAGAACTTGAGCAAGGGGACGCCCGTCAGATCGCCGGCCACGTACAACCCCGGAACCTCGGTCGAGCCGTCCTCCCGGATTCTGGGAAGCTTTTCGACGAGACCCGCAGGCCAATTGGTGTGGAGCCAGCTCGCATAGCGAGCCATCGGATTTGCCATGGATGATTTTGGGCCTATTCAATGCCAGCCATTCGAGCAGCCAGCCAGAGCTGAGGTCAGACCATAGCCTGGACTACAGGCTCGGGCACGGATCGGCTTCCTACGCCTCCAGCCGCGTGAGGCTCCGACCTGGCCCCAAAAACCAAGGCCGTAAAGCTGAAAATCGCCCTGCGTGGATGCAGGGAAGCCCCAAACGATCTACCATCCTCCCCATGACGGCCACAGCACAACGCAGAGACACCAAGGCGCGGAGATCCCCGGATCTGCGACCGGAGCCCCTGCGTACGCTGATCCTGATCCCCGCGCACAACGAAGCCGAGAACATCCCCGGCCTCCTGGACGATCTCCTCCGCCGCCATGACGCCGAGGACGTCTTGCTGATCGACGATGGCAGTGCGGATGAGAGTGGGGCACTCGCCCGAGCTCGGGGCTGCAAGGTACTGCGCCATCACTTCAACCTGGGTTATGGCGCCAGCCTTCTCTCCGGATACCACTATGCACTCATCCGAGGCTACGAGGCGGTGATCCAGATGGATGCAGATGGCCAGCATCCTCCCCGGGCTCTTCCGGAGCTCATGGCACCGATCCAGGCCGGTGACGCCGATCATGTATTGGGGTCCCGATTCCTCGAAGGCCACGCCGAGGGAACGACATTCCTGCGCAAGCTGGCATCCCGCATGTTGACGGGCCTGGCTCGGTTCTGGACCGGCAAGCAGTTCAGCGATCCCACCTCGGGTTTCCAGGCCATGCGTCGCGAGGTCGTCGAGGCACTCTGCAACGACGGATTCCCCGAAGACTTTCCGGACCTCGACGTACTCATGGATCTCCATCGGCGCGGCTTCCGGCTCGTCGAGGTCTCCACCCCCATGCGAGATCGCGAGCATGGGCAGTCGATGCACGGCGGGCTCCACGTGCTGTATTACTTCTACCGCCTGGGCATGAACATCATGCTGCTGCCCGTGCGCCGACCCTCCCTCTACTGCCAGGATCGCCTCAAGGTCGGCACGTGATCGCTCTCCTCCAAGCCACAGGTCAAGCCTTGCCCGAGGCCACGGATCTACCTACCCGGCAACGCCTTGTGGCCGCGATCCTGGCAGGCATCATGCTCCTCACCGTCATCGAGCTCGTACGGCAACGCAAGCTCCGTGAGGAATACTCGGTACTCTGGGTCGTGACGGCACTCGGGCTGCTCTTCCTCGCCATCAACTACGGTTTCCTGATCTGGTTGACCGCTCTCATCGGCGGCGTCCTGCCCACGAGCACGCTGTTCTTCGGAGGCATCCTCTTCCTGATGCTCCTGAGCCTGCAGTTCTCGGTGCGCCTGACTCGCAACACCACGCGTATGCGCCAACTCGCCCGCAAGTGCGCCCTCCTCGAGCAACGCCTAGAGGAGCTCGAAGGCAAGGCCGACAAGGATATCGACGAGGCATGAGCCAGAAACCTGTGAGGCCCCTGCGTCAGATTCGCGCCCTCATCGAAGCCTGGCTGATCCGCGACTTCTACGGCGCGGCGCGCCGACAGGGCACCAAGGGCAGCGCAACGCTTACGACAACGATCTTCGCCCAGGGCTTTCTCTCCTACATCTTCGCCTCCATCAGCTACAACGAAGCGGCTCCCCTGGCCTACCTCGCGGGCACGCTTTCGTTCGTCAGCGCGCTAGCCCTCCTTTCGCTGCTCGGCACGCTCCAGGACAACCTGATCGACCCTGCCGACCGCGACCTCGTGCGCCCCACGCCACTCAGCACGCCCACCTGGTTCGTTGCACGGGCACTGCACCTGCTTCTGTACCTGGCGATCTTCGCCATCGGTCTCTCCATCGCACCAGCCGTGCTGGCCTGTTGGACGCTCGACACCTGGCTGGCATTTCCGGTCTACTTCGCAGGCTCGCTACTTCTGGTGGGCACGCTGGCCGGACTGCTCCAGCTCCCCCTTCTCCTGGCCTCCCGCCTGCTCGGCGAGGGTGCCGCCTCCTCCCTCTCCGCTCTGCTCCGCGCGCTGCTCCTGGGCGGGTCCTTCTTCGGCCTGGCACTGGGCCTGCGCGCCATGCTGCGAGGCCCGGAGAGCTTTCCGGGAGGCATGGAGTTCCTGCAGCTCCTGCCATCCTACTGGTTCGCGCATGCAGAGCTCTTCGTGCTGGGAGCCGGCGGCGATCCGAGCTGGGCCCTCTTGGCGCTCGCGGCACCCTTTGCCTTGACCCTTGCCCTGCTGGCCATCGCCAGCCTGCCGGTCAAGAGTGGCGGTCGACGGCGCCTCACCGAAGGCAGGGACGGCCTCCTCCTTCGCATCGTAGGACCCGTCCTTGCCAGCAACCGCGAGAAGGGGGCCACCGCCTTCGTCCTCTCCCTCATGGGCCGCGAACGCAGCTTCCGACTCAAGGCGCTGCCCCTGCTGGGCCTGCCGCTCGGCATGATCTTCTTCGGCGACCGCGAAGCCGAGGGCATCTTCTATGCCCTCATGCACAACCTCCCCCTGGCATTCGCCCCCTTCCTGATCCACGGCCTCCCCTATGCCGACAACTGGCGCGCCGCGTGGATTCTGGACAGCAGCCCCTCCTGGAACCTCGCCCTCGGCCGACGGGCAGCCACGCTGGCCTTCGCGAGCCTCGCGCTCCTGACCCAGGTCCTGCTCTACGCTCTGGATCTCGCTGGCCGCGGGCCCCTGGCCGCCTTGCCGACGACACTCGCTGCACTGGGGATTTCCTGGCTCCTGCTCCCGCGCCTCACGGTGGGAATCCAGCAGACCTGTTTCTCCGTGGATCCCGAGGAGTTCAGCCCCCCTGCCGAACTCAATTCCGCTCTCGGTCTAGGCCTGGGCCTCTGCCTCGTCTCTGTGTTCGGAGAGCACTTCCTTGCCCCGCATCCCGCGAGCTACCTCGGCTTGAGCCTGCTGCTCTGTCTGGGCGGAGCCTTCCTCCTGAAGCGCGGTGGATCCAAGACCCCATGACGACCCCACCCTCACGAAACCCAGCCCCAAAGCCGGTTCCAAGGCCTGAGGAGGCGCCTGAGCGTGGTCTGATCCGCGAATTGTGGGCTCTCCTGCTCATCTACGGCACACTCGTGGTCCTTCCGCTACTGACGGGGATTGCCTGCGAAAGCTAGTCGTGGGAGAATCCCCACCGCGGAAAACCCTTCTCTCAACCCCCACGGAGGCGTCCATGTCGACAATCGATTCGAGTCAAGACAATGGCGATACGGTGCTTGCCACACAGCACCAGAACGAGGGAAAGGCTTCGCCGGAGCAGAGAACCGTGCTGGGGACCCAGGCCCCAACGGCTGACGTTCCTCTCGTCGACCTGCAGGGCTCCCCTCGGCAGCAGGGCAAGTTGAGCCCTACGGTCCAATACGCGACCGACCGCTACCGCCTGGCTCGCCCCTTCACGACCCAGCTCTGAACCAGGACTTTCCCCAGCTTGCTGCCCACGGGCGAGCCGCAACAGGTTGAGAGGACCTCGGGCCCAGGAATGACGGTCAAGCATGCAGCCCTGGCCCTCTGTTGCCTGCTAGCACTGGGATCAGCCTCTGCACAACAGGTCCGGGTGTCGAAGAGCCGACCGCGCATGCTGGTGACGAAGGCTTCGCTGCAAGCCCTCCGGAAGCGAGCCCAAAAGCAAGACCGCGCCTGGTTGGCAGAGATGAAGAGGCGCTGCGATGGCATGATCCGGACGCCCGCACGACTCGACAACAATGGCCGGCACTACCTGCCGAGCTTTGCCCTGCTCTACCTCATCACCCAGGAAGAGAAGTACGCCGACAAGGCAGCAGAGTGGCTCGAGCTCCTGTCGCAGAAGACGATCCAGAACGAGTGGACCTGCCTCGAGTACATCCCTACAGCGTCCTTTGCTTTCGATTGGATCCACCCGACCCTGAGCCTCGAGCAGCGAGACCGGTTCGCCGGCGGCCTTCTGAGGCAGGTGACCCGCATCCAGAAACTCTGGCGACACAGCGACTACAACAACCACTTCCTGCTCGAACACATGAGCACCTTGCATGTAGCCCTGACTCTGGCCCACGAACCGACGCACCAGAAGGCCCAGAAGCGGCTCATGGATGAATGCCAGCAATGGCTCATGAACCACGTGATCCCTGCCGCCAACGAGATGGCGGGAAACGACCCGGAGACCGCCGGCGGGCAGGCAGAGGGCTTCAGCTACAACAACTGGGGCTACGCGCGCCCCTTGGCCATACAGCTGGCCGCTTGGAAGTCGGCCACCGGGCAGAACCTCTTTACCAGGTGCACGGCGCTCCAGTTCGACGCACTGTGGAACATCCACGGCCAGCGCCCCGACGGTCGCCAGAACCGCAGCGAGGACAGCGGGTCGCGGCTACGCTGGGGGCAGATGGATGCAGCGCGATTCTTCCTCGAGGCGCGGGAGTATCGAGACGGATACGCGCAGACGGCGGCTCTCAGCGTCACGCGGCGCTATCCCCAACTCATCTGGGCTGCATTGCTCTTCCACGATCCCAGCGTGCGCGCCCGGGCCTTCAAGACGCTTCCGCTGGCACGTCGCTTCGAACCGCTGGGGCTCCTGTACTCCCGTAGTGATTGGGGACCCGATGCGTTCTACGCGAGCTTTCAGTGCGGGGATTTCTTCGCAGGCCATCAGCACCTGGACAACAACGCCTTCACGATCTTTCATCACTCACCGCTGGCCATCGACTCGGGCGTCAACGAATACAGCTCACACCGGGCTCACTACTACTCACGCACCATCGCTCACAACTCCATCGTCGTCGTGGATCCCGAGGAGGAGTTTCCGTCGGGCGTCTGGAGCTCGACGGGAAAGGGGGGCAGCAACGATGGCGGGCAACGTCGTGTCGCCTTTCCTACACGCGTCACGGCGAAGAAGAAGGCCAAGCTCGTCCGTGACATTGGATCCCTGATCCACTTCGAGAACCAGAAGGCATGGTGCTACGCCATCGGCGACGCCACAGCCTCCTACTCGCAGAAGAAGCTTCGCCTCTTCAGGCGGCACTTCGTGCATCTAAGACCCAACATGGTAGTCATCTTCGATGAAGTCGAGACGACCAGAGCAGGTCTCCCTGCAACGTGGGTCCTGCACAGTCTCCAACAACCCAGTATCGATGACGACCTCTATCACATTCCTGGAGGCCTGCAGGTCCAGCGGATCGCACCCAGCGATGCTCGGGTGCGCGTCGTCGGAGGACCAGGGCGCGAGTTCCAGGTCGGTGGCAAGAACTACCCGCCCGACTCCAAGAAGGACCCTGAATCCGGGTCCTGGAGACTGGAGGTCGAAGCCAAGAAGGGGGGGAAGCAGCAGTTCCTCCACATCCTCTGGACGCAAGACCCCAAGCCGGGACCGGCGCCGAAAGTAGACTGGAATCCGGGGACCAGGCAACTACGGATCCAAGGCAAGGCCATCCTGGACTTCCGCAAGCGCAAGGTTCGCATTCTCGGTCGTTGAGCCACGCTGCTTGCGGGCCCTGACGCTCGATTCAGCGGCCCGCGGAGAATGGCTCGCTCGCCCCATCGAGACCGAACTGGTCCCTGACTATGAGTATCAGCGTCGAGCTCTTCTGGAGCGACGATGCTGGCACCCACAGCTGGAAAGACATCCAGGATGGATCACGGGTCGCGAGGACATACTCATCCGGGCGCCCCGGTGTACGAATGAGGACGCCAGCATGCGGGCAGGGTCGGTCGCAACTGAAGCCTAGAGCGAGGCCAGCCGGGCCCAAGGACTGTCGAATGCCGCTGAGGATCGGCCGGCTCGAGGCTGGTAGGGAGATCTCGGCAGCGCCCCTGTTGCCCTCGAGAGTCGCACGAATCCGTGCCACACCCTCCCCATGAACCCGGACCACCCCATAGCGATCGACCGAGGCGACTTTGGAGTCGAGACTCTTCCATGCGATGGAGTCCCAGCGGCACGCGGCACTGAGCCCCCCGACGACTCGAAGCAACCGGAGACGCAGACGCTTCTGCCCCAGACCCAAGCGAGGAGCGCCCTCAGCCCCCAGAGAGAATCGCTGGGTCGCTGGCTGTGGAAGCCGCGAGAAGGAGAGACCCGATCGCGTCTCCTGATATGCGAGCTGGTGGCCCTGATCACGGACGGAGAACCGGATGTCTCGACCAGGCGTTGCTTTGGCTGTGATTCCCCCCACTCCGCGCAGGAAACGCGTCGTCTGGCTCTGTTCATCTTCCATGAATCCTGCGACTAGCCCCTTGGGGCTGATCGCAAGGTATCCTCCCCTGCCAAGCCTATAGCTCTCGTTGCCAACGACCACGTTCCACGGAACTGCAGCGAGGTTGAGCCAAAGCCGAAGACCATTCTCGAACTCCTGGAGAAGCCTCCCCTCCCCCCCGACCTGGCTCTCGCTCAGGCGCACAGACTCATGGATGGCCCTCTGCAACGGAAGCTCCAGATAGACTTGGCGGGACAACAACCGGCTCCAAGGTACATCCGCCTTCGGCCCAACCCGATACACAGGGAGGACGCCCATGCGCAATCTGCGTGCCCGATCCAACGGATCTTCCTCGATCGGGATCTCGCGCACCCACAGAGCTCTGGGACGCGAAGCCCGCCGCTCCGGAAGCGTGGCTTGTGGTCCCAAGAGCACAAGATCTGCAGCCCCGCCCAGGGCTGTCGCCATGCCGACGATCGCGTCCTTCGTGAAGTTTGCAGCCACCGGCCTCGCCTCCCCTGCAGCCCGCAACGAAGCCACCCCTCCCCGCAAGCGGCTCCCTACGGACCCGTCACGCTCCGGAGACGGACTCATGGGATCCAGCAGGAGGATGTCAGCCTCGGGATCTTCGGCAATACGCAGCGGCGCCGGGAGTCGAAGGGCGACCAACTTCTTGTGAGCACCCGAGAAGGACTGGGGATCCCTCGAGAGAAGCAAGGGGGCCTCGAGCAACAAGGACGCGTAGGGAGACGAGGCGGAAGGCATCACGATCTCAAGGTCGCGGGCATCCTCGGAGACCGTCACATAGAACGTGCCGAGGCTCCTGGAGGATAGCTTCCGGTGTTTGGCGAGTATCGGATCACCCTGCCGGTCCAGCGATAGAGGTCTTGCCGAAACGCGGTTCGCCTGACTTGCGAACCAGTCCCAATGCGACGCAAGGTGCACCCCCTCCTTGTCCACAGGGAAAGGATGAAGACCCAAGACGATGGACTTCTGCAATCCGAAAGGCCATTTGGAGACCAGGCGCACACGGAGGCTTCGCCCCCGCAGTTCCAAGACTGAGGTGAGCAGGAACAAGTTCTCATTCTGGAAACGGATGAGATAGCGAATCCGGGCCAAGGCGCCCGACTTCTTCCAATCCAACAACTCCATGTGGAACTCTTGGCCTTGAAGGCTACGAGGAGTCAGATCCAAGATGGTTCCCAAGCCGAGGTGGAGTTCCTCGACCCGCAGGCTTCCCTGGGATTCTCCAGGGCGCAGAGGAATCCGATACTCGAGCAAACTCTCACCACTGGGCGAGCGGAGTCTGAATCGAAGGCTCTGGTCTGCCGCATCTACTCGGAGCGAAGTCTCCCCGAGAACTCGTGTTCCAGTCGGATAACTGCTGGCGACGGGTGCCTCGATCCCCTTCTCATCACTCTTCTGGATCGATGAGCCAAGACGCTCTCTGATTCTGACCACTTGGGAGTGGTAGTAGGCATCCGTCAGGCTGCCCCATGGTCCAATGTCTTTCGTTACCTCCTTGGGCAGAAGCCCCAGTGCCTGCGCCAACACCGTATCGAAGGGGATGGGGATGCCCGATCGAACCGCGTCCGAGAGATCCAACCAAGGGCCGATTCTGGCTCGCACCTCATGCACTTCTGGTGACATGCCATGCCAGGGTTCGGCCCAGATGCGGCGAATGCCTCGGATCTCGCCATACAGGAAGAGAAGGAACACCAAGGGAAGCAGATAGCGAAGGAACCCACGAAGCAAGAGGTAGGCCAGACCCAAGCCAGCCGACAGGACCATGCTCCACGACGCCGCGGCAGCGATATAGAATCGTTCACTGTGAAAGAAGTAGCTCGAATAGACGACTACATGTCCGACCATCCACCCCACGAAGGCCAGCACGACTCCGAAGCCGACCCAGCGATGGGAGCTCACCCGAACAAGAACCCGATACACCACCAAAAGCAAGGCGGGAAGACCGAGCCAGGACCAGGCGGTCCCAAACCCGTAGTAAGCCGTTCTCTGGAACCCCAGAAAGATATGGGCCGGAATCCAGAGGAAGCCCAACTCCTCTCCCGTATCCACATCCAGAAGGGGCCGGCTCGCCTCACCATGAATGGCATACTGAACTGCGAAGGTCTTGCCCAGATCCTCATACCACTCAGGCGTCCAGTACTCGTAGGCACTCCAGGTCCAGGGATTGAACCCAGACCGGTAGAGAAGGTAGCAGGTCATTCCCGTGGGAAGGAGATAGCCCACCACGAACCACGAAGATCGAGCGAAGAAACCGGCCCGGTTCCCGTGCAGACGGTGCGCCGCAAGGAATAGGAGGAGGAGCGGCGGTATGAGGAGAATCCCTTCGATCGACCGAATGGAAGCCGCCACTCCGAGGGATAGCCCCGCGATCCACAGGAAGAGGATCGATCGTGCCCGTGCGATCGTCAAGAACCCGATGACAGCACAGAAGAGCGCCAGGTTGGCAAAGAAAGCTCCCACCTCATCGCTCATGGGAACACGCCCCACATCCACGGAGATGGGGGCCATAGACCAGACGAGACCACCCAAGAAGCCGGAGACCCCGGGGACCCAGCCAAGGTCATCAAGCCCTCGACAGGACAAGAACTGCAGCAGCAACATCACGGCAACGGCTATGAGCACTGCCTGCAACCCCGCGATGACTGCCGGTATGCGCCACAAATCCGTCGGATCCAGGCCAAGCCAGAGCCAGGGAGCCAGGAACATGGAGAAGCCCGGGCTGTAACGTGGGCGAACCCGATGAGGGCCTACCTGGAGGTAGTACTCACCCGAGTCCGCGATCGCCTGGGCTCCTGCCGCGTACTCCAACCCGTCTGGCCAGTACGCAAAACTCGAACCCTCCCGCGTCTGCATCGCGCCCCAACGCACCACCACAGCCAGTGGAACCAGCGTCGTGACATAGAGCAGGACGCAGAGCAGGATCAGTTGGCGATTGCGCCTGCTGCTCTGCGGAGACGTGGGTTCATCGAGGGGCATGGAGTCCTCAGCTGGGGTCTAGCGGTGGAATCCCTCGAGCAAGAGGCAGCGTAGAGAACGAGCCACGATCGGTGGTACTCCGGACAGCAACTCTATCAGGCCTCGGGCGGTTCTGGCCACTGGTCACGCCTTCAGGCCTCTTCGAGGAGCTTCCTCATATCCTCAGGGAAAGGGCAGCTGAGCTCCAGGGGGTCGCCGCTGATGGGGTGCCGTAGACTCAATGTATGGGAGTGCAGGGCTTGTCGGGGAAGGCGGAGCAAGGCTTCGTCCTCTGAAGTGAGGGTATCATCGATGCCACGGAGGAAGAGCTGCTCGTCGGGTCCATAGAGCTTGTCGCCCACCAGCGGAAGCCCCCGCGAAGCGAGGTGCACGCGGATCTGATGCTGACGGCCTGTACGCGGAAAGCACTCGACCAAGCTGATCTTGCGACCACGCTGGCGCAAGAGGACGTGAGTCAAACTCTGCAGACCGTCTTCGCGCAGTCCCATCTTGAGACGCACCGCGGAGCGACGGGCGGGTCCAATCGCGGCATCGATCCAGGTCTCCTCCTGCTCCGGGCATCCCTCGACCAGAGCCAGATAGCTTTTCTGAACGGTCTGGGCCTCGAACTGTTTGCGCACCTCCGAGTGGGCTTGGGCATCCTTGGCAACCAGGATGAGCCCAGAAGTCTCCCGGTCGAGTCGATGGCAGAGACGGGGAACCACATCTCTGGCAGGATCATCGGCGTTGCGATAGAGACCATGCAGGAGATTGATGAGCGTGCCGCTGAGCCGCGAGGACGTGGGGTGCACGGCGAGCCCTGCAGGTTTGTCGAGGGCGACCAGATACGGATCCTCCCAGAGGATCCGCAGATCGCTGGGAAGGAGATCCAGATCCACCTGATCGACGAGGGCACGCGGGGGAACTTCGACCATCACGAGATCCTCGGCGAAGACCTTGCGCGCCGACCTGGGCTGGGACACGAGTTCGCCTTTCCTGGAACCCGGTGCCTCTCCCCCCAGGCGGATCCTGACCTTGCCTTCCTTGATGAGCTTCTGGATCGAACTCCGGCTACGCCAGGTGAAGAGTTCGGCCAAAGCCTGATCGAGCCGAAGACCTGCGATCTCGGGGTAGATCCTCGCCTTCACCTCCTTGATGGGTTGCGACAGATCGGCCGGTCTCTTGCCAGGTCTCTTGGGCAACATCAGATTGGTCCTTGGGGTCGCAACGGGCCCAGCGTGCGGGGCATGGATCGCCGAGTGCAAGAGGTCATCTCGGGACATGAGGAAACCCCGCAAGGACTCCGGCGCTGCCGGGATTGCGGGGTCTTCATTTCGGCTGGCGAGCGGTGGTGGTCAGGAGACAGCCCCGCGTGAAGCGAATGCTGCCATCACTGGCCTCTTTCCGACTACTCGCTGGCAGCAGGGGCCGCCGGAGTCGCAGGACTGACGGCAAGCGGTGCGTCGATGCTGATCTCCGATGTCGTAGCTTCGATGCCTTCAGGCTTCTGTGTTCCGTAGCGCTTGACCGGGCGACGACGAACGCGCCCCATCATGGACTTGCGGATCTGACGCTGGATGTTGCGGACGCGCTCCCGCTTTTCGCGGCGACGCTTTTCCGACGGCTTCTCGTAGACAGAGGACTTCTTGGCAAGCCGGAAGATACCGGCATAGTTGCACTGTCGCTTGAAGCGACGAAGCGCGGCCTCGAGAGGCTCGTTGGATCGTACCTGGACCTTGATCATAGGTGAGCGGTGCTCCTTACAAACTGGGGTCGGGGTTGGTTGGACCTCCGACACGGCTTCCACATTTCCCTCTCCGCTGGCTCCAATCGAGCCCTCACCAGAGGCGTTCCGGAGAGAAGGGCGTAAAACTGTAGCGTTTCTCGGTGCTTCGGCAACCTGGACTGTGATTATTCGCGGGATTCGACGAGCATTCGGCCATGAACCTCTATGACAGCAACGGCGCCCCGGAGGAGGACAAGAGCCGGGAGTTGGAGGGTTGCCTCGTCCGCGTTTACTTCGAGAACGCCCAAACGGGGTTCGGTGCTGGCCAATTCCAGCTGGAGGAGGGCGGAGATCGGATTTCGGTCCGAGGGAAGATTGCCGGCCTTCGGGAGGGCCAACCGACCCGGATCCATGGACATTTCGAAATCCACCCCAAATACGGGCGCCAGTTCCAGATCGAAGCGGTCGAAATCCTGAGGCCTGAGGGCCGGGGACCTCTCCTGGCCTACCTGAGCTCGGGTCTCATCAGGGGCGTTGGGCCGAGTCTGGCGGAGCGCATCGTGGACCACCTGGGCGAGGGAGCCCTGGAGCTCATCGAAGAGGAACCCGAGCGGCTCGAGGAAATCCCAGGCATCGGCCCGGTGAAGGCCCAGGAGATCCAGGACTCGGTCCAGGAGCAGATGGGCCTGCGAGAGGTCCTGCTCTTCCTCCATGGCCATGGCCTGCCGGCGGGCATGGCCTCCCGTATTCTCAAGGCCTATGGCAAGGATGCACCCCGGATGCTCCAAGCCAACCCCTATCGGCTAGCGGAGGACCTGGTGGGCGTTGGATTCAAGCGAGCGGACGAAGTCGCAGGCAAACTGGGAATCCCGCCCGAGTCCGAAGAAAGACGCCAAGCCGCCCTGCTGCACACCCTGGGCCAGGCCGTGGTCCGTGAAGGCCAGGTCTATCTTCCCAGAGCAGAGCTGCTGCGCCGGGCAGCGGAGCTGATCGGACAGGAAACCCAAGTCCTCGCGGCCGCCCTCCAGGAGCTGGCAGCAACCAAGCGCATCGTGCTGGAGAAGCCCCCCGGACTCCCTGTGTTGACGGATGGTGAGGAGCCCAGGGCCTATCCCCTGGCCATGCATATCGCCGAGACCGGTCTCGCGCGGGGACTGGATGCCGTCTGTGCTCGCCCCGATCTCGAGCTCGAGAAGGACCCGAGCCGGCTCATCGAAGCCTGGCAGCACAGCCAGAAGTGGGCCATGCCCGACGGCCAGAGGCAGGCTCTGCAGGTGGCACTACGCAAGCCCTGTGCCGTCATGACCGGTGGCCCGGGTGTCGGCAAGACGACCATCATCCGGGCCCTGTGCGAGATCCTGGAAGGCTGTGGACTCTCCGTGGCGCTGGCGGCACCGACCGGCCGAGCCGCCAAACGGATGAGCGAAGCCACCGACCGGCCAGCTTCGACGCTGCACCGTCTCCTCGAGTTCCAGGCGGGGACCGGACGATTCACTCGCAATGAACACCAGCCCATCGACGCCGACCTCGTCGTCGTCGATGAGAGCTCCATGCTGGACGTCACGCTGGCCTACCACCTCATCAAGGCCATCGGTCCACGTACGCGGATCCTGTTCGTCGGGGATGTGGACCAACTACCCTCGGTCGGTGCAGGTCGTGTGCTGGGAGATCTGATCGAATCGGGGCGACTCCCCGTGGCCCGGCTGACGAAGATCTTTCGCCAGGCCCATGGCAGCCTGATCGTAGAGAATGCCTACAGGATCCTGCAGGGCGAAATGCCGCGCATGCCGGACAACAGCGGTGAGCTCAGCGACTTCTACTTCATCGAGACGCGGGACGCGGCAAGAGGGCTGGAGACCCTGCGCCACCTCGTGGGCGAGCGCATCCCCAAGGCCTTTGGGCTCGACCCCATGCGGGACGTCCAAGTTCTCGCACCGATGTATCGCGGCCCGCTCGGCGTGGACGAGATCAATCGACAGCTGCAGGATCTGCTGATCCCGGGGGGCAAGGAGATCCAGCGAGGCAATCGGCGTTTCCGCGTCGGGGACAAGGTCTTGCAGGTGCGCAACGACTACGATCTGGATCTCTTCAACGGCGATCCTGGTCGCATCGAGGAGATCGATCTCGAGAACGGGCGCGTCAGGATCGCCTTCGGAAGCAGACATCTGGAGATGGATCTCTCCCAGCTCGACGATGTCGTTCCCGCCTACGCCATCACGGTCCACCGTGCTCAGGGCAGCGAGTACCCTGCGGTCATCGTCGCCCTGGATCGGGGCCATCACCTGCTTCTCAATCGTCGCCTGCTCTACACGGCAGTCACTCGCGCCAGACGCCTCCTCATCCTCGTCGGCTCACGCGCCGCTCTCGAAACGGCCGTCGCCAACGATCGTGAGAGTCTCCGCTTCAGCGGCCTCAGAGACCGCCTCGCTGCGATGGCTGTCGGTGACGGCATCCACCCGGAGAGCGACAAAGCCTGAACGACTGGAAAGGCGAATGGGCTACTTGGGGAAGAGGTCGGGGAACCGTTGGCGCTCGGCAGCATCGAGTTCCTTGACCGGAAGGGCTTCGATGGCCCGGTTGAGCTGATCCATGTCGGTCCACCACCAACGAACTGTGCTGTCTGCGCCAGCGCTCACGAGCCAACCGGATCGTGTATAGACGAGACTGTGGATCTGCCCCCCCCCATGCCCTGCAATCTCGAACACTCGCAGGCCAGAAGAGCGATCCCAGATCCGGATTCGTCCCGATTTGTAGCCGAGGACGACCATCTTCTCATCCGGAGAGAAGATGGCCTTGATCACACCACTGGACTGCGGGCCAAACTTCTGGACCGCGTCACGCCAGCGATCCCAGAGATAGGCATAGCCATCCTCTGTAGCGGCCAGAACATAGCGCGCATCTTTCGAGAAGCAGACATCGCGAACCAGGCCAACCTGTCCTGGATTCTCCCAGAGTATCTTTCCGGATCTGTCGATCACGAAGACCCGGCCTCGCTGGTCACCGATCACAACCTCCTTTCCGTCCACAGAAACTGCCCCGCTGGTCAACATCGGCCTATCAGGGATCTGCGTCTCGGGCAGCCGATACAACTCTCGGACTTGATCCGACCTGGGGTTCCAGGTCTTCAAGTCCTGACGATTCCCCAGGCTGGCGGTCAGCACCGATTCGGGATCCAGGAATCGTGCAATGCTGTCATAGTTGGATCTGGGTCCCAAACTTGTCGGGGACCGACCGGTGAGATCCAGGACCCGGACCCTCCTCCCCATGGCATGGATGAGCAACCGGGTTCCTCCCGGGGAAAAGTTCACTGTCGTCACACCCTTGTCCGGCGACTCGAAGTCCCCGCCGACCAAGGACTCCAAATTGCCCTCCTCATCACAGAGGGTCAGCCGTCCCCGTTTGTCCATGATCGCCAATCGGCTCCCATCCGGGGACACTGCAAGGTATGGCCAAGGAATCCCTCGCAAGACTCTCTGTTCGGCACGCTTCTCCAAGTACCAGAGCTTCGCGACCCCTCCAAAGCTCGCCGTTACAAGATGCTTCTCATCGGGGGAATACGCGAGCGAGGTGATGCCATTGGAGTGTGCAAGAAATCCATCCAACAACATTCCATCAGGATCCCAGATGCCGATCCGACCGGCCCAGTTTCCAATCGTGATCCGACGCCCCTTCTCCGTGAAGGCCGCCGTGAACACGGTTCGCAGAGGATGAGTTTCAAGATCGGAACGACTGAATTGCCACGTGTCGATATCCAGGAGTTCCACACGACCATTCTGTAAGGTGATCAGGATGGATAGACCTTGGGGGTCGAAGAAGGCCTCGGTGACCTTGTCCATCTCCTTCGTGATTCCGAAGTCCTCTGCTCCGATCAGATTGCCATCGTGGTCGAAGACACGGAGAATGCCCAT
>JAJRTL010000408.1 GCA_024278315.1 Planctomycetota bacterium | reverse complement strand
GAGCACCGACCATCACCGAAACCGCCCGACGCTTGGAACCCCGACGTCGCAGCCGCTGGGGACGATCGGGAAGATCCACGTGCAAGATGTCGCGCTCGGTCTCACCGGCTCCCGCGAAGGCGGGAAGGGGCGGAGGGACAGGCTCTTGGCGAACCTCGGCTCTGGGGCGCGGCGGGGTGCCCGCGCCGCTACTGATTTCTCCCGTCCCGTACTCGAGCACGAGCGATTCCCCGAGCCTATCCTTGCGGCGCAGGTCCTGGAGCATGTGCGCAATCGTCGGGTATCGATCGGAAGGATTCTTGGCCATCATCCGTTCGAGGATACGGCGATACTGGGCGCCGAGATGGTGCGGACATTCGAGAGGCTTCTTGCGATGGCCCTCGATGACCTCCCACTCGGTCTCCCCCTGGAAGGGCACCTCGCCACAGAGACACTCGAAGAGGATGACCCCGAGGCTGTAGATGTCCGAGCGCTGATCCCCCTTGCGGCTCATGATCTCGGGTGCCATGTAGTAGGGCGTTCCGCGACCAAAGGTCAGGGACATGCAGGACTCGGTCACGAGCTTGCTGAGTCCATAGTCGCCCACGCGGGCAATTTCGCCCTTGAGGAAGATGTTGGCCGGCTTGAGATCGAAGTGGCTGAGCGAGTGCTCGTGCAGGGCCTGCACGCCACGAGCGATCTGGACGAAGAGACGCAGGGCCTCTTCTTCGCCGAGGTCTCCCTCTTCGAGGCGGCTCTTGAGCGTCTCCTCGCCAGCGAACCCCATCGTGATGTAGGGGATGCCGTCGATACTGCCCATGTCCTCGATGGAGACCAGATTGGGGTGATCCACGCAGGCGAAGAGCTTGACCATGTCCATCTCGGCCAGCACCTGGCTGCGCACGCCGTGGTCGTCGACCTTGAGGAACTTGATCGCGTAGGCCTTGCCGATGCTCTGCTTGCGCGCCTTGTAGACGATGCCGAAGACCCCTCCGCCCAGCTTGTGGAGGATCTCGTAGCCCGTGATGTAGCCGGGCTTGCGGTAACCCTTGTAGAAGGCTTCCCAGTCGGCGGTTTCGGGGATGTCTCTTGGCGAGGAATCAGGCATGGCTAGGGGAGACATCCTACCCTCCATTTTACGCGTGCGGGTAGATAAGGAAGATTCCCATGCCCACCAACACCAGGGAGACAAACCGGATACGCCAGGTCAGGTAGCCTCGCGTCAGGCGATCCATGCGCGAAGCGCCCCATAACAAGAAGGCCATCAAAGCTCCGATGAGAAGGAAGCTCTTGTGGAAGCGGTTCGAGAGGGCCGTAGCACGGGCTTCACCCGCGCGGCGGAAGGCTTCAGCCTGTGCGCCGGCAACCTGGATCCGGTAGCTCTTGCGATAGGCCTGCCCCACCGAAGACGAGAAGACCTGAACAGGCGCTGCCTGAACCGGCGCCAGCCGCTCGAAACTCCGCCCGATCCAAGCTTGCAGATCCTGCGTGATCCGTTCTTCGGGAACGAAGAGGCCCGCCTGCCCCTTCCAAACCGGGGAAAAGCGCTCCCAGAGGGCCTCGCGTGCCTTCTGCTCGGCGGACTCCAGGGCCTTCAGCCGGTCGATCTCCACCTCGCCCTCGACCTGGATCCACTCGACCTTGTTGCCGGCCCCACTGGAGCCCGTCGCCCTGGAACTGTTCCGACCGGAAATCGCCAGTGGGTCGTTGGTGATGTCGACGGCGTCCTGCCCGGGAAGTCCAGGGACGAGAGCTACCAAGAGGAGGAGGATCGAAAGCCACATAGGCCTGCCTACGCGAGCGCTCGGCAGTATTCGTGAAAACCCTGAGAGGATCCCGAGAGCGGTTCAGAGCGGCAGGATCCGGAAGCTGATGCCCCCACACTGGACCTGCGAACCTGAGCCCAACTCGATCTCCCCCTTGAAGCTCTTGCCGTCCAGCTCGCCTGGCCCATCGAAGTAGAGCCTCAGGACACCGGGCTTGGGCGAGTAGAGGTAGAGCTCGGGCTCTGCGTGCGGCACGCGGACATGGACTTCGCGGCCACGACCGATCCAGATACGCCCATCCTTGCCCCCCTGCTTCATCCACAGGAGACGAGAGGTGCCCTTGCACTCGAAGCCTCGCTCGATACGAAGCAGCGCCGTGGCCGAGCGTGGACAGGGACGTTGGTAGAGCAGGGGCAGGATGCCGCCCAGCACGAATCGGCTGCCATGGCTGAGGTCCCCCTGGCTGCCCTCCCGTCCGTCCAATTCCATCGAACAACCCTCTTCCGCAGTGATGCCGTCCTTGATGCCGCCATGGAAGGAGACCGACCGGATGAGCGTCGCGTGATGGCCCTTGATGCGGGCGAGAATCGGGATCTGTGGATAGCTCTTGCCGGTGGCATTGCCGATGCGGAGCCGGTCCTCGGTCAGGACCAGGTATTCGCCGGCCTCCTCCACCTGGAGGCGGAATCCGTTCTCGAGGTCTCCGCCACGATCCAAGCGTTCCTTGAGGTCGAATACCATCGAGGACAGCGGACGCGGGGTCGGACCGAGTGCCTCCAGCTTGCCACGCGCACCATCGCGGTCCGTGTCGATCATCTCGCGGGCTTCTTCCACGAGCGCTGCCTCGCGATCAAGGCTCTTGAGCCGATGCCTCAAGCGCAGGACCGTGGGTTCCTCCGGTCCGAGCTGCCGGGCCTCCTCTGCGCACCTACGCGCCTCTTGGACCTGCCTCGCTTCGAGGGCCAACAGGCCTTTGTGGGCCAGTTCGCGGGCCTTCTCGACGCGGCGCGTGGCTTCATCGAGGAGTGGCGCCAACTCGAGCCCCAGCAGGTCCTCCCAGGTGCGCAGGCCATGACCCAACTCGAGCACGTAGCTCGCATGCCCGGCTCGCAATGCCTCGCGCAGGTGGCCCTGGATCTCCTGGCCCAGCAGCTCCAGGGCACGACGATCCTCCGCTCGCAGCTTGCCCTCACCGCCCTCAGCCACCCACTCGCGCAGGGCCTCCAGGCAGGGCGCCGTGTTGCGGTGATCAAGGGCTGATCGGATCCGTTGCTCTCGGGCTTCGCGCTCGCGTCGCTGCTTGAGTCGCCCTTCGAGGTCGCGAAGTTCGGGCGAATCCACCTGGTGCTTCTCCAGGCGCTCCAACATGGGCAGGAGCTGATCGGGGCTCTCGCCGGCCTCGAAGCGCGCCTCCAGCGCACTCAACTCCCGGTGGACCCGGGCCTGAATACGTTCGACGTCGCGCAGCAGATTCTTGGCCTCGTCCGCTCCGGGGCCACCGCCGACCAGGCCGAAGAGCAGCTTGCGCGCCTCCAGCAGTCGACCCTCCCGCAGTTCTCCACGAGCTGCCTCGAGGCGTTGCGACCGCTCCTGCTCATCCTGCATGAGCCCCTCCAGGAGAGCCCGTGCATCCTCACAACCAGAAGACCGATCCAGGAGCCGGTCCAGGGCCTTGCGCCCGTCTTCCAACTCGCCGCGTCCCAACTGCTCCTTGATCCGGGAGAGTTCCTCATCGACCTCCTCCGCCTCCTCCCGTACGGCGCGGAGCGGGGCAGCCAAGGCCTTCCAATGGGTCTCCGCCTCGATTCGAGCCAGGATGCGCGCCCTCCGACGAGGGTCCTCCTCCTTGCAGGTGAGTGCCAGATCCAGGCGCTCCAGGAGTTCCTTGAGGCGACGGAGGCTATGGACGCGGGCCACTTCGCCCGGGGCCTTGCTGGCCAGGACGAGGGCCGATGCAAAGTCACCCGTTTCGGCGGTCTCCCGCACCTCGGCCGCCAGCTTGTCGGCCACGCAGAGCAAGAGGTCACGAGCCTCGGCGAGGTTCTCCGATTCGGGATCGCTCTCCCACCACTCGTTGAGGACGCGGGCGGCCTCCAGGGCCTGGCCAGCCTGAAGATGCCGCTGGACCTCATCCCAGCGCTCCTTGGCCCAGGTGGCCGAGAGACCCACGAGGCGTTCACGGAAGGTGATGCTGTCGGCGCAGAGTCGCCGCGCCTTCTCCAAGGACTGCCGGGCCTCACCCTCGAGACCGATCTTGAGTTCGTCCCGCACCTTCTCCAGCTGCCTGGAGGCCGACTTGCGCCGCTCCTTGAGCTTGCGCTGCAGGTCCTCCTTGACGCTCTTGTCCACAAAGCCATTCATCTGCCCCAGGATCTCCCGCGCCTCGCCGAGCCTGCCTTCTTCGAAAGCCCGATCGAAGGCCCCCAGCAGCGCCTCCCGCTGCTCGCGTTCCTCACGGTCCTTGCCGTTCAGATCCTGGAGCTCGTCCTCGAGGCTCTGCCCCCGGCTGTGCTCGGGATCCGCCCGTCGCACCCGATCCAGGTCTCGACGGGCCAGATCCAGCTGACCGGTCTTCATCCGCCTCTCCGCTCGGTCACAGAGATCGCCGAGGACCCGGGCCCTCAAGTCCACGGCCCGGCGGTCCTCCCGCACGAGGGGATCCTCGAGCAGGCCAAGGACCGCGTCGTAGCGTCCGGCACGCAACGCTCTACGAGCGCGCATGAGTTGAATGAGATGACTCCACATAATCAGGGATGATGAACTCCGCGCAGGCCTATGCGCCAGCCCTGGAGAATATTCGCAAGACTCTCTCCTGGCCATCATCCCTCTCTTGCACCTCTCTAGCCCGAACGATTCTGGAGTTCGATGCATCTGACGGGGATCTTTCGGTCCAGAATCACAATCCTGACGATTTGCGTGGCATTGCTTATATTCGACACCCCCCGGAGCAACCTCGCTCACACCCTCCCCCGCAATCTCAGGAAACAGTCCGGGGAGACCCTCGAGTCGGAAGGGCTCCTGCAACCTGATGCTCAATCCTTCCAGACCTCGAAGCGGTCGGTCTCGCTGATGCCCGCTCGTCGGAACAGAACCAACATTGCAGTGTGGTCTGACGCAGTGCCCCCTTCGTAGGCCTTTCCTCCAGGAACCATCAAGCTCTACGACTCGGGATCCAGAACAAGTCCCGCCTGGCGGCATCTGTCCGCAGGGTTTGCCGAACCTTGCAGGGCCGGACAAGGCAGTGATAGCATGACCTTCCATGAAGAAGATCAACCTGGAGGAGAAGTTCGCTCTCATCGCGGAGACCTGGAGCCCCAGGATCCTGGCTGAACTCAATGGACAGCAGGTCAAGATCGCCAAACTCCATGGCGAGTTCGTCTGGCATGCCCACGAGCGAGAAGACGAGCTCTTCCTGGTCATACAGGGGGAACTCCGCATCCTTTTCCGGGACGGCGAAGTCACTCTTCGACCTGGTGAGATCTGTGTCGTCCCCCGGGGTATCGAGCACAAACCCATCGCGGATGCGGAGGTCCAAGTCCTGCTCCTGGAGCCTTCAAGCACGCTGAACACCGGTACCGCCGGCGGCCCTCGTACCGTCGGCTCCCCGGAGTGGATCTAGCCACCGCTGGCATGGAACCGGACAGGAAACAGACAGCCAGGATGACCCGATGGGTTCTCATCGGGTTGCTGTTGTCACTGGTTCTGCTCTTCGTGTTCGAAGGCCCACGAGCATTTCTCATGACGACCTCGGGCTATCTGATGGATGCCGACATCGTGGGGCTCAGGGACTACCTACGCAGCTTCGGGAGTTCGGCCTGGTTGCTGACATCGGCACTCATGGTGCTGCAGGGGATCATCGCCCCGCTGCCAGCCTTCCCCTTGACGCTCGTCAACGCATTGATCTATGGCCCATGGTTGGGCGCTCTGATCTCCTGGGCCTCGGCACAGGTGGCAGCGCTCGTGTGCTTCTACATCGCGCGTGGATTCGGAAGGCCCTTGGTCGACGCGATCTTCCCCAAGAGGCACCTGGATCGATTCGACGCCTTCTTCGAAGAGCATGGAGGTATGGCCATCTTCGCCATGCGACTCGTGCCCCTCGTTGGGTTCGATCTCGTTTCCTATGCCTCGGGGCTGACCCAGGTGAGGACACGCTACTTCATGATCGCGACAGGCTTGGGGCAAGTGCCCGCGGCCCTGTTCTACAGCTACGCGGGAGCGGAGTTGGCCGAGTCTCCCGGTCGTGCCATCTTCATGATGTCCGCATTCGCGGGCTTCATGCTCACTCTCATGACCCTCGTCTTCTGGTGGAAGCGTCGCGCCAGGTCAGGATGATCCATCGGCAGGTTCGCCGTCTTCATCTTCGATGTCGCTCACGAGCTTTTCGAGTCCGGACAGCGCCAGGATTTCGTGCGAGACGAGCAGACGAACCAGGCTGGACACCATGAGCTGTAGCAGGTCGATCCCCTTCTCCAAGCCTTCGATACGATCGTCCAGTCTCTTGTCGACACCACGCTGACTCTGGCGAACCTGCCGGCGCATGCGCGCAATCTCTGACGAGGCTCAGCCTCAGACCAACGATGCGTGGGACCGGGATCCGGAGCTGTTCCTCACAGAAACGCAGAGAGCACAGAGAAACAACAAGACGATCTCTGTGATCCTCTCTGTGCTCTCCGTGAGATCCCTCTTGATCACCAGGTCTCCTCAGTCTCCCTGCGTCTTGCGGAGGGGAGCACCCTTCTGGTCTCCTCAGTCTCCTTGCGTCTCGCGGAGGGGAGCCCCCCTTCTTGACTCATCTGTCCACTTCTTGTTTGGTCAAGAGGGCTAGCCCTGCCCGTGCCCCATAAATAGTCCTGGACAACAACAAGCGGGTCAGGTCACAAGGGTCCACTGCATTGGGCTGCGGTAAGCTGAGCTGCGCCCGGTTCGGTTCAGGCTTGGGATCAGAGCGCGGGGACTGCTTGGGGTTGGTGGCTGCTCTTGCGCGCAGCCAGGTGGTGTTGAGTGCCGCGGGGATGGGTGCTTTGCGGCTGGGCGCTATGCGGATGGGTGTTGGGGCTTGGGGAGTCGGGGGTGGTCTTGGACGGTGAGGGCGCCACCCTTGCGCCAGCCCTTGCGGAGGAGCCAGCTCTTGGGGCAGGCTGCTCGTTTGG
>JAJRTL010000407.1 GCA_024278315.1 Planctomycetota bacterium | reverse complement strand
CTGGCCCAGGTCCCCGAGGATGAGTCCTCGAGCGCAGCACAGACCATGACCGGCCAGTGGATCGGCACTCCGGGCTACGCCAGCCCGGAGCAGCTCTCCCTACGGCCCGAGGCCGTGAGTCCCCGTTCGGACATCTACTCCATCGGCATCCTCGCCTGGCTCCTCCTCGTTGGCGAACTCCCCGAGGCCCTGGGAAGCCCCAAGGGAACACTGGCCTACCTGGAATGGATGCAGCTCCTGGAGAAGGGTGAGGTCCCCAGACCCAGCACGGTCGTGAGTCCCGACGAAGTCGCCAAGATCGGCTCCCTCCGCGGCGGTCTCGACTGGATCCTGCTCAAGGCCTTCTCCGCAGATCCCCAGGACCGATATGAGACCTGTGAACAACTCGTGACGGACTTCGAGGCCTTTCTGAGAGGCGAACCGATCCTGGCGCGAGGTCCGGATCTGCAGGATCGCTTCTCCCACTGGGTCCGAAGGCACCGGGTCCTGGTGAGCCTCACGACCTTGCTCCTGTTCGCTGCGGCCACGGTCACGATCCTGATGACGCTGGCGGACAGACCTCGAGGCCTCTCGCTCGCCGATCGCAACCTCGCGTGGGCCGCGAAAAGTCATGATCGCCTGGACAGGAATGCCGCACTGGATCTCGACGCACTGCGAGAAGAGGCCCGACGACGCCTGGACTCGGTGGAATCCCAGAGGAAGATTCTTCCTCGCTCCAGACGACAGGCTGGCCCACTCGAGATCCTGAGCCTCGCAAGGGGGGAGGACCAGACCAAGGGCGAGAGCATACGAAGCCAGATCAACCCCAGCGGGCGCTTCATCGTCTTCGAGTCTGCCTCGGGAAACCTGGTTCCCGGGGACAGGAACCATCGGAAAGACATCTTCTTCCTGGACCGCGATATGGGTCAGTTACAGCGCGTCAGCGTCGGTTCGGCTGGGGAGGAAGCCAATGATCAAAGCGAAACGGGTACGATCAGCGGAGACGGTCGCTGGGTCGCCTTCGTCAGCGATGCCGACGACCTCGTGCCGGAAGACACGAACGAGAAAGCCGACCTCTTCCTCCACGATCGTTGGACCGGACGGACGAGCCGCCTGCCTCCTTTCTCTGATGCACGCCTCGCACGTGGGCGGCCCAAGTGGCCTCTATTCGCCAGCGACGCAGAGGTCCTGGTCTTCGAACAAGAGTGGGAGCAAGGTCCCTTGGGGGCAGCCGTAGTGCTCTACGACCTGGGGACGCAGGAGTATGAGATCTTGAGCCGCTCGATGCGAGAGCAGAGCATCACATCGGGACGATTGCCCTCGATCTCTGACGATGGTCGCTACGTGGCTTTCGAGAGCATATCGAACCACCTCGTGCCCGGCGACGAGAACGGCAGCTGCGACATCTTCCTCGTGGACCGGCAGAGGCAGACCCTGCGGCGCCTCAGCATGGGCGCAGAGGGCCAAGAGGCCAACTCCTGGTCCGAGGAGCCGGTGCTCTCCGGGGATGGTCGTTGGCTTGCCTTCCGGAGCCTGGCCAGCAATCTCGTTCCGGGTGCCAGCGGGGAACATTCGCAGCTCTATCTCCTGGAGATCGGAACAGGCAGGATCCAACTCCTGAGTCGCGCCCTGGACGGCGGCTTCGCCAACGGATACTGCCACCGGGCCAGCCTCAGCAGAGACGCCTCGGTCTGTGTCTTCGAGAGCCGTGCTTCCAACCTGGTGCCTGGCGACTCTGGGAACAGCGGCCTGAACACGGACGTCTTCTACCGTGATCTCAGATCGCAACGGACCTTCGGCGTCAGCCTGCGTGGCCAGATCGACAGACCCGAATCGAGCCTTCGTCCCCGGATCGCAGGCCAAGGCAGGTGGATCGTTTTCGACAGCAAGAATGCGGGACTGGTCTCTGGGGCCATCCGGGACAGGGCCGTGGTCCTCGCGGATGCCGAGGCACTGCCGGGACGCTCCCAAAGCGAGCCGAAACGCCACCACAGCCAGGATGGGACCGCCCTGGCCTTGGTCTTCGAGGATGAGCGCCTCCTCGCCGCAGCAACGGCTCTCCGGGCCCTGCTCGAGCGTCTGCAGTAGTTCCCGAGAAAAGACCCGATTCGGTGCGTGACGGTGCCCCGCGGATTGCGCTTGGGGAGTCTTGAGGGAGGTCCTGCAAGTCGCCACTCGCCAGCCTTCCTGGGCGCACGAACCCCGTGATGCAGATCACCCCCTACGACTTCCCACTTCCCACTTCCCACACCCCAGCCATTGAGGTAAGCGACATGATCACCAAGAACACGACCTGGGCACTGACCCTCGGACTCCTGGGTCTGTCTACGACGGAACTCTGCGCCCAGAAGATGATCTGGCGTTCTCTACCTGCAAAAACGAGACTCACACAGTCAACAGGAGCCGTTGCCGCCTACGACATCAATCGCAACATCGTCCTCCGATTCGGTGGCGACTCGTGGACCGGCCTCTACGAATACGACGGCAAGACCTGGACGCATCGTTCCTACACGATGCAACCCGAGTTGCGGACGATTGCTGGTGGTGCCTATGATGCGTCGCGCGGAAAGTTCGTCATCTTCGGAGGCTCGAGCAAGAGCCGGAAACTCCTCAAGGACACATGGGAGTACGATGGCAAGAGCTGGACCCCACGCATCTTCCTGCCCAAGTCGCCCCCTGCCACGCAGGGGAAGATGGTTTACGACTCCAATCGAAAGCTCTGTGTCTACATGACCTTCACGAATCCCATGCAGACATGGGAGTACAATAGCAAGACCTGGGTCCAAAAGAAGACGAAGACGACGCCCACCAGTATCAATCGTTTCGGAGTCGCCTACGATTCCAACCGCAAGGTCGTCGTGCTCTACGGCGGAGACGTGCCGGGCGGCACGTCGTCGCTGACCTGGGAGTACGATGGACTCGATTGGAAGAAGATCGCGGCGAAAGGTAGCGCTGGACGCAGGATCTGGCACGACCTCGTCTATGACACCAACCGAAAACGGATCGTTCTTTCCGGCGGACAGGTCTACACCGGCGCCTACAAACCGGACTACCGGACCTACGAGTATGACGGCAAGTCCTGGGCACCCGCCGACGTCCTGACCCCATTCAGGCTCGGGAAAAACGGACTTCCCATGTGCTATAACAGCAAGACGAAAGGTGTCGTCGCGACGGGCCACGTCTATCCCTACGAGTATCTGCCCTTTCCCGGCACCTGGACGAGCTTCGGCAAGGGTTGCGGCAGCACTGCGCCCGTGCTGGCCCCGAACGCAGGTACCTACCCCAAGATAGGCTCCCACTACCCCCTGAGCCTGACCACGCTGCCCAAGACCACCAAGGGAGCCATCCTCTCCCTGGGAACCTCCAGGAGCACCTGGCTAACGCTCAGCCTCCCGCTGGACCTCAAGATCTTCAAGATGCCCGGCTGCATGCTCTACCAGAGCATGGACTTCCTCTGGCTCATGAGCCCCTCGGGCGGCACCTACAAGACGACGATCCCCTTCCCCAACACACCGGCCCTGACTGGCCAGAAGCTCTACGCCCAGTCCCTCGTCGTGGTCCCGAACGTCAACCCGCTCTGGCTCCAGGTCTCCAACGGAGGCGAGATCTGGATCGGCAACTAGGTAGGCAATCGGCTAGCGCCGGCGCCGCGCTAGCCGATCACGTTTCTTGCAGGTCTCGATGAATCGCAGCAATCGGTCGCGATCGGTGGTGACTTCGAAGACCTGCTTCTCCTCCATGTCCAAGACCTGGATCATCCTATCCTTGTCGAAGGGGAGGCGTGGCAAGTCTTGGTTGCACTGCTTGGATCTGCTTTTGCGAGAATATCTGCCGCCGGCAACAGAATGCCCCAGGAAACCGGCTGCAGCAACCCACCCAGAGTAGCCACCTACCAGAGGTTGCGGAGTTGGATTGCGCTGAAGCTCTTTGCGATCTTGCCGGACGAGGGCTCCTCACTCGAGTCGGAGGTGATCACCGGCAAGGACGGTCGGTTCCGATTCCAGGGTCTGGCCGAGGAGGACTACTCGATCCAGATCGAGTGCAGCTCGTCTGCGCCTGTTCAGAGTCCCGAGATATGGGTAGGGAAGAACGAGAGAACCTTCCTGACCATCCGCATGAGGCCGATCCAGGCCGTCGTCATCCGTTACGCCTTGCCCGAGGGACTGCCCTTGCCCTTGAGCCGAGAGCTGAAGACTTCGGAGGCTTGGGAACCAGTCCCATGGATCAAGCGTTCTCATCCCAGGGTTGGTAAGGATCTGCTCGGGGGAGTCGATCATGACGACCGTGAGATCTTATGGGCGAGACCCGGCGCTCGTTCGGTCCGCCTGACGATCCACATCTCAGGATTCGAAGACGTGGCACAAGACTTCCCGATTTCCACCTTCGGACCGGGAGGTGAGATTCAGGTCGGCACCTGTGCACTGACCCCACTCAAGGGATGGAAGAGTCGGTCTGTCAGGGTCGTGGATGCCGTTTCCAAACGGCCAGTGGATGGGACCATTCCCTTGGGCGTCACGACCAAGGAAGGCAAGCGAATCGCGGACTTCGACCTGGTTCTGAGCGGGGGTCTCGGAACGATCCTGCTGCCTGAGGGGGACTACTCGTTCTGTTTCGGAATGTACTGGTCTGCTTCCTTCCGTAGTCCTGTCGAAAGGACCGTGTCCAAGTCGAACGAGACCTTGGATTTTCAGGTGGATGTTGGAGGTGCTCTGAAGATCACGGTGAAGAGAGAGGGCACCGTTCGCTGGGTCTCGATTCGGAATCTCCAAGAGGGAGGAAAACGGGCCTACTACTCGGCAACCTTCCATGAGTCGACCAAGACCACAACCCTAGAGTTCTGAGACTCACTCCGACGAGCGCTCGAGTTGGTCCACGTGCAGCGCGATGGCACCGTCGCGGGAGGAAGGCCCTCTGCCTTCCCCCTTTCCCGGTCGGACAGGCCACCCTAACATTCTCCGTATCTCAATCGGGGACCGGAGAGCGCTCGTGGGATAGGAACCAGTCCCGATATCGCAGGAGGGGGTTGAAGAACCCAGGGACAGGTCCCAACATCAGGGTGTGACCCAGACGTAGTCACTCGGCTCTATCCAAGGCAGCTGTTCTCCCCACATCGATCCGCAGGTGCGTGTCGATAGCCATAAATCTCAGGGGAGCATGAGCTGATCACCCTCCTCGCGTTCCGCGAGACAAGAGATCCCGCCGAGCGCTATACCATTCATCATAGGAGGACACTGATGATGTCCCCCAGAACAGAGAGAACTCCTCTCCTCTCCTAAGGCCAGGTTCTGGAGG
>JAJRTL010000406.1 GCA_024278315.1 Planctomycetota bacterium | reverse complement strand
TGGACGCCATCCTCGAGGTCGAGCAGAGCCTGCTCGCGAACAAGGAGGACTGGCTCGTCAACGAGATCCTCCTCTACGTGGCCAGCGTCCTGCGTCGCTACGAACTTTCGGCCAAGAGCTTCTTCGCCCTCGTGGACGACACCTCGGCCTTCGCGGGCCTCTTCTTCGAGCTCGCCCTGGCCGGCGATCGCATCTATCACCTGGATGACCCCGACCACCCCGTCGAGATTGCCATCGGCCCCCTCTCGGACGGCATGCTGCCCATGTCCAATGGGCTGACACGCCTCGAGAGCCGCTTCCTCGCCGACCCCGATCTTGCACATCGTCTGGCCAAGGAGCAGCCACGCCTCGGCGGTCCCGATGCCGATGAGCAAGGTCTCGTCACCTTCCTGGTCGAGGACCTCGACTGGGAGGACGACGTCCGCATCGCACTTGAGGAGCGCGCCTCCCTCTCCCCCGATGCGCTGACCGGCATGGAAGCCAGCCTGCGCTTCGGCGGAGCCGAGACCTGCGACTCCAAGATTTTTGGCAGGCTCAGTGCCTGGCAAAACTGGATCTTCACCCGCCCCAACGCCACTGGCGAAGAGGGCGCTCTCCCCCGTTATGGACAGCCCGAAGCGCCGCGCTTCGACTGGAGAAGAACATGAGCACCGTCGACCTCGAATCCAAGATCCCCAACAACGTCGGCCTGCGCGACAACAAGCGCCTCATGCGTGCCTTGGAGAGGTGGCAGCCTGCCTTCATCGAATGGTGGAAGGACATGGGACCGACCGACTTCAACGAGCACGACGTCTACCTCCGCACAGCCGTCGGGGTCGGCAAAGGTGGCTGGGCGCACTTCGACTACGTCAAGATGCCCGACTACCGCTGGGGCATCTTCCTCGCGGACGGCGACCCTCTGCGCAAGATCCACTTCGGCGACAACATCGGAGACAAGATCTGGGACGAGGTTCCCGGCGAATTCCGCAACCGTCTTCGTCGCCTCATCGTGACCCAGGGTGACACCGAGCCAGCATCGGTCGAGCAGCAGCGCATGCTGGCGCACACGGCACCTTCGCTGGCCGACATGCGCAGCCTCTTCCAGGTCAACGTCGAGGAGGGACGTCACCTCTGGGCCATGGTCTACCTGCTTCACAGCTACTTCGGAGCCGACGGGCGTGACGAGGCCGATGCCATGCTGGAGCGTCACAGCGGCGACCCGGACAGCCCGCGCATCCTCGAGGCCTTCAACGAACCCATCGACACCTGGCTGGACTTCTTCTGCTTCACGACCTTCACCGACCGTGACGGCAAGTACCAGCTCGCAGCCCTGGCAGAGTCGGCCTTCGATCCCCTCGCCCGCTCGACACAGTTCATGCTGAACGAAGAGGCCTACCACATGCAGACCGGCGAGAACGGTATCGGCCGCATCCTGCATCGCACAGCCGAACTCCTCAAGGAAGGAACCGACCCCAAGAGCGTCGGCGCCATGCCCATGGACCTCATCCAGAAATACCTCAACTTCTGGGTCACACGTTCCATGGATCTCTTCGGCGGTGAAGACTCGACCAACGCAGCCGAGAGCTTCGCTTCTGGCCTCAAGGGCCGCTACCGCGAGGGAGACGGCATCTACAAGGACCCCAAGGCCCTCAACGTCAACTACAAGCTCGAGGTCCCCGAGGGTATGAAGATGGTCGAGCGCGAGGTCCCGCTGCGCCGCGCGATGAACGCCCTGCTCCTGGACGCCTACGTTGCCGACTGCACCCGCATCGTCAATCGCTGGAATCGAGACCTCGAAGCTCTCGAGGTCGAAGAGCGCGTCTATCTCCCGAGCAAGCGCTTCAATCGCAACCAGGGTGTCTACGCAGATGCTTTCTTCAATCCCCAGGGTGAACTCATCTCGCAGGAGGAGTTCGTCAAGCATGAGGAGAGCTGGCTGCCGACGCATGTCGACCGCGACTACGTCAAGTCCTGCATGGTGGTCGTGCGCGAGCCTGGCAGATACGCCAACTGGATCGCCCCCCACCACCAGGGTGTCAACGAGACGCCACTCGACTTCGAGTACGTCAAGTTCCACTAGAAGCGGACACGAACGACATGAACAACAAGCTCGTCTATGTCTGCGATGGCGGCGATTGCAACGAAAAGGGATCCGGCAATCTCTTCACGAAGCTCAAGGTCCACTTCGACGAGGTGGACCCGCACGAGAAGAGGATCAAGATCCGTCGCTACCCCTGCTTCGGGGGTTGCGAACAGGGCATCAACATCACGATCTGGCCGGACAAAGTGTTCTACTCACTCGTCAAGGAATCAGATCTCCCCGACATCATCACGCACCTCGAGGGAGAATCCGCTCCGGTCACCCGCCTGACCGGCAAGGTGAGACCCGACGTCGAGGAGTTTCTCTGGCAGATGCTGGACTCACCCTATTGAGCAAGCTGTAGACCCTCTCCCCTGCTCTGCCTTCTTCATCAAGGCAACAATGCCCGTCTGAATCCAAGGAGGCACCGTGCCCGAAGCCCTTCTCCTGACGAACGAGCCCGCGACCTGCGCCCAGTCCTTCGCCGAGTACGAAGCCGAAGGGGGCTTCCAGGCACTCCGGGATGTCCTGCGACAACGAAATCCTGAATGGGTTCGAGAACAGGTCGAGCTGGCGCGGCTTCGGGGACGCGGAGGCGCGAGCTTTCCCACGGCACGCAAGTGGACACTTGCCGCGCAGACGGAGGCGAAGCAGAGATACGCCATTGCCAACGGTGGCGAACACGAACCGGGTAGCTCCAAGGACAAGTATCTCGTCGCTTTCTATCCCCACAAGGTCCTCGAGGGCCTTCTTCTCTGTGCCTTCGCCACGGGAGCGTCCATCGCCTGGGTCTACCTCATCGAGGACATGGAGACACAGATTCTTGCTGTGGAGCGAGCCCTGGCCGAGCTCGAAGCCGAGGGGCTGACCGGAAACCGGATCCTCGGCTCCGAGTTCTCTTGCGAGATCCGCGTGCACCGCGCACCGCCGACCTATGTCGCCGGCGAGGAGACCGCAGCCATCGACTCCATCGAAGGCGGCGAAGGCAAGCCTCGCGAGAAACCTCCCTACCCAGGGCAGGCAGGCTTGCACGCCATGCCCACGACCGTGAACAACGTGGAAACGCTTGCCCACGTGCCAGGCATCCTTCGCATGGGTGGAGACGCATTTGCAGACATCGGCACGGAGCAAAGCACCGGCAGCCTGTTGTTCACGCTGGGTGAAGGCGTCGAGCGTCCCGGCGTCTACGAGCTGCCTTTCGGCTCTACCTACCGCCAGCTCATCGACGACTGCGGCGGCGGGCTCGCGAATGGCCGACGCCTCAGAGCTCTGCTACCGGCTCTCTCCTGCGCTTTCCTGAGACCCGAGCAGCTCGACACACCGATCAGCTACGAATCCCTCGCGGAGCTCGGCACCTCACCTGGCTGCGGTGGCGTACAACTCTGGTTCGAGGACGAGGACGTCGTGGCCAAGACACTCGAGATCGCGACCTTCTTCCAACGGGAGCAATGCGGTCAATGCCCTCCCTGCAATATGGGCAACGCACAGTATCTCAACATCCTCCTCGCGGTCTCCGAGGGCCGCCCAGGGGACTTCGAGGGAGCCATTCGAAATGTGGCGGGCTTCATCAAGGGGCGGGGCCGTTGCTCGCTGATCAGCATGGCCACCACGCCACTGCTGTCGGCACTCGAGCTTTTTGGTGAGGATTTCCGCGCTCGCGCCCAGCGATGACCCGTCGAGCCCTGTCCTTGCCCCACAACTTCTCCTGGACAACAGCAGGATTCGACTGGAGTGAGGACAAGGCAGAGCCCTGGACCTTCTGCGGTATCGATCAGGACTCTCTCGACCCCTGCCTGGCCTCAAACACTGAGCTGGTCTGAGCTGGGTTGGTTGAGGCTGGGCTATGGCTCGGGATCTGCCCTGATCCCGAGCATGAACCGAACAGGGCGCAGCTCAGCTCACCGCAGCCCAATGCAGCGGACCCTCGTGACCTGACCCGCTTGTTGTTGTCCAGGAAGATTTATGGGGCAAGGGCAGGTCCGTTGACAGGATGTCCAGCTGGATCGCAGGAGTGGCGAGGCCAGCCCATGTGAGTCTTCCGCATCCTGCAGGTCACGAATCGCAGGATTCTGGAAATCTTTGTCGGGGTCTTCGTTCCGCCTCCGACTATGGGAGCAGTGCACGACGACACTTCCGAACTCAAGGACGAGGACCTGGTGAGCCAGACCCTCCTGGGGAACCACGAAGCCTACGGTTTTCTGGTGCTCAAATACTCCAAAGCGGTCAGATCCGTTTGCCTTGCGCGCCTGGGGAACGCCCAGGATCTGGACGATCTGGTCCAGGATTGCTTCGTCCGTGCATGGAACGGTCTCAAGCGCCTGAAAGAACATTCCCACTACAGTCACTACCTCCGCCGCATCGCTCGTAACATCTGCATCGACCAACTCCGCAAACGCGGACAGGAGCAACTCTCCTTGGATGAGATCGAACTCGATCCCACCGACAACTCCCCCGCACCGGGGGAGGCGGCTGTGGAGGAGGATGACCGCCTGCCACGACTCCGTCAGGCCGTCGGCGGCTTGCCGGAGGCCCTCCGCGAAGCCATATTCATGTTCTACTTCGAGAACCTGAGTCTGAAACAGATGTCCGAGCAGCTTGAGATCACGGAAGCCTCTGTCAGTCAGAGACTTGGGCGTGCCAGACAGCGCATGCGCGAGCGTCTTGACAAGGGGAGCAGGAAGCGATGACGGCATCCAGAGATCCCTCGAAGAACGGCGGAGACGAACTGCGCAAGGCGCTGGCGCCCCTGGCTGGGGACCCCATGCGGGATGCAAGGAGCGTTCTGGCCCGTATCCGAGCCGACGAATCTGGGGAGACGGAGGCCCAGAGATCAGGGGCCGCCCCACGCAGAAGCAAGCACAGGGGAGGACGACCTGGCGAGCCATCCCGCATCCTGCACTGGACGCGACAGATCGCCTGGCCCGCCGCCTGGGCAGCCGCTGGATTCCTCTTTGGCCTGCTGATCCTACAGGGGCAGCGAGACGACGGCAGCCTACCGATCGAGATGTCCGAAGGGCCACGCATGGTTTTGGCGCAGGGACAGGTCTTCCTGGGTCAGGATCAACAGCGACGCCTCCTCCCCGTCGGCGCCACGATCCCCGACGGGAGCCGCATCGAGACTTCGAAGGAAGGGACCTGCCTGGTCTCCTTGCGGGACGGCTCCGTGGTCCTCTTGGACAAGAACACGAGGATTCGTGTCATCGGGGCCAGCGAGCTCGACCTCGAGATGGGGCGCATCCTCGCCAGGGTCCGCAGAATCAAGGATCAGTCCGACCTCATCGTCACGGGAGAGGGCAGCGCGGCAACACGGTTGCTCCAGAGTGAGAAGCAACCCTGGGGAGAATCCATCTTCGTCAAGCAAGGCAATCGATTCGAGATCCTGTCCATCAAGGGACTCGCCAGCGTGCAGGCCCAATCCGGCGAGAAGCTCCGACTCGGTCCTCGGCGCAGAGCCGTGCTACAGTCCGGTGCGGAGCAGGAGAACGAGTTGCTGCCCTACGTTTCACATCGCCTCGCCTGGGCCGACCTCTACCTGGACTTCCTGCCCAAGCCCGAGTGGAAGACCCAACTCGAAAAGGAGCTTCCATCGCTCCTCCTCAAGCTCGGAAGCGAGAAGAACTGGATGGAAGTGGACCTCAAGATCCGCCACCTGGGAGCGGCATCCATCGACCCTCTCTTCTCCGTCCTGGAGAAGTACAAGAACAGCGAGGAGTCGGCTGACATCCAGAAGCGACTCCATGCCGCCGGGCTGGTATCCAACCTGGCGACACTGCGTGATGTGGATCGGCTCTTCCACTACCTCATGGATGACACTCCACGCGTGCGCACCTCGATGTTCTTCGGGCTCGAACGCCTGATTGGCTCCTTCTACAGCGAAGAAAGCGAGAAGGGCATGGTCTGGACCGAAGGGAGCAAGGAGGAGCGCCTGAAGGAGCTCAAGCTGTGGAAGGCATGGTGGGCGAAGACGGAGTGAGGGCAGGCCTCTCTTGACGGGCCTCTGTTGACAGGCCTCTGTTGACAGGCCTGTGTTGACAGGCCTGTGTTGACAGGGCCGCCACTCCGCGTTGGACTCTGACCATGAAGCGATTCCTGCCCATCACGAGCGAGCTGTCCCTGATCCGAGAGAAGCATCGGGTCCTGCTCCAATACCTGCGCCTGGTGCCAGGCCATTCCCTGGCCTGCTCCGCTGCCCTCACCAAGAAGGACCTCCACCGCGCCAGGACTCTCCTCGCGGATCTCCAGGGAACGCCACTCTTCGAGAACGAGCGGGGTCAGGTGGCCTGGCAGGGAGATCGCGAGGGTCTCCGACTACGGTTTCTCGAGAAGGGACAGATCCTCGTCGAACTCACCCTGAAGGGTAAGGAGCTCACCAGCTGGCACGAGGCCCTGGCGACTCTCTGACCTGGCCCTCACCCAAGGGGCTCGCAGCGGCCAGGAACCGGTCGGGCCAGGCTCACCAGAGCTCGACAAGGCCCTGTTCTGTGGCCCTGCGCACGCGAAGGAGTTCCTCATGGGTCGGGACGGCAACGTCCATCGGGACCGGGTAGATCCCCTCCCTCTGATCGAAGGGCGGGAGGGGCTCCGCCGCGAAGAGCTCGGGCCAGAGACGAACCGGACAGGAGACCATCACCAGCTCGAAATCACCGTAGGCTTCCTGCCACTCAGAGCAGCGCTCTTTGAGCTCCAGCAGCTGCGCCTTCCAGTTCTGTAGACGAAGGCGAGATCCGTAACGGGATTTCCCCTTGCTCCCCAAGTGCGTGGCCTGGGCCTTGCCCTTGCCTCGGACGACGTACTTCTTGAAGGCCTTGTGGGCCATGAGCTCCCCTTCCTCCCAGAGTCCCATGGCGACCGCCCCGGCCTGGATCAGGAGCAGGAGCTGGACCCCGGGATGTTCGAGGTCCTCCTCCAGATAGTCCGCGATTCCACCATGTCGGGGACGAATGGGCAGCACCAGAGGCGGGCGGAAGCGAAGCCGAGGCAGGCCCGAGCTCTCCCGGATCTCCCATGCCTGGCGGCGTGAATCGAGGTGCCAGCGATCCTCCCCATGCTCCTCCAGGATCCCCTCGAGGCGCACCCGGCAATCCTGCCAGGGAAACTTCTCGCGATGTAGGGGCTCGGTCGGATTCACGGTGGGACAGAAGGGGCGCAACCCCGGGATGACGAGTTCGTAGACTGGAGCCATGAGCGCGGAATTACAAGGCCACCAGCAAGATCACACCCTCACGGGCCTGGAATCGCGTAGATCGCCCGCTCGCCCCCCCCTCTCCCAGCGCCACTTGCGCAAGACGCCTGGGCAGCTGCGGCATGCAGGCTTCCTGCTGGCAGTGTGGCTCCACCTGCTCTTCCTGGCCCCTCCCTACCTGAGCTACCGCTACCTGGACTGGCCATCCTTCCATGTCCTGACCTGGTCAGGTCTCCTGGAGTGGATCTACATCGCTCCCGTCTACGTCTGGTTGCGCCGACAAGGGCAGACCGGCCGGGCCCTGGGCCTCCTCATGAATGCCATCGGCCTCTTCTGCGTCTTCGCATTCCTGACAGCAGTGGGCTGGCTCACCGGCTGAGCGGAAACTCCTCAGGCCCTGTGTATGCCAGCGCCCCGCTGGACGGTCCAGCGGGGCGCGGCAAGTGACATCGTCAGTTCAGAGACGAGGTCCCGATACGGTCAGCGAAGAAACTACTTCTTTTCTGCGCCGTCCTTCTTCTCGTCGTCGTCGTCGTCGTCGTCGTCGTCGTCGTCATCGTCGTCGTCGGAACCCTTCTTGAGCTCCTCGAGCTTCGCATCCTGCTTCTCCACGTAGGGCGCGGCGCGAGGATTCGAGGCAATGGCTGGACGGATCGTTCCCCAAGCCGCCTCGAAGAGCTTCGCATCCGAATCTCGACTCGCCTTGTTGAGAAGCATGCTCCAGAACCTGTAGCTCGCATTGCTGTCGATCTTCTTGGGGCCGCGACCGTCCTTCCACATCTTGTAGAAGGCTTCCGTAGCCGCCGCACCGCGATCCTGCCGCGAGTTCTTGAGCAGATCCGTGATCTCCAGGGAACTCAGGATCGCTACGGCCTTGGCATGCTGCCCCTCGCTGAGCTTGAGGTTCTTGACCTCGATCTTGGCAGCCTCGAAGGGGAGCGTCTTCAACAAGGGGATCAGGGCCTCCGTGAAAGCGGTCCTCTGCGCCTTGCTGAACTGGGCATCCTTGGCCTTGGCCTGGGCACCCGCATAGTCAATACCGCCGAGCTTCATCTGCGCGATGAGAGCTGGCACAACAGCCGTCTTGTCTCCAGCTGCCACCTTGGCGCAGAGCGCGACGTATTCGCTGACCTTGACCAGGGACTCCTCGAAGCCCGCGACGGTACGCTGGCTCTGGGTCATCAACTTGTTGCCTTCGGCGTCCAGGAATGCCAGCGAGGGGAATCCACGGTAGCCGTAGGTCTTGAGCAGATCGTCGTCCTTGCGGCCTTCGATGTGCGTCATCATGCTGAGGAAGGGAACGACCTTCTTGGAGAACTCCTGGAACTCGTCGGTCGAGAGCACACGGCTCTCGAGGGATTTACAAGGAGGTCATGGCGAATAGGAGCGGGAGAAGTAGACGAAGATCGCCTTGTTCTCCTTCTTGGCGATCTCCTTGGCCTCGTCCAGGTCCAGGATCCAACCACCTTTCTCGACCCACTCTCCTGCGATCTTCTTCTCGTACCTCTCCTTGAGCTCTTCCTGCGAGGGACCCTGGGCCAGGAGGGCCGGGGCGAGCAGGGCAGGCATCAAGAGGAGGCCAAGCTGCTTGGCTTGCATCATCTCGGGATATCTCCAGATTCTCTAATAGGGGTAATGAAAAGGACTTGCGAACAACTCGCCCGAATCTGCAATCAGCTCCCCCGGGCTCGCTGCAGAGACAGCCCCTGAGAGTGGGGCCACAAGAATGCGATAAGAGCCATGGAACGGGAGGGTCCAGGCATTTGCTAGAGCCTTTTGAAGAAAGCTCTGTCATTCCTCTGCTCCTTCCGTGGCCAAGGGTCTCCTCCCTACCCCCGCCCCGGACAGTTTTGCCTCGCCCTGGCGGCAGCTCATGATGAGAATCAGCCCCGCAACATGGAGCACCGAATGCGCAAGGAGACCGGATGAAGATCGTTGTCGTGGGTGGCGGACCCGCAGGCCTGTATTTCTCGATCCTGATGAAGAAGCGTTGGCCCAACGCCCAGATCGAGCTCTTCGAGCGCAATCGGTCGGATGACACCTTTGGTTGGGGAGTCGTGTTCTCGGATGAGACACTGGGTGGATTCGAGGAGGCCGACCCGGAGACCTATCGCGCCATCACGCAGGCCTTCCGCTACTGGTCCGACATCCACACCTACGTGAAGGGCGAGCGAGTCACCTCGACGGGCCATGGCTTTTGTGGGATGTCGCGCCAGCTCCTCCTCCAGATCTTCCAGGAGCGATGCAGGGATCTCGGCGTCACCATGCACTTCGAGACGGATATCGAGTCCTTGGATGCCTTCGCCGATGCCGATCTGATCGTGGCTGCAGACGGAATCAACTCCTTCATCCGGGAGAAGCATGCCGATGTCTTCCGACCCAGTCTGGACTGGCGACGCTGCAAGTTCGCCTGGTTCGGTACGGATCTCGAGCTGGAGGCCTTCACGTTCATCTTCAAGGAAACCGAACACGGCCTGTTCCAGGTCCATGCCTACCCCTTCGATGATGGCCTCAGCACCTTCATCGTCGAGTGCCGCGAAGAGGTCTGGAAGGCGGCCGGGCTCGACCAGATGGACGAAGAGCGGAGCGCACGCTACTGCGAGGACCTCTGCGCGGAGTGGCTGAAGGGACACAAGCTGCTGATCAATCGTTCTCTCTGGCGTACCTTCCCTACGGTGAAGAACGAATGCTGGCATCACGAGAACATCGTCATCCTCGGGGATGCTGCCCATACCGCACATTTTTCCATCGGCTCGGGAACCAAGCTCGCCATGGAGGACGCCATGTTCCTCGTCGATGCTTTCCGCAAGGTGGGCACCGAGGATGTGCCAAGGGCCCTGGCGACCTATCAAGAAGACCGATTCGTGGATTGCATCAAGCTCCAGAAGGCCGCACAGACCAGCCTCGTCTGGTTCGAGAACTCCGCTCGCTATATGGCACAGGACCCCATCACCTTCCAGTTCAACCTGATGACGCGCAGCAAGCGCATCACCTATGACAACCTCGAACTACGCGACCCCGAGCTGGTTGCCAAGGCGAGAGCCCGGTTCATGGAACTGAGCGACGACACCCCGGGCCCGGATGGGCAGGCCCGTGTTCCGATGTTCAGTCCCTACAAACTTCGCGAACTCGAGCTGGACAACCGCATCGTCGTCTCACCCATGTGCCAGTACTCGGCCAAGGATGGCATCGTAGACGATTGGCACCTCGTCCACTTGGGCTCACGAGCGATTGGAGGTGCGGGTCTCATCCTTACAGAGATGACCGACGTTTCACCCGAGGGCAGGATCACGCCGGGATGTGCTGGCCTCTGGAACGAGGAGCACGAAGCCGCCTGGCAACGGATCGTCGACTTCTGTCACTCGCGTTCGACGACCAAGGTGGGCGTCCAACTCGCCCATGCGGGCCGCAAGGGCTCGGTCCACCACCCCTGGGACGGTCGAGACGACCAACCCCTCACGGATGGAGCATGGACCTGCCTGGGTCCAAGCGCTCTACCATTCCAATCCCATTGGCCGGTGCCCAAGGAGATGGACCGCGGCGACATGGACAAGGTCGTGGCCGACTTCGTGGCCAGCACCGGACGTGCGCAGAGGGCCGGGTTCGATCTCATCGAGCTCCACATGGCCCATGGCTACCTCCTCAGCAGCTTTCTCTCCCCGCTCTCGAATCAGCGGAGCGACAGCTATGGCGGAAGTCTCGAGAACCGGATGCGATTCCCGCTCGAGGTCTTCGATGCTGTTCGCAAGGCCTGGCCACAGGAGAAGCCCCTCATCGTGCGCCTCTCGGCCACGGATTGGCTGCGCCAGGAAGGGATGACGGCCGCTGACTCGGTCGTCGTGGCCAGGGCCCTGCAGAAGCTCGGTTGCGATCTGATCGACGTCTCGAGCGCTGGCAATGACCCGCGAAGCCAACCGGTCTATGGCCGCATGTATCAAGTACCCTTCGCCGAACGCATCAAGTACGAGGCCGGTATCCCCGTGATGGCCGTCGGCGCGATCCTCGGTGCGGATCACGCCAACACGATCCTCGCCGCAGGACGCGCAGATCTATGTGCGCTCGCGCGCCCCCACCTGGCCGATCCCTACCTGACCTTCCACGCAGCGCAACGCTACGGCTGGCCGGATCAGTCCTTTCCGGGTCCCTACCTGGCAGGTCGAAACTCCTGACGGGGCAACGCTTCAGCGATCAGCGGGACCTGACGTCGATGCGACGGCTCTGAAGGTAGCCCTTGAGCCGAGAGTTCATGCACTCCGCTGCACGATGGATCGTCTCAGCGTAGTCCTTGCCCCGTGAGTCGATCAGCAATCGCCCGGCATGCCTGACATGGGCGGTGATCGTCGCTTCCTTGCCGTTTGCCCCATCCTCGCCCCCGACATCGCGAAGCGACACCTCCATGTGATCGATGTGTTTGCCGAATCGCGAAAAGACCTTCTTGATGGTTGCCTCCACCTTGGCACGAACCGACTGGGCCATATGGAAGTTCTTGCTACGCAATACGAGCTGCATCTGCGCCTCCTGGGAGATGGGGATTGTGAAAGATAGAGAGAGGATGGAAGGACCACCTCTCACCGTTGTCTCCCATTCTACAGCGATCCCCCAGGCCCGTCGCGTGATACTGCCGAGGAGAACATCAGATTGGATCGAAGCGGGGTTCCCCACACATGATGCAGTTCGGATAACCCGGACTATTCATGAGATCGTTCTTGCGGTCCGACGAGCGCATTTCGAGTTCAGGACGGCTGCGCGAGATATGAGGCGACCCAAGAGGGTCGTCGAATCGAAGCCATGCCGAGCGAACCCATAGGTTCGCGGTCCTGGACCGAAAGACGCCGTCAGACGCATCGAGGTCATGAATCGTTCGGGATAATGCTCGAATCAACCCATCTTGCAGACAGACCCCTCCTCCCCTGTCTCTCCACGAAACGCAGAAAATACAGAAGAAAAGGGGTCGTCCGAATCGGGTAGCTCTTCTCCCTCTCGGGCAGGAGCAGGCCCTGCTTCTGGCCCTCAGGGTTGCGTGTAGCCTTCGCGGATCGCGTAGCGCGTCAGTTCGACGCGGTCATGGATACCGAGCTTCGCCATGAGGTTCTCCGTGTGCGTCTCGACGGTCTTGACAGAGATGCCGAGCTCGGTGGCGATTTCCTTCTTGGCCATTCCCTGTGAGATAAGACGAAGGATGGATTCCTGCCTCTCCGTGAGAGTGGCCCCACGCGTCACTGGTGTCTTGGCCAGTCGAGCGCCGCCGCCTTCGAACACCAGCCGATCCTCGACGGCCTGGTCGAAACAGGGGTTGCCAGCAGCCACTTCGCGTATGCCAGCAACAAGCTTGTCGAAGCCCGTGCCTTTCGTCATGTAGCCATTGGCGCCAACCGAAAGTGCCTTGTCCACGTAGCGATCGTGCGCATAGGCGCTCAAGAACATGAGCTTGACCTCAGGCATCTCCGTCTTGATCTGCTTGGCGACATCGAAGGCCGAGGCCCCTGGCATGTCGATATCCATGATGATCATCTGCGGTTTGACCTGACGAACCATCTCGAGGCCGGCCCCCGCGTTGTCGGCGGTGCCCACCAACTCGAGGTCCTCTTCGTGAGCAATCCTTGCAGCCAATGCGTCGCGGAGGATTGCGTGGTCGTCGATGAATGCGATTCTGATCGTGTCAGCCATGATCCCGTTCTCTTCTAGTGTCTGCATGATGCTCCAATCTCCGTCAGGACTTGCCGTGAAGCGCCCCTGTAGGACGTCTCCGCCAAGTTCAAACCCTTGGCGTTCAAACCCTTGGTGTTCAAACCCTTGGTGTGATGACCCTCGGTGTGATGACCCTCGGTGTGGACTCCCGAACCTGTGCTCGGGAGCATTCCCTACAGGGACTACACCAGGCAACGCGTCCCGCTGAAGACGCATCCGCAGTTGAATGAGAGGAAAATACCCGATCTTCGGGCAAAGTGGACAGAGACCAGGGAATTCCTATGCTCCAGATACACGCCAGACTGCAGATCCCCATCCGGGAGTTCAGTTTCACTTTCGAGCGAAGCTCCGGACCGGGCGGACAGAACGTCAACAAAGTAGCCAGCAAGGCTGTCCTGCGTTGGGGTGTCCTCCTGAGCCCCAGCCTGAGCGAGGCTCATCGCAAACGCTTCTGCGAGCGCTTCGGCAACCGGATCAACTCGGAGGGCATCCTGATCCTCACCAGCCAATGCCATCGGGATCAGGGACGAAACACGGCCGCCTGCCTGGAGAAGCTGCGAGCCATGCTCCTGGCAACCGCCTTCCCCCCGAAACCCCGCAAGAAGACCAGACCCACAGCCTCATCGAAGCGCCGCCGACTCGCCGCCAAAGGCAGGAAGTCCGACCTCAAGAAGCTCCGGCGACCGCCCAACAGGGAAGATTGAGACCCGCAGACCTGGGAAAGAAACCCCAAATCGCCCCCCCCGCTTCTTGGCAGAACCTGCCCAGAGGGCATAATTGTGCTGTCGCCTGTCCGCCCAGGCAGAAGCAACATTCCCTGACCGGAGGTCTCCCGATGTCGGCGATCTCCCTTGCGTGGATATCGGAGAGACTCAGATGATCCAGACACTGTTGCGGGTGAGCGCCTTGGGGCTCGCTCTGAGCTTCACTCCCTCGGCTGCCTTCGCCTTCCAGTGATGTGGCGGCGGCGGAGGCGCAGGTGGCGCTTCCACTAGCTGGGCTCGACTCGCCACGAGCCAATCCAAACTCACGATCACTTGGGATCAAGCGTCGAGCTACGAGGAGACGGCCCTGGATGCCGATGAGGCTCTCGAAGAGATCCGGGGGCTGGACAAGCGCCCCCTGATCATTGTTCGTGAAACCAGCAGGGCAGAGGACGACGATACCAAGGCGCAGAAAGCCACGGCCATGCTCGAAGCCGCCCTGAAGAGCGAGAACCTGAAGCTGGCAAGCTACTGGTTCCATTGCGTCAAGGTGGACTCAAGAGTGATCGAAGAGGCGCATCCCTACCACGCACTCTTTGCTGGAAAGAACCCACCACGCATGATCCTCTCGACCTGGGATGGCAAGAGGCAGTACCGCTTCCTCGGGACCAGCAAGCAGAAGATCAAATGGGACAAGATCGTCAAGGTCCCCAAGGTGGAGTACAAGCGCGATCCCAAGAAGGCTGTCAAGGAGCTCTACTCCGTCCTGAGCAAGTACGATTACATCGATTCCAAGGAGAAGGAGCTTCGCTCCCAGATGGAACGTGCGAAGGACAAGGGCAAGAAGAGTCGCCTCAAGAACCTCGACGCGAAGTGGCAGGCACTCCAGGAGCAGAGGGCCGAGACCGGCAAGCGTGAGCAGAAGCTTCGCGAGCTCATCCTGCTGAAGGAACTCGAAGAGAAGAAGGCCAAAGCCAAGGGATGAACCTGCTGTACTGACCGGGCTCCTGCCCGGCAGCCACGCCTTCCGTGGCGAAGCAAAAAGAGGGGGCCGACTCCGAGAGGGGTTGGCCCCCTCCGCATGGGATGGCTAGGCTGCCCTGCATGAATGCCGCCTACACCAAGCTCATCGACAAGACGCGCGAGAGCGCGCTCCTCTCTTCCACCTCGAGTCTCTTGGCCTGGGATCAGGAAGTCCTGATGCCCGAAGCGAGCGTGGAGTATCGCGCCAGGGCACTCAAGCAGCTCGCGGAGATGATCCACCGCATGTAGACCGATCCCGAGACCGGGGACTTGCTGCAGGCTTGCGAAGAGGACGCCACCCTGGTCTCCGACCCCAGGAGTGTGACCGCCGTCAACATCCGTGAGATCCGACGCTCCTATGACGAGGCCACCAAGCTGCCCGAGGAGCTGGTCGCTGAACTCAGCGAGGTCCGAAGCCTCGCTCAGCACGCGTGGGCCAAGGCTCGGACCCAGAAGGATTTCGAGATGTTCCGCCCCTGGCTGGAACGGATGATCACACTGATGCGACGCAAGGCGAAGCATCTGAGCACGCCCGAAGGAGGGGAGGCCTGGGATGCACTGGGGAATCTCTACGAGACGGGCATTCGTGCCAAGGATCTCGTCCCCCTGTTCTCTTCCTTGCGCGAAGATCTCAGTTCGTTGTTGCGCGAACTGCGAGAGGATGGCAAGGCCCCCAAGGCCTCCCTCTTGGATGTCAGGAGCACCAAGGAACAACAGCGAGCCTTCGTCCAGTTCGTGACGAGCCAAATGGGCTTCGACTATGACCGAGGGCGCCTGGACATCTCGACCCATCCCTTCTGCAGTGGCACGCACTGCAACGACGTGCGGCTCACGACGCGATTCCACGAAGAGAATTCACTCGACGCGCTGGGCTCGACCATGCACGAGGCGGGTCACGGGATCTACGAACAGGGATTGCCCCAGGAGCATGTGGGCACGCCCATGTCGAATGCGGTCTCTCTCGGCATCCACGAGAGTCAGAGCCGCCTGTGGGAGAACATGGTCGGGCGCTCACGGGCTTTCTGGGAATGGCTCTGCCCGAAGCTTCCGGAGTTCTTCGGAGAAGCTTTCGCCGCCTACGGACCGGCCGATTTCTATGGCGCGTCCAACCTCGCCCGTCCCTCATTCATCCGCGTAGAGGCCGACGAGCTGACCTACAACCTCCACGTCATGGTTCGCTTCGAGATCGAGTTGGCGCTCATGCGGGGCGAATTGGAGGCTCGAGACATCCCCGCTCTCTGGAACGAGATGTATCTCGAATACCTGGGGATCGAAGTGCCCGACATCGCCATGGGCTGCCTCCAGGACGTGCACTGGTCCGCGGGGCTCTTCGGGTACTTCCCGACCTACACGCTGGGCAACATCTATGCAGCCCAGATCTATGCCCAGGCGGAGAGGGACCTGGGAGATCTCTCTCCTCGGTTCAGCGAGGGCGATTTCGTCCCGCTCAAGGACTGGCTCAACAAGAACGTCCATGCGGAGGGACAGCGCTATCTGGCTCCTGATCTCATTCAGCACATCTGTGGTGAGGCGCCCGACAGCTCCTACCTCATCCGCTACCTCCAGGGCAAGCTGAGGCCAATCTACGGTCTGGCTTGATCCCCATGGTCTCCGTTCACTTCACAGAGAATCTCCGCCGGCACATCGAGTGCCCCCCACAGGAAGTCCAGGGGAGCACGCTGCAAGCAGTCCTGGATCAGGCCTTTTCCGCTGCGCCAGCGCTCCGCGGCTACATCCTGGACGAGCAGGGCCGCCTCCGACAGCACATCGTCGTGTTCATCGACGGGGAAGCCTGCCAGGACCGTCAGACTCTCAAGGACATCGTCGCCGAGGATTCAGAAGTCTACGTAATGCAAGCTCTCTCCGGGGGCTAGAACCCCGTAGAAGGCCTGCCTCGGCAGTTCCCCTTGTCCGGCCCCCCATCTTCGGACCCCCATCTCCCGGTCCCGACAATCCGGTCCCGACACTCCGGTCCCGACACTCCGGTCCCCCCACTCTCCAGCCCATGGAGCCAAGGATGCAATCTCGTCTCTTCGTCGGCACCCGCAAGGGTCTCTTCACCTTCCAGAACCAAGGCAGCGAAGAGGTTCCTCGCTGGAAGCTCTCCCAGAAGGACTTCCTGAGCGTCCCGATCTCCGCGGTCTTGCACGATCCCCGCGACGGGGCTCTCTACGTGGCCTTGGACCACGGTCACTTCGGCAACAAGCTCCACACCTCCCGCGACGGCGGAGAGTCCTGGGAGGAGATTGCCGTGCCTTCCTACCCCAAGGTCGAAGGGGTCGAGAAGGGAGGCAAGGAAGAGAAGGAGCAGACCACGGCTCTCAAGGCCATCTGGTCTCTCGAAGCCGGTGGAGCCAACGAAGCCGGTCTGCTCTGGTGCGGCACGCTGCCTGGCGGGTTGTTCAAGTCGACGGACCGAGGCAAGAGCTGGAATCTCGTCGAGTCACTCTGGAACTCGGACAGTCGCCAGAAGTGGTTCGGTGGTGGCGCAGACGTGCCGGCCATCCATTCGATCTGCGTCCATCCCGAGAACAGCAAGCGACTCACGTTGGGCGTCTCCTGCGGAGGCGTGCAGATCAGCGAGGACGGCGGGGAGAGCTGGCACACCTCTTCGACGGGCATGCTGGCCGAATACATGCCGCCGGATCGTCAGGACGACGAGGATGTCCAGGACCCCCACTGCATCGTGCAGTGTCGGACCCAACCCGAGCAGTACTGGTGCCAGCATCACAACGGGATCTATCGTTCCAGCGATGGCGCGAGGACCTGGCAACGGATCGAGGAGGCGGGACCGAGTACGTTCGGCTTCGCTGTAGCTGTGCATCCCACGGATCCTGAGACGGCATGGTTCGTCCCCTCCATCAAGGATGAAGCCCGCTACCCGGTCGACGCACAGGTCGTCGTGACGCGCACGCGAGACGGAGGCAAGAGCTTCGACGTCCT
>JAJRTL010000405.1 GCA_024278315.1 Planctomycetota bacterium | reverse complement strand
TGATGGACCCTGTCATGCCTCTTCTCCTGGCTCCACCGGATAGCGGGGTCCGGTAAAAGGCGGCGACTCGCTCCTGTCCTTTCGACTTCCGAGCACTGGCACGTCCTTCGTGGCCATCGGCGCGGAGGCCTTGCCTGAATAGCCCTCGAACACGATCGCGTACTCCACACTGTGATCCTCGTCCAACGCAATCATTTCATCGAAGCGATGGGTGAGAGCCTGGTGCAGTTCCCTCCCCAACTCTTGAAGGGGGGAAGCTTCTGCCACCTGGAACCCTGCTGTGATGAGGATCTTTCGACGAGTCGGTCTCTCGATCTTGATCTGCAGTCTCGACAGCGCCCGGACGCCTTGCCCGGCGAGCATCAGCCCCTGGCTCAGGGCTTCCAGCGAGACCTGAACCCTCACTCCGCCTCGCTCTGAGAAGATCGGACCGCCTTCGATCTGCTCGACCCGCCCCTTGGAACCTCCTCCTGGTGCGGAGCGCAGGTACAGCAAGGAGAGGAGATTCAGCAGCAGAATCCCAGCTCCCGTCAACCCTGGCCAGACCCTTCCCGGCAGGGACTCATAGGTCCGCTCCGAAAGACTGCCCAGGAGGAAGAAGAGGGAGAACCCGACAGCAGCCAGGCTATTCACCAGGCTGACGATGCGTCGTCCCCAGGCTCGAATGTCTCGATCCATGACCCTCCAAGATCGATGCGTTTCAGGTTCCTGTCAACCAGCCACAAGAGAATACCAGGTGTTCCCCAGGGACCGAAGTCCGAGGGGAGCCACGCAAGGACTAGAAGAACTTCTCGATGAAGCCCGTGTCCACATTCCCCCTGATGAAGTCGACATGTTCCAGGATGCGCTTGTAGAGAGGAATGGTGGTCTTGATCCCCTCGACGACGAACTCGTCGAGCGCACGACGCGCGGTTGCCAGAGCCTCCTCACGCGTTGGTCTGACGACGATCAGCTTGCCAATCAGGGAATCGTAGTGTGTAGGAATCCTGTAGCCGGAATAGACGTGGCTATCCCATCGCACACCTGGCCCTCCTGGCGGCACGAAGAGACCCAGCGTCCCCGGAGAGGGACGGAAGTTATCGTCGGGGTCCTCGGCATTGATGCGGAACTCCATCGCGTGGCCCCGTGGCCGGATCTCCTTCTGGGTGAATCCCAGATGTTCGCCATCGGCCACACGCAACATCGCCTTGATCAGATCCACCCCGCTCGTCTCCTCGGACACAGGATGCTCCACCTGGATGCGTGCGTTGATTTCGATGAAGTAGAAGTTCTGATCTCTGTCGAGGAGGAACTCTACGGTTCCGGCCGAATAGTAGTTGGCTGCCTTGGCCAACTTCACGGCGGCATCCCCCATCTTCTTGCGAGTCTTGTCATCGATGGACACCGACGGCGACTCTTCGATGGTCTTCTGGTGACGACGTTGCAAGGAGCAGTCCCTCTCCCCGAGCTGCACGATGTTGCCATGCATATCCCCGATGATCTGGACTTCGATGTGTCTCGGGTTCTCGATGAACTTCTCAAGATAGACCCCGCCGTTCTTGAAGGCAGCCTCGGCCTCCCTACGTGCCGCATGGAAACCATTCACCAAGGTCAGATCGTTGCTGGCGATCCGCATTCCGCGTCCGCCGCCACCCGCCGTGGCTTTGATCATGACCGGATATCCGATCTTCTTGGCGATCTCCAAGGCTTCTTCCTCGGAGCCGATCAGTCCATCCGATCCGGGCACGGTGGTGACGCCTGCCCTGCGTGCCAAGGCAATGGCCTGCGCCTTGTCACCCACGAGCGCAATCGTCTCCGCGCTGGGTCCGATGAAGCGGATGTTGCAGGAATCACAGACCTCGGCGAAGTGGGCGTTCTCCGAGAGAAAACCGTAACCCGGATGAATGGCCTCGACATCAGCAATCTCGGCTGCAGAAATCAGGCGAGGGATATCCAGATAGGACTCCGCGCTGGCTGCCGGACCGATACAGACCGTCTCGTCGGCATAGCGCAGATAGAGAGCCCCTCGGTCCTCTTCGGAATAGACGGCAACGGTCTCGATGCCCATTTCCTTGCAGGCACGGAGAACTCGCAGGGCGATCTCACCCCGATTGGCGATCAGGACTCGGCGAAAGGGCATCTTCGACCTTCAATACAGGACGTGGCCGTCAGGCCAGGGGAAGTCAGACCAAGAGCTCGCAGGGCTGGCGACGCCATCGCCCTCATGGCTTGAGCAGGAAGAGAGGCTGCCCGAACTCGACCGGCTCACCGTTCTCCACGAGAACCTCGAGAACCTCTGCCGATTGCTCGGCCTTGATCTCGTTCATGACCTTCATAGCTTCCACGATGCAGATCGTCGAATCGGCTTCTACGCGATCGCCGACCTTGGCGAAGGGCTCGCCATCGGGCGTGGGCGAGCGATAGAAGGTCCCAACCATCGGAGAGGTGAAGACGACGGCCCCTGCCGGCACCTTGGGCTTCTCATCTTCGACGGCTTCGACCGGCATCGCCTGCGGGGCCTGGGGAGCCGTTCCCGGGAAGGACATGGGGTAGGGAATCGGGGTCTGGACGAGTTCGGTGCGCGTCTGGGTATCCGGCATGCGGATCCTGAGCCGCGCGCCCTGGTTCTCCAACTCCAACTCGAGGCCTCCGGCCGACGAGAGGATACCGATGAGCCGCTTGATCTCTTTTGGTTCGAGGAAGCTCACGGGTGGGAGCTTTCCGGTTTCATCTTCTGGTGCAGATTCCTTGGCAGCCACGTTCCGCTCCTTTTCAACTGGGAGGTGGTCCGATTGGGGGGGCAAGGTTACGCCCGAATCTCCCTAAAGCCAGTGTCAGGGCCAAAGCCTGTTCCGCCAGGGAACATCCTTTGGGCCGGAAGACACCGTCAGACGCATCGAGGTCATGTCGGGTGGGCTAGATCCAGGCCCGCGTCCGCCCTTGCGCCTGACCGGCGAATCAGGACCCGCGAGCGAGCGTCTCCACGATCTGGAATCCGTTGAGCGCAGCCCCCTTCAGAAGCTGGTCCCCAGAGAGGAAGAAGGAGAGGCCCCGGGAAAAGACCCCCGAGAGGCGCAGGCGACCGACGAGGACGGGGTCGATACCCGAGGAGAGGGAAGGCATCGGGTAGCGGCGCTCGCCCGGGTCGTCGACGATCTGCAGACCTGGTGAGCTCGCGAGAAGGCACTGCACCTCAGCCAGATCCACGGCTCGGCTGGTCTCGATGCTGACACTCTCGGCATGGGAGCGAAGTACCGGAACGCGCACGCAGGTGGCCTCCATCAGCAGGTCAGGAAGAGCAAAGATCTTCCGGGTCTCCTGGACCATCTTCTGCTCTTCGCGAGTCCTGCCGTCCTGGCCAAAGACATCGATCTGGGGGATGAGATTGAAGGCGAGAGGGTGTCCGAAAACGGGAGCACACTCGTCCAGACCCTCGGAGAAATCGAGCAGACCCCGATCGTGGATCTGCGGTTGGGCCAGGGCTTCCCGACTGTCGTGGATCAGGGCCCGCATTCCTTTCTCACCGGTTCCGGATGCCGCCTGGTAGGTCGAGACCAGCACCCGTTCGAGACCATAGGTCTCCTGGATCGGAGCCAGGGCCACGCAGAGGATGATCGTGCTGCAGTTGGGGTTGGCTATGAGGAGAGATCGGAGGGAACCATCCTCATGGACCATGTCCCTGGCATTGACCTCCGGCACGATCAAGGGCACCTGAGGATCCATGCGGAAGGCAGAACTGTTGTCCACGACGAGACAGCCTCTCGAAGTGGCTGCCTCGGCAAAGCGCCGGCTCTGGTCCCCACCGCAGGAGAAGAAGGCAACGTCCACATCCGCGAAGCTATCCTCGGTGAGCTCCTCGACCGTGAGCTCCGCGCCGCGAAACCGCATCCCTTTGCCTGCGGATCGGGAGCTCGCCAGAAGCTTCATGGAAGCGCAGGGCAGAGCCCGCTCTTCGAACAGGGCCAGAAACTCCCGCCCCACAGCGCCGGTCGCTCCGGCCACAGCGTACCTGGGCTCCTTGGGCAAGTGGTAGCTCATCCTGCTCCCCCCGGGTCTCCCTCGGCGACGCCCCGGTCAGCGGCCACCCAGGTCCCACTCTTCCCGCCCTCCTTGCGGATCAGACGGAGCCCCTCGATCCTGATGCCCTTGTCGAGGGCCTTGCACATGTCGTAGAGGGCCAAAACCGCCACCGAAGCGCCGGTCATGGCCTCCATCTCGACCCCGGTCTTGCCCGAAAGCGTGGCCTCACAGGTGATGCGGATCGCGAGCCGATCGGGCTTGGGCTCCAGATCCACCTGCACCTGCTCCAGGGCGAGCGGATGGCAGAGAGGAATGAGCTCGCTGCAGCGCTTGGCGCCCTGGATCCCCGCAATCCGGGCCACAGCGAGGGCATCGCCCTTGGGGCTTCCTTCGCTCATGAGGACGGTATAGGCCTTTTTCCCCAGCTCGACGTACACCTCCGCCAAGGCTCGGCGCCGCGTGGGCGACTTGTTGCCGACGTCCACCATGTGGGCATGCCCTTCACCGTCGATATGGCTCATCTCGTTCATGACAGGAAAAAGGATACGGAGCAGGGCACGAGCTGGGAACCATCCAGTCCGACTCTTGCTCTCCCGGAAGGTCCCGAAGCCTCTTTCCCGATGCCAGTGGGACTTCGGGTCAAGCAAAACGGTCATTTCTCACGTAAGCTGGAGAGGAACCTGCCTCACCAGAAACAATAGAGGGAGGTCCTACATGCTTGCTCCGTCTTCTTCCGAAGAGCAAGGAAGAGGACCGCAGCAGGTTCCTCAGCACACTATGGCCAAGAAAAGGGCGACGATGATTTCGAGAATCCTGGTTTCCAGCTTCCTTCCCCTCCTGTTCCTGGGCAGCCATGACCTCATGGCCAGCCCCGCCCCCTCTGTCTTCCAAGGTGGCAAGGAGAAGGCCAAGGCCCTCGTATTCGAGGCGAATCGCCAACCTCTCGAGAAGGCCTGGGAGTATCTCCCTCGGATCGAGGACCTGGAGATCTCCGAGGACAGCCTCATGAAATCCCTGCGCGAGGCTGCCAAGGAAACCGGACCGGTCGGCAAACTGGTCGCCGCTCGCGCCCTTCTGAACCTCGATGAAGACGGGACGCAGAGCAAGCGCGCCGTCGAGATCGTGGGTCCCTTGCTGGATGCCCAGCAGAAACTCGAAGTGCGCAAGGCCGCAGCCGCAATGCTGGGAACGCCGGACCTCGGCCCCACCGCGCGCAAGCTCGCGCGCAGCGGCCTCCTCGCGATTCTCAAGGACGACACCGAGGACCAGGGCCTCCGGATCCTGACCGCCCGCTCCCTCCATTTCGTGGGTCGTGCAGAGCAGATCGACTATTCACGCCGCGTCCTCCTGGACTTCCTGCGATCCAAGAACCGCGAACTCAAGATCGATGGCGCCCTCGCCCTGGCCGAGATCGGTGACATGATCAGCGCGCGCGCCGTCCTGGAAGAGATCGAGGAGGAGCCCACGGCCAAGGGGCGGATGGCGCGTTCCTACCTGCGCCTCGAGCAGCAGGCATCCGAACACGACAGGGCCATCCGGAGACTCCAGCAGAGACTCTTGGCCAAGCGGATGCAGACAGGAGGGACCGGCCAGAACTCGGGTCGTTTCGAGCTGTTGTACAGGCTCTATGAGCTGATCCAGCGCTACCACATGGATGCCAAGGAACTCGACGACACGGTCATGGTCGAAGATGCGGCCAAGGGCATGATGAAGGCCCTCGATCGCTTCTCGAGCTACATGACCAGCGACTCCTACCGCGCCTTCGCCTTCGATCTGGGGAGGCTCTACGGCGGCATTGGTGCCTTCGTCAACATCCAGCGCGGCATCTTCCAGATCACGCGCCCCATCTATTCGGGCCCGGCCTACAAGAAGGGTCTCATGTCGGGCGACCAGATCTTGAAGGTGGGTACCTGGAGCACGACAGACAAGGAGCTCGATGACATCATCAAGCACCTCAAAGGTGAACCCGGCACACCGGTCACGATCTCGGTCTATCGCGCAGGTTGGCCCGAGCCCCGCGACATCACTCTCGAGCGCAAGATGATCCAGGTTCCCTCGGTCTCGAGCCTGCTCCTGCCTGGAAACATCGGCTATTGCGAGATCCAGACCTTCGCCTCCGACACCGGGCGCGAAGTGGAGAAGAACCTCCTGGAGATGCAGAAGAAGGGAGCCAAGGGCTTCGTCATCGACCTGCGCAACAACACGGGTGGCTACATGAGTCAGGCCCAGGCTATCTGCGACCTCTTCTTGCCCAAAGGCAAGCTGATCGTCTCGACCAAGTCGACGATTGGCCGCGACGAACGCTACCTGAGCCGCCGGGACGAGGTCTTCAAGGACGTGCCTATCATTGTCCTGACGAACCAAAACTCGGCATCCGCGTCCGAGATCGTCACGGGCTGCCTCAAAGACCACAAGCGCGCCACCATCGTCGGCGTCCAGACCTACGGCAAGGGCTCCGTCCAGAACCTGTTCCGCATTCCGGGCTATCTCGGGGAGCGGTTAGAGGACCTCAACCGCAACCGACGCTGGGACGAAGGCGAACCCTTCAAGGACGTCAACAAGAACGGCAAGTTCGACCCAGGCCCACGTGCACGTATCACGATCAGCTACTACTACCTGCCCAGCGGCCGGCGTCTGCACAAGATGTTGGACTCCAAGGGCAAGGTCGGAAATCCTGACTACGGCGTCAAGCCCGACGTCGTAGTCAAGGCCAAGACCCTGGAAGCCAAGGATCTCTGGAAGAACTCGATCATCGCCGACCTGCTCACGGAAGGGAAGTTCAAGGAATACGTCAAGCAACACCTCAATGCCGAGACACGCGATAAGTTCCTGAAACTCGCGATCAGCGACGAGGGCAAATGGGAGAGCTATCCAGGCTTCGAGGAATACTACAAGAGCCTCGACACGCTGCTCTCCAAAGACGATGTGCGCAGATGGGTGCGCATCGCCGTCCGTGACAAGGTCGCAGACTTCCGGGGCAAGGCCTGGCCTGGTGGACGAATCTTTGGTGACTACCAGGAGGACGTGCAGCTACAAGGTGCGATCTCCGTGCTGCTGAAGAAGCTCGACGAGGACGCGACCAAGATCGCTGCCTACCAGAGCATCTGGAAGTACGCGCCCAAGAAGAAGAGCGAGAAAGTCGGCAAGAAGGGCTGATCCAATCGCCGTCGTGGCGATGGAGCTCAGGAGGGAAGCAGGCGCGCGGCCAAGCCAAAGCGCCCTGTCTTCCCGTCTTCCCGACGATAGGAGAAGAACCGTCCTGGTTCGGCATAGGTGCAGAGGCCGCTGACTCCCACCTCCCCCACGCCGGCATCTCGAGCCTGTCCGGCGAGAATCTCGGGAAGATCGACGTAGCGATCGGGAAGGACCGAGGCTCCATATCCCCTCTCTCGAAACTGCGCGATCTCATCAGGACCCAACTGGAAGTGACTCGGGCCGATTCCGGGACCAATCCCAACTCGTAGGGTATGGGTGGATAGTCCAAGCGCCTCGCTCATGGCCTCGATCAAGGCCGGGAGAACACCAGCAAGAACGCCACGCCAGCCTGCATGGGCCAGTCCGAGGCAACCTGGACCCGAAACCAGGATGGGGTAGCAATCAGCCGAAGTCATGAGCAACCAGAGGTCGCTCTCCGTCGTGAAGACGGCATCCGCAGGAGCCAGGACACGGCGATCGCGCGCACCGATGCCTCGATCGACCGACTCGATGCGCCGCACCTCATTGCCATGCACCAGTCCCGTCATGACCAGGTCGTCCAAGCCGAGACCGAGTCTTCTGGCCAGCCGTTCGCGCACGGGGAGCGGGTTGCCGAACTCGGAGCAGCCGAGAGAGAGGTTTCCGAAAGCGCGCGTGGTGCAGAAGTGGAGGACTCCCGGATACTCACCAGGCAGGCTCAGCTCAGTCACCTTTCGCCTCCTCGCTGGCCTTGCTGATCCCGCTCCGAGATTGTCGCTCTTCGGGTTCGGCCAGCAGGTCCAGGGCGGGCATGAGATAGGCCGAGGAAATCTCGCGCACGATGATCGTCAGCGGGATGGCCAGGATCAGCCCAAAAACGCCGAACAAGGCGCCCCAGAAAAGCAGGCTGAAGAGCGTCAGGACGGGCCCGATATCCACGCCTGCGCCCATGATCCATGGGTACAGGACGTAGTTCTCGATGATCTCCGCGATTCCGAAGACGACAAGAACCCCCACCATCAGCCCCCACTCCGGGTCCTGGATCGCCAGAATGCACGCGATCGTGAATCCCAGGCCACTGCCGACATAGGGGATGATCGAGAACAGTCCCGTCCCCATGCCGATGAAAAAGGCCTGGGGCAGCCCGACAATCCAAAGTCCGACCGCATAGATGGCTCCCTTGAGCAGGGCAATCAAGAGACGCCCCCGGAGGAAGGCCGCCAAGCCCTTGTCGATGCGACTCCCTACGGCCAGCAGACGCTCCTTCTGGCTCGCCGGAAGACGAGCCTGGATCCATGCGAGGATCCCCGGGAAGTCGAGCAACAGATAGAAGAGATAGATCGGAACAAGGATGAAGAGCCCCAGAAAGGTCGCCACACTCGAGAAGCCTTTGCCGATCTGTGAGGAGAGCTGCGCGAGAGCCTGACCGATCTTGTCGAGAAAACCCGCGACTGCCCCCGGCTCGGACACGCTGCCCGGACGCAGCCTCTCGGCCACCGGAAACAGCTGGGCCCACAAACTATCGACTTTCACCTGGATCTCGGACAGGAAACCCGGATGTCCATCCCTTCCTACGGCAGCGAACCAGAGCTGAACCGCTTCACCAGCCAACCACCAGAGGAAGCCTGCGGCAACGACGAGAAAGATGAAGAAGACAAGCCCTACGGACACGCCTCTCTTGATACCCCGTTTCTGCAAGCCGTGAACGAGCGGATCCAGGAGGTAGGCCAGGATGAAGGCCAGGACCAAGGGAAGGAAGACCTTCTGGAAGGTCGAAACCAGGAAGAGGAAGCACACGAAGACGACGAGGAGGAGCACACGCGCCTTGCGCCTGCGGTTCCAATAGCCCGACTCGATCGATCCATCGCGGTTCGACATGCCGGGGAGGATACCGCAGACCTCCGAGCTACCGCTACTTCCTCTTCTTGGAAGGAGTAGGGGGCGCAGGGGTCGGGGGCGTAGGTGACGGGGTCGCAGGTGTGCCCGGCATCGGCGACGATGGCCTTGGCAACGAAGGAATCCCGGGGACTCCGGGCACGGGGTAGCGCGCCCGACGGATCATCACCCGGACTTCCAGGAGCGGATCTGCGCCCTGGGCTTTCTTCGCAGTCTCGTCCAAATCCGGCTTGTCGCGCCCCTGTTCGAACTCCTTCGAACCTCTCGCCGCTGCCCCCGGAACGCGATCCCCTTCGGTCTCGGGGACCGCATCCTTGCGCGCTGGTGGTAGCTTCGAGTGTGCCTTGTCCGTGGACCTGGGATCCGCAGCTGTGCTTTCCTCATCCTCCTCCTGGGAGTCGCGCGAGCCCACCCCGACCCTGGTCTCGGTGGGAGTCTTTGCCTTCTGGTCCTTGGAGCCGGGATCCCCGACTCCGGGTCTCCCCCTCTTCGCGTTCGAAGCAGGCGCCTTCGCCCCATCATCGATCCCAACCGGAGTCAGTGAGGCTGTCGGGAGGTACTCGATCGCATGTCGATTGGAGAGCTGGAACAGAAGCGTCAGTGTGTCCTTCAACTCCTCCTCGGTGCCCTTCAGGACGAGGACCTGATCGCTGCTCCGGTCAAGAGAGTTGCTCCGGCTCAACAACTCGTATGGGTCATAGAGATCTCGCAGAGAGACCCGCTGCGCCCATTTCGATCCGCGAAGCTTGTTCCCGGACTTGCCACTCACGGGCCGATCCTGCGGAACATCACCAGGCCCTTTCGGACTGGTGGTCGGACTGGGCGCTGAGCTGGCTCCAGACGGCAGGCGAACCTCCATGGCCTTCTTCTTGCCCTCGATTTCGGCCCCGACAGAGAGGGTGTTCGCTTGTCCCGATGCTCCTTGCTCGGCATCCGGGGCGGACGAAATCCCTTGGGAAAGTCCGCTTCTCTTGCCTGGCACAACTGGCTGCGCCCCAGGCCATGCCCTGGAAAAATACAGTCGCTGTTGCTCGAGGGCTTCGAGGCGTGGCTGAACGGTGGCCACCTGCAGGGGATTCATTTCCACCGCCAATACGAGAACTCCTGCGCCCCTGTCGACCATGCCGCTTGTGTAGCCCTGCATGCCCGGACGCTTGGCATCCTGATCCCACCCCACAAGCGGAGCCCCTGTGGCAACTGCCCTCAGTCTGGCATCTGCCAGGACCTGCAGGACCTCCTTGTACACCAGTCGAGCATCGCCGCCATCGGCTGCGGAATCCCGGGGCAGCTCGACCTTGAACACACCCAGGTCGGAAGAACCGGCCTGAGGCGACTGGGGGCGAGGCATCTGTTCCCGGTCCTTCTTCGACTTCTCGAGCGAACCTGCGCCACCACGGATCCTGCTCTTGGACATGGAACCGGTTTTCTTGAACAGGCCTCGCCTACGAGGGCCTTTCGCCAGCACTTCGCTGGCCTCCTCTTCGGGGACCTCGCTCTTTTCCGCGTTCTTTCGCGTGCGTCGAGAGACCTTGTTGGATCCACTGCCGTAGCCTGGGCCGCCGGATCTTGGACCATCTGGCCCGGCCTTGCGCCCACGTCCCAAGGCGAAGTCATCATTCTGCCCCTTGGATGGGGATGGCAAGTCCACGCTCTGTTCCATCCCCTTGCGATCCGGAGCGACCGATCCCATAGCCTTTTCTCGCTGCGATTCCCGAGAATCCCGTTCCCCATCGCGGACTCCTGCCACCCCCTCCGAGCGCTCGTCTTGGAGAGCCTTCATGGCCCATCCAAGCTCTGACGATTCTGCCCCGGTCGTCGAATCAGCCCCGGGCGATTCTGCCACAGGACCCGCGTCCACACGGCCTTCCGGTGACTTTCGGGGGCCTTCCTGTAGGACGTAGAGCAGACCCAGCAGGGCTGCTGCAGCCACAGCTGACGAGGCCAGGAGAGCTGACAACACGCTTCGCCTTCGAAGCGGAACCGGCAGACCGGGAGTGTCTCCGGCCCTTTCTGCCTTCTCCTCCTGGATGGCGGCGAGGATACGCGCCTTCAAGAATCGACTGCCCGGGTCCGAAGCCTCGCTAGCGCCCAAGGCCCTCATGGTCTTCACCGTTCGAGCGTAGGCCGCGTACGCCTGGTGGAGGGCCGGGTCCTCGGCCAGAGAAGCTGCCCGCAAGCGACTCTGCTCGGAGTTCAGTCGCCCGTCCAACAGATCGGCAAACCACTCGGGTTCACAGCCGTCCTCGGCTGTCCCCTTCGAAGCTGTCCCCTTCGAAGCTGTCCCCTCCGAAGTTACCCCCTCCGAATGGGGATCGAGACCGTACAAGGCCTCTTCCCAGCGAAGGGATTCCTCGCCAGAGATGTCGTCCGGAAGCATCTCACCGGAGTTCCTCTCGTCGGGCTCACTGTGTCTGGATGGATCTCGGGGCATCATCGTCCACCTCCCTCCAAGAGGGCTCGGACCCTGGCTCTCGCTCTGTGGAGCCGCGATCGGACCGTTCCGATCGGGAGATCGAGGATCTCCGAGATCTCCTCGTAGCTTTTCTCCTCCAAGTCACGCAACTGCAGGATCATGCGCCACATGGACGGCAGTGTCTCGATAGCGTTCCGGCAGGCCTGGAACAATTCTCGGGTTTCCAGCTCAGCTCCTGGATCAAAGTTTGGGGCCTCCGGCTCCATCCGGAGGGAATCATCCTCATCCCTCCCTGCCAGGGGGGCATCCAGAGAGAGGGTAGGTCGGTCCCGCTTCAGCGCTTTTCGGGAGCGGATCTCGGTGATACAGACATTGACGGTGATCCTATGGACCCAGGTCGAAAAGGCGCTGATCCCCTCTAATCTCCCGATACCACGGAACACCCGCAGGAAGACCTCCTGCGTCAGGTCTTCGGCCGTCTCACGTTCTCGCTGCCAGATCCTGCGCACGATGCGCAGCACGCGGCCCTGGTACAGGTCCAGGATCTCTGCGAATGCGGTCTCGTCTCCGGCCTGAACACGCGCCACCAGGACCAGATCCCGGGCCTTCTCGCGCTCGCGACGCTCCTCATCCTCGGTGGATGCGCCAGATTCCATGGCCAGGACCGGAAGGCCCTTGAGCCCCGCAGGGAGTCCGGACCCTGGTATCACTGCGGGATCGCGCGGATTCTCCTGATGGCCCTCTACAGAATCGAACGATGGGTCCATTTCCGCTGGCTGAGGCACCCGGGCTTTGTCAGGAGATTTGCTCATGGAGATGGCTGTGGCCTACACCTGTTTGCAGGTTCATCTACGCACACCCAGCCTACTTGGGTGAGGACACTTGCAGAAGCGTCTCCCGCCGGGGATCCTGGACACCAACGAAGCTGGCCAGGAATAGCCCTCATGGAACGCAAAAAATTTCGTGCCAAATGCCCCTGTTGTGGGGAGTGGCTCACAGTAGATGTGCATCTCAGGCGACTCGAAGGGAAATTCGAGGAGCTCGGCACCCTTCCCGGAGCCGATTCCGTCCAGGAGGAGCAAAAGCGAGCCGAGGACAGCTTCTTCGACGCTCTGGACGAGGAGCAGAGAAAGGACAAGCCCGGATTCGAGGACTACCTCTGACGGCTGGCTGTCCCTCCCACGAGGCTGGCCCTCTCACGAGCGTGGAGGGTCCCTGTTCTCGAGAGCCTGGATCGGGAAGAGGGCATCTTGAATATCAATGCCGAGGGCATCGCTCTGTCCGAGAACAGCCAGATAGTCGATCACATTCCGGCTGAAGATGATCTGCCCGTCCTCGAACCGGAACGTCGCTGCCCCACGCATGGACATGGCCTCCCCACTCGAGGTCTGGACGAAGGTGATGGTCAGAAGAGCGACGGCCTCTGCACCCTCTACCAACAGCTGATCGATCTGCGTCACGATATCGTGGTAGTTGAGCCTCACAGTTCTCCAGAACGCCTCGAAGCCCTCTGGTCCGTGAGCCGCCTCCGTTCCGATTCCATGGATCACGGCCTCGGGGTGCATCATCTCATGGATGCTCTCCCGCTTCCCCGCATCCCAGACCTCTCGAAACCAGCGTGTCACCAGATTCCGGATCAGCTCACTGTCAGCGCGCGTGGGCCCAGTCATCTCACTCTTCCTCCGTGATGGGAAAAAGAACCTCGAAGGCATCCACATTCTCGATCGCACCACAACGGCCCAGCACAGACAAATAGTCGAAGATGTGATGGGTCTCGACGCAAAGCCCGTCCACCAACTTGAAGGAACTACAACCCGTGATCTCGACCGGATGGAAGCTGTGCAGATGGAGTGACCGAGCACTGACGAAGGCTACGACCCAATCCCCTTCGACGAGACATTCATCGATCTCGATCTCGATACTCCGGTAGTTCCTGCGTGCCAACTCCCAGAACGGCAGAAAGGCATCCGGACCAACCAGCACCTCGGTCTGCATCCCATGGATCTTGCAGTCTGGAGCAATCAGCGCATGGATCTCAGCCTTGTTCCCCTCGATCCAGATTCCATCGAACCAACGTCGTACGAACTCACACTTCGCCTCTCGGTCGGGATCTGAAGGTCTGCTCGGTGCCATTCGTGGGAGTCTCGCCCCACCGGGGGGCCGATGGATCGGATTGGGTATCAGGGGGCTGGTGTCGACCTGGGTAGCTCATGCACGGATGGGATTCCAAGCCGTCACGAGACAGGGTAGACCAAGCGGACTTCCCATTGCATAAAAAATCGCCTGTCTCAGGCACAACTACCGTGCGTTCCTTGGCGGTTTCAGCCCCCCCCCCCTCAGGGCTCAGCGTCGGGGGTCTCGGATCAGTGCCAGGCCTTGCCGAGGTTCTGGACGTTCTCCCGCATCCGGCCCATGAAGTCGCCCTGCTTCGGTCGGGTCGGGCAAGGATCGTAGATCAGGCACAGGATCCCCTGAGCTTCGAGCTTCTTCTGGACCGCCGGCAGGGGCTCGGACTCCCAGAGCATCGACTTCGCGGGATGGCGAGCGAGGATCTTCTCGAGCGTGGACCACTGATCGGAGGACGGGATCTCGTCGGGCTCCCAATGCAGGCTTTCGAGGGCAAGCCCGTATCGCTGCTGCAGATATTGGTACACGGGGTGCGAAGCCAGGAGGGGGAGGGCAGGCTTCTGGCTCACGATGGCCCGGATCTCTGCGTCGAGTCCCTGAAGGTCCTTGTTCAGGGACTCAAAACGCTTCTCGATGGCCTGCACCTGATCGGGCAAACGCGTCTGCAGCGCATCCTTCACGGCGCGCGCCTGCTCGAGAGCCAGGAGAGGGTCGAGCCATGTCGTAAAAGCATGACCCGAATGGCTGTGCTTACCGCTCGGCCCATGTTGATGCGTCACGCTGGCTTGGATCTCGATGAGACGATCATGGAAGGCCTTCGACGTGTCGACGACCTTGGATCCGGGGAGGCTCACCTTGGCCATCCACTTCGCGTAGTCCGCCCCGTTGCGCAGGATGAGATCTGCTTGCTGATAGGCGAGGACGGTGTTGGCATCCGGTTTCCAGAAGGCAGGGTCCCCCGGCTCCTTCATCGGAAAGACGACTTGGATCCCCTTGCCCCCGAGGCGTTCGGCAAAGTAACGAAGAGGCTCGTTGACCGTATAGACGGTCAGCGGGCCCTGCTTCTCCGAACCTACTGGCTCCGCATCCTTCCCACAGGCGGTCACCAGGAGCAGCAGACCAACAAAGAGGAGAGTGACGGGATTGAGGGATTTCACGTTCGGGACCTCAGGTGAGGAGGAGGTGGCGCAGCAGGGCTCCACCCTGGCTGGCAGTGAGCAGGAGAAGAACAGCCGCAAGAAGAACGGAGAGACTCAGGACGAAGGCGAGCTCCCAGAGCAGCAGGGCCCTGATCCGTCCTTTGGACGCACCGATACGCACCATGGTCTCGATCTCCCCACGCCTGAGCCGCCAGGACAGGAGGAAGACCAAAAAGGCCGTGGCCAATGTGGAGAGACCGACGAGGACGACAGCAGCCACGATGTAATCCTGAACGGTGAAGACCGTTCCCATGAGCTGATCCAGGATTTTGGACGGAACCACGATCTGGCTCGTCTCATCCTTGCTCTGGAAGCGGCCCATCAAGAGGGCCTTGCTCTTGGCATCGTGGGGCAGGGCCAGGATGGCCGTCACCGGAAACGCGGATCGGTCCCCGTGGAAATGGAAGCTGTCCCGGTTCTCGTCCGTGATCCGTTGGAACTCGCGCACCGAAGCGTTGGCGGTGATCTGGCTCCCTTTGCGTTTGAGGACACCGGCGGCAGCATCGTCCTTGGAGAGATCTTGATGACCGTGCCCCAATCCCTCGATGACCCAGGCCGTCTTGAGATCCACGAAGATGGCACGATCATCGGGGGTTCCCTTGGGCGCCAGCACCCCCACCACCTGCATCTCGAGCGGATAGACGCCTGCGAGATCGAAGAGGTTCTGCGGGGAACTCACGAGTGTTGAGCCAGGGGCGAGGCCCAGTTCTTTCGCCGCCGCCGCCCCGAGGACGCACTCACCGAGGAAGACGAAGCGACGCCCCACCTCGATCTCGAGTGCGCGGAAATCCAGGTACTCGACGGTGCTTCCGACGATGGGATGGTGCTGCGCCTCGAAGCCAAGATGGAGGGGAATCGCCAAGGCCAGGCCGCTGTCCTGCACCCGCTCGATCTCCGCGCCCTTGAGCGGCTCGGGGCGTGTGCCCTCGAAGTAGAGACCCGATAGCACCAGATCCAGCGAGGAGCCTTTCGCCCCGACCAGAAGCGGTGTCGTCGCCGCCCTTCGCTGCAGCTCCAGAGCTGTCTGCTGCACCAGAACGCGGAGCCCCACCGGTACGAAGAAGAGCAAGGTCAGCGACAGCACCAGGAGCAGCGTCTTGAAACGGTGGTAGACAAGGTAGCGCCATGCCAAGTAGAGGCTCTCCATCACTGCGCCCCCTCTCGATCGACGAGAGTCGTCGCGCCCTCTTCTTCCCCAAACTCCAACACCCTCCCGAAGAGATCGAGGAGTGCATGGTCATGCGTGACCATCAGGAGCGTGGCCCCCGCCTCCCCGGCCTTGGTGCGCAAGAGTTCGACCACCTGCCCCTTGGTCTGCGGATCCAGGTTGCCCGTGGGTTCGTCGGCAAGGATGAGCGGCGCCTCCGTCACGAGTGCGCGCGCGATCGCTACGCGCTGTCGCTCGCCCTGGCTCAGGTGTGCGGGCCGACGATCCATCTTGTCCCCGAGGGAGAGATCCTGGAGCGTTCCCGCAGCACGTTCCCGATCCGCATCCCTGAGACGCAGACGACCATGGAGTCGAAAGGGCAACAGGACGTTGTCGAGGATGGAGAGATACTCGACGAGCTCGAACTCCTGGAATACGAGACCGATTCCTGCCACGCGGAAGGCACGCCTCTCCGACTCGGACAAGGACGACACATCCTGGTCACCCACGTGGATGCGGCCGGCTTCGGGAAGAAGGATGCCCGAGATCAAGCGCAGCAAGGTCGTCTTGCCCGAGCCACTGGGACCGATCAGGGCCACGGCCTCACCGCGAGCCACGTCGAGTTCGGGGAGGAGGAGGCGAAAGCCACCCTCGGGGTATCGGTAACTGAGATCCTGGATGCGAATCATGAAGACGGAGCCTTAGAGGCGTTCTTCGCTCTGGACATCGAGGTGGGTAATTTTCCAACTCCCGTCACGCACTGCCATACGCAGTTCTGCGACGTAGGCGTTGTAGCGCCGGTGCACGTGGCCCCAGTGACCGACGCTTCCCGAGATCTGCCAACGACAGAGAGCCGAAAAACCACTCGCCGACCCGAGAGGCTGGATCTTGGCGGAGTCGAGCACGACCGAATCGACTTTGGCCAGGACTCCTCCCTGGTTGGCGAACTCGAGGCTTTTTCGCATCTGGACGTAGAGTTGTGCCAGCAGGGGACCATCCACCGTCCGGGCCAAACCGTCATAGACGAGGTTCTCATCCCGACGATCATAGGCGTGGTAGATGTTGGCGAGGGAGGCCTCGAGGATGAGCGAGGCTTCGGCATCTTCGATGGCAGCCGGATCCGCGAAGGGATCGGGCACCGAAATCGTCCAGACCGGACGAAGGAGGAAGGCCAAGATGAAGCAAGCCAGTGCACTCCCTCCCCAGAGAGCCCTGCTCTTCCTGCGCAAGAGCAGGATCAGGGCCACCAAACCCATGACGGCAAGCGCGATGCCCAGAACGGGAATTCCAAGTGTAAGGGGCTTGCGAGGAGCAGGGACGTCCAGGAAAGCCGGCACCGGAGGATCCTCGAGATGGTTGTTCCACGAGAGGATCGGATACTCCGGCGTCAACTGGATCGGAAGGCCATTCTCGAGATCCACGGCCGTTGCGGAGGCAGCCGAGACCCGTGAGGGATACAGGTCCCAATCCAAGGAGACCTTGTCCGGCCAACCGAGGCGGCTCACAACGAAGACGGCTCCCAGGAAGGTGTCGGCCGTCCGGCTCTCCCTCACTCCATCCAGGATCTCGGTGTTGCCGATGCGCAGCTGAAGGAACTGCAAAGAGGCCAGGGTCGGATTCTGCGTCTTGCCGTCGATCGTGAGCTTCAAGTGCTTGGGAAGGAAGGGGACCAGCTTGTCGTGGATCTTCTTCTGTAGCTCCACCGAGATCCGTTCCTTGCCTTCGAGGCCGAGATCCACGAACTCCTGGAAGTCCCGCGGACGGAAGACGATCTCCGCACGGACTTCGAGCGCCTCGATGTAGAGGAAGACCTGGAGCAGCTCCCGGTTGAAGCGGAAGAACTGCTTGTTGTGGAACTTGCTGAACCAGGGGTCCTTCCAGTCTAGATCCACGAGTTCGGTCGCTCCGATGAACCTGTAGTCGGCAACGGGCACTGCGAGGTGGAAGAGGCGGAAGCCAATCCTGGTCAGGGGAGATCGACGTGAGAGCACACGCGAGGGTGGACGGATCGAGAGACGCGCCGCCTCCCCCCTTGTGCGATACACGAGGCTCGCATGCACGGCGCGGGGACCCTTCTGCTTGTCGGCAGGCAGGATCTCGGTGCTGAGCAGATCCCGCAGGGTCTTCTTGCCCCATTTCACCGCAGTGACCTCACCGACGAGCGGCGATCCCCCATCCAAGGCCAGGATCAGATCCCGGTCGAAGAAACGCTCGAGCCTCGCCTCCGAGTCACGATCCTCGAACCCCAACTCCTCACTGAGCTCCGCATAGATTTCGTTGGAGAGCAGGTTGCGGAAGGCGAAGAGGCTCTCCTCCTCGATCTCAAGTTCGACCCGGATCTGCCCTCGCTCCACGAACATGTGCATGACCGTCGGCGCTTCCACGGCAGGGTTGACGACCGGGTCATGGGCCAGGACTCCGAGGGCGAGCAGTAGAGTGGCAATCAGGATTCGGATCATCGGCGCCAGAAAAGGCAGGGAGTATATCAGGGTTCATCAGGGCGGCAGCCCGCCAAGCGGAACGATCCCGCCCGCAGGGGTCGGGCAGAGTCTACCTCTCGAACACTCAACTACGGTAGTCACAGTCTTTCCGGATTCCCGCACATTCATGACCCGACCCGCCATCGTCGGAGGAATGATCGCTATGGGGTCTTCACCTCGACCACCTGGTTGGGCTGCTTTGCCTGCAGACCTTGGGTCCAGAGGACAGGTCCATCGGAGGATCGCAGGAGCAGGGTGACGGGCCCTCTGGGCACAACGAAGGTGGCCACAAGAGTCCGGCCATCGCGTCCAGTTCCACCGCGCAATCGTGGGAGGAGGCGTGCTCGCCTCGTCTCAAAGGCCGAGGAGACTTCCGCCGTGACTCCGCGGTCTTCTGAGTCGACGCCTTGGGCCCAACGGACTTCGAGTCGCGTCGCTGGCACGAAGGTGGCCTCTGCTGTTTTCGTATCCACTCTCACGATCTCCTTGGAGATCCAACTGGACATCCTGCCCAAAGCCACCAGGCGTCTTGCTTCCTGAAGCCGAGGCAGCGTGTAGCGGGTCTCGCGCCAGCGATAGGGCCCCAGATACTGGATGCCCGGTTCGGGCTCCATCTGCCCCTCGGGTGCAAGCGGCCCCGCGGTCACCGGGAGTGCATAACCGGTTGGCCCAGTGATCTTCAGGTCGCATCGATATGGGTTGGCCAACAAACCAAAGCTGTGCCGCGTATCACCCTTCACTCGAATCCTCTTGCCACCCTCTTCGATCCACGCGGTACCGA
>JAJRTL010000404.1 GCA_024278315.1 Planctomycetota bacterium | reverse complement strand
GCAGCGAGCACCGGAGCCCCCCTGGTGCTGATGCACATGCAGGGCGAGCCCGGCCATATGCAGCAAGCCCCGCAGTACGAGGATTGCCTGGGCCAAGTGACAGCAGAGCTCCAGACCCAGGCGCTTCGGGCCCTGGAGGCCGGCGTCGATCCAGCTCAGATCCTCTTGGATCCGGGCATTGGATTCGGCAAGACACACGCGCACAACCTCGAACTCCTGCAGGGCCTCCCGGCCCTGGGCAGGCTGGGGTATCCCATCCTGCTGGGTGTCTCCCGCAAGAGCCTGCTCGCAACTCTGCTCGTCGGCAGATCGGGTCAGGACCCGCAGGATTGGCCTCCCGAGTCGCGGGATGTCGCCACTCTGGCTCTCACCGCATGGACCCATGACAAGGGAGTTTCGGTTCACCGCGTGCACGACGTGCGCTACGCTAGGCAGGTCTTGGATGTCCTGGCAGGAATCGCTTTCGAGAAACGGACTCTTGGCTCAACCGAGGCCTCCGATAAGACGACGTAGGGGAGAGGGAGGAGGGCCGCATGGGCTCCGACTTCACCACCCCCTCGAGCCCTTGAGTAGACCCCCTGGTTTGGGACCCCGCCGTAGATGAATCTTCTTCTCCTGACACTGCCCGGCTGGCTCAATGCAGAGTTCTGGCGTGCGGTCCTCGAGATCCTGATCTTCACCGGCTTCTTCTACGTCATTCTCAAATTCCTGTTGGAGACCCGTGGCTCGGGTGTCATCCGCGGACTGACCATCCTGATCACGGCCGTCTTCATCGCGTCCGTCGTCCTGATCAAGGCCTTCGGTCTTTCGCGGCTCGAGGTCGTGTTCAACAACCTCGTCAACACCGCCGTCCTGGGCCTCATCATCGTGTTCCAGCCCGAGATCCGCCGAGGCATCACGCACCTCGGCGACCAGCAGTTCATCGGCAAGCTCCTGGGGCGCTTCTTCAAGCGCGACAGTGATGTCATGCAGGCGATCCTCATTGCCTGCCGCAACATGTCCAGAACACGCGTCGGCGCCATCATCGCTATCGAGCGTGTTGCCTCCCTGACTCAATACGTCAACAGCGGGACCAAGATGGACACCGAGATCAATCACATGATCCTGGAGACGATCTTCTTCCCGGGCAGTCCTCTCCATGACGGAGCGGTCATCATCCAGGAGAATCGCATTGCCGGAGCGGGAGCCGTGCTCCCCCTCTCCAAGAACGAGGAGATCAGCAAGCGCCTTGGCACCAGACACAGGGCCACGCTGGGCCTTGCCGAAGAATGCGACGCCCTGGTCATCGCGGTCTCGGAAGAAACGGGTGCCATCTCCGTCGCTGCTCAGGGGCGCCTGCACTACGACCTCAAAGAATCCGAGCTCAAGGCCTACCTCGGGCTGGGGATCGACGAAGTCCAGATCCAAAGCGAGAGGAGGGCACGATGAGTCATGCGTCCAGCGATGGCCATCGCCCCACGCTACCTATCAAGGGCACCCGCAGACGCGACGACGCTCACAGTCGTTGGCCGCTGCCCCTCTCTCTCGTGTTGGCGATCCTCCTTTGGGTCTCTCTCAACGATAGTGTCCATGAAGAGGAGACCATCTCCTGCCAGGTCGTCGTCCATGACCGCGGTGCGTCCAACGCTGTGGGAGTGCCAGGACAGATCGTCGTCCGCCTGCCAGATTCACGAACGCACTACACCCAGAGCCAGATCCTGGACCCAAGCCACAAGCTGTTGAACCGCAAGGTCCAGCTGCGCTTCGCCGGACCGGGCCGGTTCGTGAGCGACCTCGAGCGTCGACTCACGGTCTGGGCCGAGGTCCAGATCCCTGAGGATGGCAGGGACGAGTTCATCTACACCTTCACGAAGAAAGATCTGAGGACAGACCCCTCGGATCTGAGTCCCTTCCTCGTGGACATGGACCCCAAGGAGATCAACATCAAGTTCGTGGCCTCCGGCCAGGTTCGCATCAACATCCACCCAGACCGGGTGAAGATCGAATACCCAGAACCTGAGAAGACCTGGAAGCGACGGATCTTCCCCGACACCATGGTGTTCGAGCCCAGGGCCGTGACCATCGCCGGACCCGCCAAGATCCTCGAGCAATTCAAGGTAGCGACCGAGCGATTCACACTGGACTGTCGAACCGCCCCCAAATCCTTCGAGGGCGGCAACTACAAGGGCGACAGTCCCGGCAAGAGACCCATCCTGAGCTTCGACCTCGATCTCCTGCAAAAATTTCGAGGACTGACCATGACTCCCGAAGTCAAAGTCCGCATGCAGGTCTCCTCCGACCCCCCGCGCTTCCCCCAAGGTTCCGACAAGGACTACTACACGATCCCGGTACGGGCCGACTGGTACTCGACACCCTTGGATCCCAAGGCCTTCGAGGTCAGCGAGACCATGCGCATCCGGATCTACTCCTACGACAAGGACCTGAGCGCGCTACTCAAGAAGGAAGGAGAAGCCTGGGTCAAGCGCAACCTGCGCGCCACGGTAGATCTCGGCGAGATCGAAGGGGACTACAAGGATTCGCAAGCCTTCTTCAAACAACTCTCCCCCTACTTCTCCAACTACGATGACAGCTTCCAAAAAGGCCAAGACTTCAGAATCGAACACATCGGCCTGGTCCAAGTAAAGCGCCGCTAACCCCCACACTGTGGCGCCCCACACCCATCTGTGGCGTCCCACACCCATCGCTCATCCCATCCCACGCTCATTGGCCTCATGGCTCAGGGGGCTCATGCAGCATAGGAGGGTGTTGAACTCACTGCCCACCACATCTTGCGATGTCATCCACTTGCGTGCTGGCGTGATCGAACCATCGTGAACCCACTTCTCTCTCACGGAGCCACAGAGAAGACACGGAGATGCATCAAGAAGCCCCCCCCCCAAATTCATGGCGACCGGAGGCCGCCTCCGTGTCTGTGCCCCCTCTGTGCCCCCTCTGTGCCCCCTGTGAGAGAGAAAGAGTCGATCCAACGACGGGAGCTCCCTCCCGGCATCAAGAGCCGGGAGGAGCATGTTTTGTTACGGCCACAGGTCGCGCTGTTCCCTCCTTGGCCTCTGTGGTTGAACTGGGAGCCTGAGGTGCCCACACCCAATACCGACACACCATTTTTTGGATCGTCAAGACTGAACTCGACTGGACTCCACCCTCCCCTTCGCGCAAGCTCCTGACGACATGAGCCTCTTTGGAACCGACGGAATTCGTGGGCAAGCCGACCAGCCCCCTCTGGACGAAGACACCCTCTGCCGACTAGGGGCGGTCCTGGCCTCCGAACTGGCCAGAGGACAGTCCGTACTGCTGGGTCACGACGGGCGAGAATCGGCAGGTAGGATCGAACAAGCCCTGGCGAGGGGACTCGCCAGCGGAGGCGTGAACTGTGTGCATGCGGGTTTGGTAACCACACCGGCTCTCGCGCATGAGACAAGGCTGGGAGCATTCGAGGCAGGGATCATGATCTCGGCCTCGCACAATCCAGCGCGGGACAATGGCATCAAGATCTTCGGACCGGGTGGCCGCAAGCTGGCCGATGAAGTCGAAGCCCACCTGGAGACCAAGATGGCGGCGGGACATGCCGTCGAGGGCCTTCCTGACGCCGTGGAGATACCAGAGCTTGAAGGCGGAACCGCCCGCTACGAGGCCTTCCTGCACGAAGAGGCCTTTCCTGCACTGGACCTCAGCGGCGTGCGCCTGGTCCTGGACGCCGCGCACGGCGGCGGCAGCCGGATGGTCCCTGCCATCCTTCGATCCTTCGGAGCCGAGGTCCTGTCCCACCACGACGCCCCCGATGGCGAGAACATCAACTCCAACTGCGGAGCCCTGCACCCGGAGATCCTGGCCAGAGAGATGGCGGGAACCGGTGCTCTCCTGGGGCTCTGCCTCGACGGAGATGGGGACCGGGGCATCTTCGTCGACGAGCAGGGCAGGGTCCTGCATGGGGATGCCATCCTGAGCCTCCTGGCCATCGAACTCGACAAGCGGGGGCACCTGGAGAAGGACAGCCTCGTGGTCACGGTCATGAGCAATCTAGGGCTCAAGAAGGCTCTGCGGGAACAGGGCCTGAAAGTCGTCGAGACGCCGGTCGGAGACCGCGCGGTGGTCGCCGCCATGGAGAGTGATGGACTGACACTCGGAGGCGAGCCCTCGGGACATATCATCTTCGGCCCAGCGCACGAGTATACGGGCGATGGACTCTATGCGGCCCTGGTCCTGCTCGACATCCTGGTCGAAGAACGCCGCCCCTTGAGCAAACTGGCCAGCCTCTTCGAGGAGTTTCCACAGCTTCTGATCAACGTGCCCTGTCAACCGGACAAGCCCGACCTGGATACCATCCCGACAGTCATGGCAGCGGTGAGGATCGTCGAGGAGGAGCTGGGGGAGCAAGGACGTGTTGTGCTTCGCTACTCCGGCACGGAGAACCTCTGCCGTGTCATGGTCGAGGGCCCCGATGAAGCCACCGTGAAGCGCCACACCGACGCCCTCGTCGCCGTCGTGCAGGAGGCCGTCGGCGCATGAGTCTGGGCGGTGAGCGCGTCGTGCTGGCTCTGGAGACCGCATTCCCTTCGGTGTCGGTCGCCTTGCAGATCGGTGACAGGATTCGACAGCCTGCCCCCCTGCCCAGTCGGGCGAGGGCCAGCGACCTCCATCCAGCACTCGAGCAATGCCTCGCCAGCGAAGGGCTCCGGACAACCGAGATCGATCTCATCCTCGTGGACAAGGGGCCGGGTTCCTACACCGGTCTGCGCATCGGTCTCTCCGTGGCCCGCACCTTGGCCATGCTGCATGACATTCCCATCCGCACGCTCTACAGCACCGACATCCTGGCCTGGATGGGCCGCGATCTGGCCGAAGCGGATCAGGAGTTCCTCGTGGCCCTCGATGCCCGCCGCATCCACTGGACCCTTGCGAGATACAGGGGCGGCCCCCAGGGCTTGACGAGGTGCGGACGACCCGAGGTCTTGACCAAAGCAGACTTCCTGAAGATTGCGGACAGAGCCTCGCTCGTGCTCTCCGCCGAGGACCAGCCCCCCACCAAGACACGGTCCGTGCAGCTCGGCATCCCGAATGCTGTGAGCCTCTTCGAGCTGGAGTGGCTCTCCGAAGCCGACCCTGCCCCCCTTCCCCTCTACCTCATGCCGGCCACCTGAGGCATGCGGACAGGCCCAGGCACCAGACCGCGAATCCAACCATGAAGGTCGTTCGAACGAGAAGGGGAGCCAGGCTCATCCAAGGCGGAGCCGTGCTGAGCGAGATCCTGGCACGCCCAGGTCCCACCCACAGCCTCTTCGACCTGTTGGCTGCCCTGATAGAGCGTCTCGCACCGGGTCCACGTGTGGCGCTGCTGGGCTTCGCCGGAGGTGGGCTCATCGCCCCCTTGCGAGCCTTGGGCCATACAGGTCCGATCCACGCGGTGGATCTCGACCATCAGGCCCTGTCCCTGTTCTGGGAGTTCAGCGCGGACTGGGCGGGAGAGGTGGAGATCGATGAATCCGACGCGGCAGCCTGGCTCTGTGATCAGGAGCCCTACGATCTCATTCTGGAGGATCTGAGCGTCGAGGGTGAGGAGGGAGAAACCAAGCCCGAGCTCTCCTGGCGAGCCTTGCCCGACATCCTGGCGGCGAAGCTTCGCCCTGGGGGGGTGGCGGTGACCAACCTGCTGCCCGTGCCAGGGGTGAGCTGGAACTCCCTCCAAGCCGAGCTTTCGGCTCCCTTCGGGGAGGCCCGCCTTCTGGAACTTACCGAGTATGAGAACAGGGTCCTGGTCTGCGGCGAGAGCCTGCCGGAGGCTCGGAGTCTGACCCGGGATCTGCGCCAGCGCATGGAACAGCTGGGCTCCAAGCAGGCCAGGCTCTTTCGGACGCGCCGTCTCTCCACCTGATCATGAGAGCCACGGTCGGGCGAGCCCGGACGATTCATGAGATCGTTGTGAGCAATTGCGAGATCGGCGCAGCCGAGCTCGTTTTTGCGGTCTGACGAGCGCATTTCGAGTTCAGGACGGCTGCGCGAGATATGAGGCGACCCAAGAGGGTCGTCGAATCGAAGCAATGCCGAGCGAACCCATAGGTTCGCGGTCCTGGACCGAAAGACGCCGTCAGACG
>JAJRTL010000004.1 GCA_024278315.1 Planctomycetota bacterium | reverse complement strand
ATGGACATTGGGCTGAGTGAGACCCTTGGGGATCTCGATCGCGAACTCCGAACGCCCCTTGGCCAGGTCGACAACATGCGTGGCATGGATCCCATCTCCCTCCAAAGTCACGAAGGCCGTGCCTGCAAAGGGTGCATCGACGGAGATGCTGGCGATCTCACCCGGGGTGACACCAGCCGATGGCGTCTCGATGCGAAGGCGATCGGGACGCTGCGGACGCGGCGTCAACGGTAGTTCGACGCGACGTCCTTCATACTCAGCGACGAGGACCAGCCAATGACGAGACTCAAGACTATAGCCCGAGCAATCCAGCTCCGCCCGTCCTGCGACCAGATCCTTCTCCATCCGCTCAAGCTGCATCCTTTCGATCTCAGTGCGATAGCGCCAACGCCGGCCACTCCAATCGTACCAGGACCGCCAATGTCTTTGCTGTAGACTGAGCTGTAGCTTGTCCTTTCGATCCAGCACATCTCCCTGCGCATCGAACAGCGCAATCTCGGCCTTCTTGCCGACGAGGCGCATGGCGAGGACGTAGTCGGAGGGACTGGCTCGGACCTGACGGTATGCCCTGACCACGCGGCCCGACGGGTCCTGCACCTCGGCCGCAATCGTGGCGCGCAAGAACTGCTGTCCCACGCGCGGCATCGGAACGGGGATGGAGAGCCTGACGCGCCCCTCCTGGTCGAGGACGAAGGGGATGGCCTTCTGGGCGCCGGGAGAGTTGGGCATCTCACTGTCGGTGACAGACCACCCCTCGAGCCATTCGGGCAGGCTGCGCGCGCGATCGTAGCGCACCTTGAGCTTGCCACGACGCGCCTCTGCGGGAGCTCCGTCCAACCAGTTGCCGGCGACCTGGACGGGCGTCAGCTTGCCAAAATGCAAGTCCTCGAGCGCACGCACGCGCGCTTCGAGACGCGCTGGCACGAAGGCACCTACTCGGAAGTGGGTAGATCCAATGACGCCGTTCTCGTCCAGGATCTGCGCAGACCAGGTACCCGTGGCCGACTCGGGCTTCGTCTCGAGTTCGGCCACGATGAGTCCGCTCGCCGTGCACTCGATGCTCTCACGACCCAACACGCGCCCGCGCGGATCCTTCCACTCGAGGCGCAGCTTGGCACCCAGGGGAGTCCTGCCATGACCGTCCCGAACGAGGCCGGTCACATGCAGGGTCTCTCCGGGGCGCACGATACCACGATCGGCATGGAGCCAGGCTTCGAGCGATGAGCCGACGTAGGGCCGACCGGTCTGCCCCGTCTCGTAGAGCTCGACACCGAAGGCATCGAGGTCGAGCACGCTGCGGTCAGCTCCCTTGGTCACCTCGATGACATAGGGGGTCCGATCCTCTGCCCCTGGCGTGTAAGCAAGGAGCGCCAGACCTTGCTCGTCGGTCTCACCCTCGCAGAGGACCTGGTTGGTCGGTGTCATGACGCGAAGCGACGCACCCTCCACGGGTTCGCCCTTGGCGAGGCCATGAACGCGCAGGGCCACCTGTCCCTTGGCCATCCGCACACTGATCCCGAGATCGGTGATCTGCAGGATGCGACGCTGGGAGCCCCAGGTATGCCCCCCATCCTGGCTGAGGCGGGTGATCCGGACCTCGTGGATGCCGAGGGCACTCTTGCCGAGGAGTGCGCCCAGTGACAGGCGCTGGTGCCAGACCTTGTTCCGCGGCCCCGAGAGCTTGATCTCGCGAGTCTTCCAGGGCCCGAAGGCGTGATTCCAATTCTCCCGATGTGCGAAGCTCACAAGATTGTTGGGGTAGAGCGTCCTGACCGCGAGCTCGCAGAGATCCAGGTTGGAGACCTTGACCTCGATCTCGGGCCGCGCCTTGGAAGAGAGGATGCGTCCAGAAGAACTGAACTCGATGTTGCCTGGGAGATCAGGGACGCGCACGACCCTGACCAGCTCCTCGTGGAGCCGGTAGCGACCGAAGCCAGGGAAACCCTTCTTGAGCCGGATCTCCAGGGTCTTTCCCGGAACGAAGTCGCCCACCAGTTCGATGCCTCGGTAGCTATCATGGACCTGGAACGGAGTGGCAGGATCGAGCTCCACCGTACCGGCCAGCGGGATCCCGAACGAGCGCTCGAAATCCAACCGGACGCGCCCGCCATAGACTCGCACCCTGCGGAAGAAGAGTTCCTTGGCGCGCCCCTTGCCCGGCTCGAGCACGACCTCGCTACTGCCGATGCGCAGACTGCGCGTCTCCGCCTCGTCCAGCCCGAGTTCCTTCCCGCGTGGGCGCAAGCCTTGGGCGAGGCGCACCAGGAACCAACGCGTTCCCAGGGCTGTCCGGGATTCGCGCTTCTCCCATCGGGCCACTTCGAGGATCCAGTGCTTGCCCATGCTCCCGGGGAGCTCGCGGAGCCCGAGGATGCGCCGAGGCTGTTCCTTGCGGTCGAGCACCCTGAGATGCTCCTGGAGATCCGACTTGCGCAGGGCCATGTCGAAGCGGAGTGCCATCTCGACCCCCTCCTCCTTGGATCCTGCATCCGCCCCCTCAGGCTCGTCATTCGGCGAAGCACCCGAGGCTCTCTCAGGGCTGTCGGAGACGAACCCGAGGTAGTCCCAGTTGAGCCCCCGACTCCTGTAGACCAGCGGCGCTCCCTCCTCGATAGCCAGCCCCGCGAGGCTCTCGAGTCCAGCATCCACATGCAGCAGGTAGCGGGTAGCCCGACGAAACCGCTTCTCCGGGAGGACTTCGAGGAGGTCGTAGCCGCGCCACCAGCCGTCCAGGGCCATGGGCGGGTCCATCTGCAGCGGCACGGTCTCCAGCCGCTT
>JAJRTL010000403.1 GCA_024278315.1 Planctomycetota bacterium | reverse complement strand
GTCGATCCAATGGGTCGATCCAATGGGTCGATCGCAAGGGCACAGGCCGACAGGCGGAGGAGTGGACCAGGCTGAGAGGAGGTGGTCCTTCCGGACGACCGGGCATTCAGCCATAGCCGACCCCCATCATCATGACCAATCACCAAGCAGCAGAGCCTCATCGAGGAGACGACCAGGAGTTCCTGGTCGAGATCCGCGAACTCCTGGTCCAGGCCCCCGTCCGGGAGCCTTCGACCTTCTCTGTCAGCGCGGAGGTCAGTGACGGCTGGTTCCTTGACGCGAGGGACTACTGGAAGGAGGTCTTCGCGATCCTCAATCGCAATCAGGCTCGACTCCAGGGCCTGATGGAAGAGTTTCTGAGGCACGAGGATTTCCCCCCGGTTCGCTCCTACCGATGGCAGGAGAGCGGGGAGTTCGTCCCCGACCAGAAACTGCGTGTCATCCGTGATCTCCCAGCCATGCTGGGCAACATCCGCTACAACGTCCCGGGAACCCGGGCCCGCAAGCTCGCCCTCATCATGGTTGAGAAGATGATGGACCGGCTGGAGGCTTCCTGCCCTGGCGGCCGCGTTGGAGATCGCGAGAGCGTCTGACCCCTGCAAGGCAGGAATCCGGGGCTGTCCCATGCGATGACGCTTGGGGATGGCTGGGATTTGAAGTCGATGGGATTAGAAGCGGATGGGGTGGCCGAGCTTCTCGGTGACGATCTCGGTGAGTCGAGCGAAGAGCTCCTCGCCATCTCGTGCGTCCCGCCATTCTTCGGTTTCGGGATGCCAGTCGAAGTGATAGGCGCGCACCCCGGCTGCGAGCCACATCTGGTGGTTGCCGGACTGCCGGTTGAGAATGAATTTGGTGCCATCGGCAAATTCCAGCTGGAGAAGGCCAGAAGCACCGTTGAAGTCCAGGATGTCCGGGTCCACGTCTTCGAGGGCCCCCTCGACACGCTTGAGGCAGGCGTCGGCGAGTTTGAGGAAGGTTTGAGGATCCATGATGGCTTCGTCCGCGTCGGAAGGGGCTGAAGGAAGTCCACAGGATAGCAAGCTCGGCTGAACCTCCGCCATCCAATGAACGCACTTCGTGCCCCACGAGCACAACCGATCTGGCTGGCCGCGCGGAGGTTCAGCGCTCGGCAAGCGACCAGGCCATCCAGGCCATGGCGGCCGCGCCGAGAGCCAGTTCGCGTTCGTTCACGGCCTCGAATCGATCCCGCTCGCTGTGGTGGTAGTCGAAGTAGCGATGTGAGGACGGTATCAGACCGAAGAGTGTCGTCCCATGCGGGCCCAGGGGTGCGATGTCAGCACCTCCGCCACCCTGGATCAGCGCACCCATCTCGAAGGGCCGGAGGGGGTCTGTCAGTGCCTTCAGATCCAAGAACTCCTGGCCACGTGCGCTCGTCGTGAATCCGCGTGGTGTGAATCCGCCGCGGTCGGACTCGATGGCCGCCACGTGCTGCTTCATCTCCCCACGATGCGCCGCCTCATAGGCTCGCGCGCCGCGCAGACCGTTCTCCTCGTTCATGAAGAGCACGACGCGGATGGTGCGCTTGGGCTGCTGGCGCAGTGTGCGCAGGATGTGGATGGCTTCGAGGCAATGCGTGACCCCCGCACCGTCGTCGTGTGCACCCTCTCCGACATCCCAGCCGTCCAGATGGCCACCGATCAGGACGATCTCCTCGGGGCGCTCCCGGCCACGCAGCTCGCCGACGACGTTGGCTGACTCCTTGTCGGGGAGATTGCGACAGTCCATCTCCAGACGCAGGACGACCTTCTCTCCGCGCCGGATCCTTCCTGCGATCTCATCCGCGCCGCGGGTCGAGATCGCCGCCGTCGGGATCTTGCGCTTGCCTTCGCGGTAGTGCATGACACCCGTGTGCGGGATGTCATCCACGGCTGTCGTCATAGAACGGACGATGGCAGCGATGGCCCCTTGCTCGGCCGCCAGCACCGCCCCCTGTGTGCGCTGCCCCACCGTCTGCCCATAGGCCTGGAAGGTGCTCATGAGCGCGCGAGGCATCGGGCGATTGAAGAGCACGATCTTGCCCTGGACCTGATCCCCCAGATCCTCGAGAGCTTGGAAGGAGCGGACGACGACCACCTCGCCTTCGATGCCTCCCAGAGCCGTGCCGATGGAGCCCCCGAGAGCCAAAGCGGGGATAGCTTGGCGGCCACCCTCGGGGCCGATCTCTACCTTGCAGGTCTTGCCACGCTCCCAGCGGGGCACCATGCAGGTTTCTGCCCGGACATTCTCCACCCCGATCGCGGCCATCTTGGCCAGAGCCCAGCGAACTGCCGTGTCGGCACCCTCGGAGCCTGAGAGTCTGTGGGGGGCCGTCCGCGTGAGATCCTGGAGGATCGCGCTGGCCTGGCCGTGCTCCAACTCGAACTCCACGATGCGCGAAGCCAGGTCCTGCTGTTGCACGGCACCAGGGTCTGCATCCTGCGCGCTCTGCATCTGTGCCGAACCCTCGTGGGTGGCACTCGGAGCGCAGGCGATCAGCAGCAGCGTCGAGAAGATCAGCGAAATGCGGAGAGAGCAGCCAGCGAAGCGTTTCATGGTCGGCAAGAAAAGAGGAGCGTGGAACAGGGGGGGCGATGCAGGTCCTCCTGGCTCAAGCAGAAGGGCCCTTGTGCAGAAGGCCTCTCCCGCAGAGGGGCCCTCGATCAGAAGGCCCCGCGTGCCGAAGATCCCGGGTGACCTATCGGAAGATCAGCGTTGGGAGGCCGGGCGGAGGTTGGGGCGCTCGCGCTCGAGCCACTTGTCCACATCTTCGATGCAGGCCTTGATGGCCGCATCCAGCTGCGGGTCGCGATTCTGGTCTTCGTCCTCGGGGGTGACCGCGATGCGGATGTCGGGCATGCAGCCGTTGAGCTCCATGTCGGCCCCGTCGTTCTTGAGATACCAACCCCGGAAAGGCAGCCGTACAAAGCTGCCATCCAGGAGGCGTGCTCCTCCGGTCGAGATGACACCGCCAGCCGTGCGCTCGCCGACCACCCGGCCGCGCCCCAGGGTCTTGATGGCATGACTCAAGATTTCAGCATTGCTGAAGCTTCGTTGGTTGCACAGGATCACGATGGGCTTGGACCAGGTGGCGTAGACCCTGCGGCTGCCCGGATAGCCCGGGGTCTTGCCGCCGCGAGGCACCGTGTAGGCATGGCTGGGCTGCGTCAACACCGTGAGGACATGGTCCGCGGTGGAGCCGCCGCCATTGAAGCGCACGTCGATGAGCAGGCCCTCCTTGCCGGCTCCCGCGGCGAAGAGGTCCTCCTCGAGCTTCTGGAAACTGGACATGTTCATGCCGCGGATGTGCAGATAGCCCAGGCGACCCTTACTGGCCGCTTCGACCTTCTTGCGCGTGTCGCGCACCCAGTCCGCGTAGAGGAGCCCACGCGCGCCGTTATAGGTGATGGGTGTCAGCTTGACGCTGCGCTTCTGGCCCTTGGCGTCCATGACCTCCAGTTCCAGTTCCCGCGCTTCGGGGGCATCCAGCAGGCTGGTCATGTCGGTTGTTGCGTCGATCTCCTCGCCGTCGATGGAGAGCAGTCGATCTCCGACATCGAGGCGGGAGCGCTTGCGCCAGGCTGGGCTCTTGTGGATGACCTTGGTCACGAGGAGACCTGGCCCTCCGGCCCTGGGCTCCAGGATCGCGCCGAGGTGCCATGTCTGCTGTGTCCACGCCGGGTTGGGGGCCGTGCCCGCGTTGCTCGATTTGGAACTCCCTCGGAAACCCAGGTGCGATCCATTGAGCTGGCCGAGCATCTCGTTGCAGAGCCTCGAAAAGCTGTCCGGCCACAGGCAGAGACGCGCTTCGCGTTCGAAGCGCTCGCCGATGAGGTTCCAGTCGCGGTGATTCAGCACGCCATCGTAGTAGCCGTCGCGCATGGTCCGCCAGGCTTCGCGGAAGGTTGCGGCCCGCCGATCCGCCCAGTTCACCGTGCAGCGCGCCTTGAAGGGGAAGGTGCTGACCTTACCGGATGCGGACATCGCAGCTGGAACTCCCGAGATCAGGCCGCCAGCCTCACCACTCTTCAGCCACTGCAGTGATCCTGGCACGGTGGTCGCCTTGAAGGTCGGCTTGAGTTTGTCAGGGAAGCTGACCTGGTAGACACCGCGCTTGCCCGAGATCGTCGCCGAGAAGTAGAGGACCTTGCCCTTGGGACCCCACATGAGCCCGCGTTCGAATCCGTCGCGGATACGGATTCTGTGGATACGATCCTTCAAGTCTTCCAGGTCGAAGCCCTTGTCCTCGTCCTCCTTGCTCTCCTTCTTGTCGTCTTCCGTTTTCTTCGCCGTGAGTCCTTTCGCGGTCTCCTTGTCTGCGGGCTCCGCGTCAGCCTTGGCCGTGGCTGCACTCGCTCCAGCCTCAGCTCCCTTGCTGGCAGGCTGGGATCCGGCCTTCTTCTTGCCCGCGGCATTCTTTGCCTTGCCCTTGCTCTTGGGCTTGAGAGCCGCCAGGGCCTTCTTCATGGTCCGATCGCGAGAGGTCTCCTCGTCCAGGTCTGGATCCAGATTCAGGTAGAAGATGTCGGTCTCATCCGGTCCCCGCTGTCCCAGCCAGGCGATCCTTTTGCCGTCCGGAGACCAGGCGGGATTGCCGTCCCGACGCGGATGACGTGAGAGGTTCCAGCTCCGCTGCAAGCCGTCGGTGCTGACGATGAACACATCCGTGTTGAAGTCCGCGTCGTTGGGGGAGCACACGATGTACTTGCCATCCGGCGACCAGTCGTACCCAGGCCCATCCCAAGCCTCGAGGATGCGGACCCGGTTCTTGCCATCCAGATCCATCGCGAAGATGGAGCCATCCAGGATGAAACCCAGCCTCTTGCCCTTGGGGTCGAGATCCAGCTTGCGCTCCACGCCAGGAGTCTGAGTGATGCGTTCGACCTGGAAGTCCTCTTGGAGGAACCAAGGCTTCTTGGGGTCGCTCCGCTTCGCAACGAAGATGTCGGGGTCATCGGAGGTCCCTTCGGTGGCCACGAAGAAGACCTGGTCTCCCTTGCCATCGAACTCCACTTCACGGATCTGACCCGGTGTCGAGAAGATGCGGACCGGATCCTTGAGCACGCGATCCATGGCGAACAGGTCGTTGCCGGTCGTGAAGACCATCTCCTTGCCATTGGGAAGGAAGGCTACATCGGTCGCCTTGGTCTCCAATCGACGCTCGGTCTGCAGGTCGGGGCTGCTGTCCATGCAGGTGATCGAGATGCGCTTCATCTCCCCCGTGGAGAGATCCACCCGATAGAGTTCGAATCCCTCGCGGACCACGAGCGTGGAGCCGTCGTCGGAGAGCGAGGGGTAGTAGAGCCCGGGATCGTAGGCCTGCAGCGTGGCTGCCTGCTCCAGCCGCTTGGTGATGCGCTGCTCCTTTCCCGACTCCAGATCCAGGCGATAGAGATCCCGGATGCCCTTCTGCTCGCGCACATAGAGCAGGTCCTGGTTGCCGATCCCCTGGCCGCGGATCCACTGCGGCCAGAACCATGGGTCGTTCATGAGCTCTGGTTGCTCGGGACTGATCCTGGTGAAGCTTGCCTTGCCTGCGCCATCCATCTCTGCCACCCAGAGCTGGGTCGCTGCAGCTCCCCGATAGCCGAGTCTCGTCGTAGATTGACCGTATCGCGTGAAGGCGATCTGCCTCGGATTGGCCCTGTTGATCCGTCCGTTGGACGCGCCGGCGTCGAAGAGCCTCTGGAGCGGACGGCGCGCCAGGCGACCCTGCTTCCACTCCACGGGAAGCCGGTAGAGTCGATTCCGGTCGAAGGGGCTCCGGTCGGTTCCGCCCTTGACCAGTAGGGCATCTCCATCGGGATACCAGTCCTCGGGAGTCAGCCCTCTCGAATCATGAGAGAGCTGCCAGGCTCGACCGCCCTGCGAAGAGACCAGGTAGATGCGCGAGTGTCTTCGCCCCTGGCTGCGCAGGAAGGCGATCCACTGTCCGTCGGGTGAGACGCGCGGAAACACATCGTTTCCAAAGCCCTGCGTCAGTTGACGCGCCCTGCCGCCCTGACTTGCCACGGCCCAGAGATGGCCCTGATGCGAGAAGTAGAGGGTCTGGCCGTTGGGCGAGAGGTCAACGTCGGTCAGCATGCGGACGGGCGAGCCCTCTTGGGCCTCGAGTCGCGCGCCACAGAGCAGGAGACCTAGGACGGCGGCCGAGGAGAGCATCAGGGAGGGAGATCGCATATGCACCTACCGTTGGGATCGGGAGCGGAATCGAGGGGGGAGGAGGAGGATAGCCGGGAAGGACCCGGCGATGAAAGACCGGGCAAGCCCATGTCTCGGGCAGAGATACGGCCGAGGCGAGGTCAGCGTTGGAGGCAAGAAGGAAAGCCTTGCGCTCCTGCACCTCTTGCCTACAATCCTCCCCCGCTCTGCTCCTCTGGAGCAGAATCCCAGGCATGGGGACGTAGCTCAATTTGGTTAGAGTACCGGACTGTCGATCCGGTGGTTGTGGGTTCGAGTCCCATCGTCCTCGCCAACGTCGATCAGACGTCACGAGCCCTTGGAGTCCATGAGACCCCAAGGGCTCGTTTCATTGTGGCATGCCTCAATCGTGGTATGCCTCAATCGTGGTATGCC
>JAJRTL010000033.1 GCA_024278315.1 Planctomycetota bacterium | reverse complement strand
GTATTGCTTCGATTCGACGACCCTCTTGGGTCGCCGTCATCTCGCAGAGCCGTCCTGAACTCGCAATTGCTCACAACGATCCCATGAATAGTCCGGGCAAACGAGGCTGGGCCTCAGACCAAGGAGGCGTGAGTCCGGGATCCGGAGCTGTTCCTCACAAAGACGCAGAGAGCACAGAGAAACAACAAGACGATCTCTGTGCTCTCCGTGTGGTTCCTCTTGATCACCAGGTCTCCTCAGTCTCCCTGCGTCTCACGGATGACCATGAGACGTAGTTCGGTCATGTCCTGGATGGCGTAGCGGATGCCCTCGCGTCCGAGACCCGAGTCCTTGACACCCCCGTAGGGCATATGATCGACGCGCCAGCTCGGTGAGTCGCCGATGATGACTCCGCCCACTTCAAGCTCTTCCCAGGCGCGTTTGGCCTTGTAGAGGTCCCGCGTGAAGATGCCGGCCTGTAGGCCGAAGACGGAGTCGTTGATCTCCCGGAGACCTTCGTCGAAATCCCGGAACGGACTGAGGATGGCCACGGGGCCGAAAGCCTCCATGCGCGCGAGGTCCAGATCCGCGTCGACGTTCTCCAGGAGCGTGGCGTCGAGGATGTTGCCCTCGCGTCCGCCGCCGCAGAGCAGCGTGGCACCCTTGTCGAGGGCCTCCTGGATCCAACCCTGCAGGCGGCTGGCTTCCTTGTCGGAGATCATGGGGCCGATGAAGGTGTCCTCGTTCTTGGGGTCGCCTGCGATGAGATTGCGGGCTCCCTCCACGAGTCGGTCACGGAACTCGCCGTAGATACTCTCGTGGATCAGGATGCGTTGAACGCCGATGCAGCTCTGCCCGCTCTGGTAGAAGGCCCCGATGAGGATGCGCTCGGCGGCGTCCTCTAGATCTGCGTCCTCGTCCACGAGCACCGCAGCGTTGCCGCCGAGCTCGAGGATGACGGGCATCTTGCCTGCCTTGGCCTTGAGGGTCCATCCGACATCGGGAGATCCGGTGAAGGAGAGGAGCTTGAGGCGTTCATCCTCGGTGAACAGACGAGCGCCATCCCGGCGGCAGGGCAGGATCGAGAAACTACCTTCGGGCAGGTCGCACTCGGCGAGGGTCTCTCCGATGATGAGGGCTCCGATCGGGGTGAGGCTCGCGGGCTTGAGCACGAATGGGCAGCCTGCCGCCAGTGCGGGAGCGACCTTGTGGGCGACCAGGTTGAGCGGAAAGTTGAAGGGCGAGATGAAAGAGCAGGGACCGATCGGAAAGCGGCGCGTGTATCCCGAGTAGCCCTTGGCGCGTGCGCTGATCTCCATCTCCAGGACTTCGCCGTGGATGCGGACGCTTTCCTCGGCGGCGATGCGGAAGGTATCGATGAGGCGACCGACCTCGCCACGGCTGTCGCGGATCGGTTTGCCGGCTTCGATGCAGAGCGCCATGGCGAGCTCTTCGGCGCGCTCTTCGAAGCGCTGGACGCAGTGGTAGAGCACCGCCTGCCGCTCATAGGCGGGCATCTTGCGCAAGGGTGCCGCAGCGCGGAGCGTCCCCTCGATGCCGCGTGCGATGTCGGCCTCGGTGGCCATGGCGACCCGCGTGACGACCTCACCGCTGTACTTGTCCAGGACTTCGAGATCCAGATTGGGCTGTTCGGGGCGATTGGCGATGTAGAAGGGGTAGCTGTCCTTCAGCATGATCGGCTCACCTATTGCGGAATGTCCGAGGCCGCGAGGATGCGCCGGGCCTCTTCCAGGTCTTCGGGTCGGTTGAGATTGTGGAAGGAGAGGAGGGAGGGGTCGATACGACGAAGTTCCTCTTCGTCCAGGAAACGGGTCGGATGGTCCTCATAGAGGCGGCGCAGCTTGCGGTCGCCTGCCTGGTAGCGGGAGGAGATCTCGGGGAGGAGGCGTTTGCGATAGAAGGCGGCCAGGACCTGGGGTTGGCCGTGGGCGCGCGGCACGAGCATGTCGTCCTGCTCGCGGAGGAGTCCGTCGAGGGTGGCCACGAGTTCGGCCTTCATGAAAGGCATGTCGCAGGCGCAGAGGAAGATGCGATCGCAGTCTTTCGGCAAGGCCTCGAGCAGGGCCAGTGCTCCGGCCATGGGGCCCTCATGCGGATTGGGGTCGTTCACGCAAGCGACTCCGCCAGGAAGAGGAGGCAGCGTACGGCCCTGTTTGCCTGCGGCAACGAGGAGCGGCACGCCCAGGCGCGAGAGCTCGGTGACGACGCGTTCCAGCATCGGACGGCCGCCGAGCTCGAGGAAGGCCTTGTCCTGGCCCATACGTCGCGAGCGTCCGCCGGCGAGCACGCCGATGGCGAGGCCTGGGCGGTGGGGGAGGCCGCAGGCTGGATCTGGAGGACCCGCAGAGTTAGTTTCGAAGTGAGGGCTCATGCCCCTCTTCTACTGGATGAGGTCCATCTCGCGAAGAGCGTCTTCCATCTGGGTCCAACGTTGTTGGATGCTGCCCGTGTATCCGATGGAGAAGCGCACGAGCCCGGGTTGGATGCCCGCGCTCTCCATGGCCTCTTCGCTCATCTCGCTGGAGGTTGAGCTGGCGGATGCGGACATCAGTGTCTCGAAGTAGCCGAGGCTGACGGCCAGGAAGCCGAAGCGATCCCGGTTCTGGAGAATATCCATGAATCGGTTGGCCGCTTCCTTGCTGCCCAGATCGAGCGTGAAGATCCCGCCCGCGCCATACTCTCGGTGGCCGAGTCTGCGCAGCAGTTCGTGGTCGGAGTGATCGTCCAGGCCCGGGTAGGTGACCGGCAGGTCGAGGGCTGCGAGGCGCTCGGCGAAGACCTGGGCGCGCTTGCTGTGCTCGGTCATGCGCAGGCCGAGGTGGGGGAGGCGCATGGAGACTTCGTAGGCCAGGCGCGGATCGAGTGTGGGGCCCAGGAGCATCAGGGAGCCCTTGTGCAGGTCCATGAGGCTCTGGACGAACTCCGTGCTGCCGACGACCACTCCGCCAACGACATCGGAAGCCCCGTTCAGGAACTTGGTCATGCTGTGGACGACGATGTCTGCTCCGAGCTGGATCGGCGAGAGGATCATCGGAGTGAAGGTGTTGTCGATGATCAGTCGCGCGTCATATCGATGGGCGATCTCGGCGAGGGCAGGGATGTCGGCCACACGCAGCGTGGGGTTGGCCATGGATTCGGCGTAGAGCAGTTTGGTGCCCTGCTGCATGGCCGCTTCGACGGCGGTCAGGTCGCTGATGTCGACCCAGCTGACCTGCAGGCCGCACTTCTCCGGAAGATACTCCTCGAAGAGGGCATAGGTACCGCCGTAGAGCGTGTTGCTGGAGACGATGTGGTCTCCCTGTTTGCAGAGTTGGAGCACGGCTGCGGCAATGGCGCTCATCCCGCTGGCCGAGCAGTATCCAGCCTTGGCGCCTTCGATGGCGGCGATCTGCCTTCCGAGCACATAGACGGTCGGATTGAAGTGGCGACCGTAGAGGTAGCATCCACCCTGGTCGGGCCCGGCCCGACCCTGGAAGATGTCCGGCATGGTCTCAGCCTCGAGGACCGTGAAGGTCGTGCTGGTCTCGATGGAGAGATTGACGCCGCCATGCTCGCCGAACTCGTGGCGCATGTTGGCCAGGGACTCGATGGGATCGAAGGGCTTCATCCTGCACCTCTGAGTGGGGGGTCTATGGAACCGATGGGCATCGGGGGGATCACCCATTGAAACCGGAGGCCGGCTGCCCGGCGATGGGGCAGCCGGCCCGATTTCGGGATGTAGAGGCGGGTGTAGAGGCGGGTGGGGGTGTCGTGGCTGGCCGGTGGCGGTTGGACCCGGGGGCTGGGTCCTCTGCCTGGGGGCGCTCTGGGCTTCCTGCGCCGAGTGGGGATCGGCTCTCTGTTGGCCAGGAGCTGGGGACTCGCTTTGGACTTTTTGCCTACGTTTCCGTAGATTCTTCGGCTCCGTGACCAGGATTGGTAATATGGTCTATGAATTCGAGAAGTCACCCGAATAGAATTCGGATTGGAGACGAAATGACCCGCCTTGACCGAACAGACTTCGAAATCCTCGCCCTTTTGCAGAAGGATGCACGGATCAGCAACAAGGAGCTGGCCACGCTGGTCGGATTGGCCCCCTCGACGGCCCATGAGAGGACCAGGCGGCTGGATGAGAGTGGGGTCCTCAAGGGCTATCACGCGGTCGTGGATCCCGAGGCTTTGGGCATCCGGGTCCAGGCTCTCATCTCAGTCAAGATCAGCCGGCACTCGCATGAGCTCTTGGATCGGTTCCAGGAACACCTACGCTCCCTTCCCGAGGTACTGGCCTTCTATTATCTGGCCGGTGCTGACGACTTCCGTGTGCATGTCGCTACCAAGAATGCCGATGGCCTGCGCCGTCTCGTGATCGATCAGTTCACGACCCGTGAGGAGATCGAGCATATGGAGACGCAGCTGATCTTCGGCTACGAGAGCAAGCCGACGCTTCCCAACTTTGCTCAGGATCTCTAAACATATACGCCGATGAACGAACCCAAGTCCTACGACCAGATCGACCCCCAGACCATCCAGGTGGGTTGGAAGGACGGTCAGAGCCGCATCTACAAAGCGCTCGAGCTACGCCTCGCCTGCCCCTGCGCGGCCTGTGTCGATGAGAACACCGGACGTCCCATCCTGGATCCCGCTTCCGTGCCCCAGGACATCGCCATCAACGGGGCCAACCTCGTGGGGCGCTATGCCTTCCAGTTCGTGTTCAGCGACAGCCATAGCACGGGCATCTTCACGTTCGACTGGCTGGAGTCTGCAGGCCAACCCGCCTGATTCTGCAGGTCGAGTGCCTGGACTCTCCAGGAGTGGACCATCGAAAGCGATCGCACGTGCATACCAGGACCGTAGCGGTTCCACATTGCCCGCGCGGAGCGATTCGGTCCAGGCACGGGCCAGGGTGACCGTGCTGTGGGAGAAGCCTAGAGGTGTGACCAGACCATCGAAGTCGGTAAGTTCCAGCGGACCTTCCAGGAGGCGTTCGAGTTCACCGCTCATCCATGCGACCTGCTCGGGCATCTCGGCCTGCCGGAAGAGGTGTAGAAGGTTCTGCCGAGCCGGGAGATAGCGCGGCGATTGCTCGCAGGACTCGGTGTAGAGCTCTACCCAGCGATCCCCGGGAACGAGGGAGGGGAAGTGGTTCCAGAGTACGCTGGCGAGGTTGTTGGCGGCTGCCGGATCCTCTGGGAGCCGCGTATGGGCCTCCTGGAGCGTCAACAGGAGGGTCGATGGCTTGCGGTTGCATGCGGCTTGTGCCGTCCCGCGCGCAAGGGCCAGGAAGGCTGGATCGGCCGTGGGGCGTGCCGCAAGATCCAGGCTCCGGATGAGATCCGGCAGCCCGGACAGCTGCGAGGCCATTGTGTATTGCTGAACGCGGGCCTGACCGGCCTTGGCAATGCGAGTGCGTTCGTTGTCGTGTTCGAGGAGATACAGGACCTTACGTTCGAAGTCCTCCGGTCCGTAGAGGACGCATTCACGATCCGGTTCGAAGTAGTCCCGGACTTCGAGGTTTTCCCGCTCCATGAGGAGAAGTGCGCCACAGGCCGTCGCTTCGAAGGCGCGAAGGTTGATCTCTCCTCGAATGGACCGATTGAAGGCGATCTTGCTGCGGGACAGGCAACGTCCGTAGGCTTCGCCGCGCTGGACCTGCCCCACGAAGACACGACACGAACTGCCCAGTGCCTCCACGCGACGCACCCAGGGCATGCGCTCCCGCTGCACGACGGGGTTGAGGTTGCCGATGAACGAGAGGTCGATGTCACGCTCAAGAGGATGATTCCGGTGTACAGCGGGTCGGAACGAATACTGACAGATGCTCTCGACGCGCGCGAAGGGGAGTCGGCCCAGGATGGGGAGGCCCGGTCTGTCGCAGAGGAGCAGATCGAAGAAGGGCCAGAGCCGGGTCAGGTAGGGCAGGGTCAGGTTGTAGTCGCTCTGGATGCCGACCACCGGGATCGGTGAGTCCTC
>JAJRTL010000402.1 GCA_024278315.1 Planctomycetota bacterium | reverse complement strand
CTGACTGTAGAGTTTCATTCCACGGCTTTGGATCCCTGCCGGAATCGCCATGCGGAGGCTTCCGACGTAGGTGTTGCCCGACTTCATGAGCGTGATCGGAATCGCGAGATCCGTGCTGGACTCGAGGACGTTGCCCGGCATGCCGAGGCTGTCCAGCGGCAAGGGCAGCTTGAGAGCTCCCCACTGCGTGCCTGAGACACCCAGGAACATGAGGGTCGGATACCCTGCTCGCAGTGCGCTCACCGACATGGTGAAGCTGCGACCAGGTTTGAGGTTCCAGTCATCCTGGACCAGGATGCGCGGAGTCTCACCGTTGCTGAGCTTACCGGCTGTTCCGTAGGCGGTGTAGTAACCGCGTGAGGTCGATTCGGCGTGAGCATCGAGCATGTATCCGTAGTCACTGACTGCAGTCCCAGGGAGCACCATCTCGATCAGGAGGTCCCCTTTCGTCTTGTCATACTGGAACTTCGTGTCTGCACCGGTGGACTTCTGGTTGAAGACCACCTGGATGTTGAAGGGGCGACTGAGGGCATCCTGTGCGGGGAGCACAAGGTTGCCGCTGTAGACCAGGTAACGCATTGGCTTCTTGGAAGCATCGAGCTTCCAGTTATCAGCGAATGTCTGGCTCATCTTGCTGGGCGAGCTGGCGGCGTAGCCCGCGTACATCTGGAAGCCCTTGAGCGTCCGGGATTTGGCCGTCTGCATCCTGCTTCCATCCATCCGGAAGCTCATGCCCGTGAGCACGGCCACCTTGGAATACAAGGCGTTGCCATCGATGACCTGCTGGATACGACCGGCGCCCTGGCTGAACAAGACCGGCTGGGCCGAAGCGCCCTCACGCTCCGCGGGGGCGGGCAGAACCTTCTTGTTCTGTGCGAAGCCGGGGACGGCCAGCAAAGGCAAGAGACCGAGAGACCATAGCTTTCGCATCGTTCATTCTCCTTCTTGGTGCTGGCTTGGGCCAGCAGGACTCGATTGGGGTATTTACCCTCGAAACTGCCCAGAACGCGCCCTTGGAAGCGGGAATCCGCAGGCAAATACGGGTCCTCCGATCTTTTCAAGAAATTCGGGACTTCACCATAGGCACCGGTGCCCATTTCGTTGGATCCGCAAGACCTCGAGGTTCCTGTGGTTTAGCAGCTGTGGACACAGGAAGAAGAGGGGAGACCACCAAGATCACGAAGGACGAAGAGAACTGTATCCGACTGCTTATGCCAATACAGAAAGGCTTGGATCACCACGAGTAGCCGATGCCGGTGATGAAACCGTAGTCGCGGTTGGCCACGGCGGAGGAAGGCGGATCGCTGTCGTAGCTCAGATAGAATTTCAGGTCGATGAAGAGGTCGCTGACGATCTCCTGACGAACACGGATGTCGTAGGAGAGTCGGTAACGGTTGTTGTTGGTGATGTTGGGGTAATACGTGAAGCTCGTCGACAGATCGGTCTTCGGCGATTGAAACACGAAGATGCTGTAGGAGGACGAGAGGACGCCTTCGAGGCTGATCTGATCACCGCCGTCACTGAGGGCGGTTTCGTTGTTACCGTTGATACCTGCAGAGAGAGTGAGATCCATGATGCTGGTGCGAACAGGGGCCACACCTGCTCCCAACCCGAGAGATGTACGAAGGGCGATGCCCATCTCGGAGTTGTGCTGTAGACCTGTACTCCCGTATCCATAGAGACCACCCGTGAAGAATCGCTTGAAGTCGATGAGCAGATCCGCCCGGCTTGTTTCGGCTCCTTGGTCTTGAGAAGTTGCGATGGTACTGAGATCGATGCTGAGAATGTTGATCTTGGACTTGTACTGGAGGCCGGCACCGAAGTTGAGCTGTCGGATCGTCGTGGCCTCCGAAAAGTTGAAGCCGAAGTTGACATAGCCCGTGATCCTGTCCAGGAACGAGCTCTTGAACTTCTCTATCAGGACGACGTCGAGCATATCCAGGATGACCTGGAACCCGTCCTGATCCACGACCAGTTTGCCGGGCAGGATGGATGCAGCGAAGGTGCCGTAGTAGGTCTCCTTGTCCACCGTTTCGATCCGGAATTGGTAGTGACTCTCCAAGCCGAGCACATCGACCCACTCCACGCTCACTGTGCCCATCGACTCCGTCTTGGCGGTCAAGAGTCCATGATCCAGTGAGAGGATCTCGCAGGTGACGCTGTCCCCATTTTTGAGCCGGAGTGTGTCGGTCTTGGGATCTCCCGCGGGAAGAGGGAGTTCGCCGGTCTTGGGATCTCCCGCAGGAAGAGGGAGCTCGCCGGTCTCGGCGTCGATCGCCTGCAGGCTGGAAAAGATGCCTGCCGGCGTTGGGGTTGGAGCCGCAGCCTGGTCCGAATCGATCTGCAGAGCTGTGCTGTGGCAGGCCGGGCTCGAGCCCAGTGCCAGCAGGAACATCAGGAGTCCAAGTCGGTTCCACATCCCGGGAGAGGATAGCCTCAGGAGCTCACTGGACCGAGAGTGCTTCCGCCAGCAATTCCTTGCTGCGTTCAAGGAATTGCTGGAGTGGGATCTCGCCATTGTCCACCTTGGCGAGCAGAGACCGCTGCGCTACGTAGTCCTTGTTGGTCACCCCAGCCTTGCTCTGGAGGAGTCTCCAGGCCTTGCGACGCTCGACGCAGAAGAGGACCATCTGCCGTGAGAGGCTTCGCAGCTCGGTCTTGCCCGGAGCCGTCTCGATCTGGATGTAGACCCCGAAGTCGGGCACGAAACACCGATTCGAGGGATCCAAGTAGCGTCGATGGACGACGTCATTCTGTGTGATCCGGACGAGCATGTCCTCCAGGTGGGTCTGGTCTCCGACCTCCTTGATCTTCTTGAGGTGCCTGCGGAAGCGGGCCTCTGTGGCGCACCAGTGGGCCACGGTGTAGGCAAACCTGTCCTTGCTGCCCTTGGGCTTGACCTGGATCCAGTCGCGGTCGGGGTTGCGGTTGCCGGCCAGGCTCAGGCATTCGCTGTAGTCCTCCCCCTTGCTCGGGTCGAAGATGAAGTCCGGCAGCCCGCGCGAGTCCCTGATGCTCTTGGCTTGCACGGTGGCCATGTTGTCGCCTACGCCATGCTCGGGCTGGCAGGTCGTGAAGACGTTGAAGAAGGCGGTTCCGCGGTACTCCAGGCCGTCGAGGATGGCCTTGTAGAACTTGGCTGCATCGGCCAGCGAGGCCTGGACCAGATAGGGCGAGCCATGCCCTCCCATGAAGCTTTCGGCCGGGTTCTTCATCTCGACCAGCTTGCCTTGAGTGGCCGCACCTATCTGGTTCATGTCGAAGCCGCCTGTCATCGGGGAGGAGTCCGAGTTCTGTCCACCTGTGTTCGAATACACCTGCGTGTCGAGCATCAGGACCATGACGTTGGGACGGTTCTGCATGACGACCTTGGAGAGGTTCTGGAAGCCGATGTCTCCCATGCCTCCATCCCCTCCGATGGCCCAGGCCTTGGGGAGTTCATGGATCTCCTGTTCGGTCATCAAGGTGTCGGTGAAGTGCGTGTAGTCGAAGTAGTCCTCCTCGGTGATGGATTGGCCGTCGAGGAGCTTGTCGGTCAGGCGTTCGGGGACGATGGTGCGTCGAGCCGTATCCAGGATGAAGCTCTCACCCATGAGCCAGGTGATCGTGACGCCATCCTGGAAGAG
>JAJRTL010000401.1 GCA_024278315.1 Planctomycetota bacterium | reverse complement strand
TCCATCGTCCGGATGTCCTCCGGTGTGACGCCTGCGGCTGCGAGCCGATCGCGATGGAAGGGCACCTTCTCGATGGCCCAGGCAAGAAGTGCGCGGAACTTGTGGAGTTGCAGCTCCGTAAGCTCTTCGCGGCTCATGGTTTCGTGGCGAGGATTCCAGTAGGGTGTCTGCTGCATCAGTCTCTCGGGGATAGGCGTCCGTGGGCTTCTTGCGAGATCCTAGCGGGGGAGGTCTCCGATCTCCTCTCTTTGTCTCCTGTTCAGTGGCAAAGGCCTGCTAAGCTGGTGGTCCAAGAAAGGACAACAAGAACATGACATCGAGTGCGGATCCTTATCGCTTTTCCAAGCGGCTGACTTCCCTGAAGCCCAGTGGCATCCGGGAGTTCTTCGCTCTCGGCAAGAAGATGAAGAATCCTGTGGATCTCTCCATCGGCCAGCCTGAGTTCGAGGTGCCCGCTGCCGTCCGGGATGCGGCCATGCGGTCCATCCTGGAGGGGCGCAATCGATACACCGTGACCCAAGGCATCGAGCCCCTGCGTGTGGGGCTGCTGGAGAAGTATGGGCAACGTTGGGATCGCTTCGGTGGGGATGAGCTGGATGTCATGGTCACGTCTGGTGTCTCGGGTGCCTTGACGATCTCGTTCATGGCGACGCTCGATCAGGATGACGAGATCCTGATCCCCGACCCCTACTTCGTCATGTACCGCCAGCTGGCGACGCTCGTGGGGGCCAAGGCCGTCTGCTACGACACCTATCCGGACCTGCACGTGGATGCCGAGAGGATCCGACCTCTGATCAACGAGAAGACGCGGGCCATCCTCGTCAACAGTCCCTGCAATCCGACCGGCCAGGTGATGCGTGCGGACCAGGCGCGGGCCCTCGCGAAGCTGGTCGATGACCATGGCCTCCTGCTGATCAGCGACGAAATCTATGAGGACTTCGTCTATGAGGGGCGGCATGTGAGTCCGCGGGAGTTCACGTCCAACTGCCTCGTGCTCGGCGGCGCATCCAAGAACATGGGCGTGCCCGGCTGGCGCATCGGATGGATGTTTGGGCCGCGGAACTTCATCGAGAAGTGCCACATGATCCAGCAGTTCAGCTACACCTGCGCACCCTCCATGGCGCAGTGGGGCGTAGCCGAGGGGCTCTGGCTGGACTTCAGCGACCAGCGCGAGAGTTACCGACAGAAGCGCAAGCTCGTCTACGAAGGGATCTCCGAGCACTACCCGACGGTCAATACCGAGGGCGCATTCTTCATGTTCCCCGCGCTGCCCGACCATCTCGATCTCAAGACCTTCATGGATGCCTGCATTGCACGGGAGCTTCTCGTCGTGCCCGGCTCGGTCTTCTCGGAGCGAAACCGAAACTTCCGCCTCTCCTTCGCGGCCTCCGACGAGACGCTCAAGCGCGCCATCGACATCTTGCGCGACATCGCCACCGATACGAGCCTGGGGGCCTGACCTCATGTCCTTGTCTCACCCGATCTGAGGGTCACCGTGGTCGCGCAGGAAGATTTCGTGGCGCGCCGGCTCGCAATGGTCGAGCAACAGATCGAGCGGCGTGGAATTCGTTCTGCCCGCGTGCTGGATGCGATGCGCGCCGTGAAGCGGGAGGGTTTCGTACCCTCTGAGATCCGCAATTCCGCGTACGAGGACCGCGCCCTTTCGATCGAAGAGGGGCAGACGATCTCGCAGCCCTACATCGTTGCGCTCATGGTCGATGCTCTGGAGCTCGCACCCACGGATCGCGTGCTTGAGATCGGGACGGGCTCTGGCTACGCGGCAGCGGTCCTTTGCGAGGTTGCGGGCGAGGTCTATACGATCGAGCGTTTGGAGTGGCTGGCGGAGCTGGGGCACAAGCGTTTGGTGCGCAACGGATATGAGTCCATCCATACGCGTCACGGGGATGGGACCCTCGGCTGGTCAGAGCAAGCGCCCTTCGATGCGATCTCCGTGGCCGCTTGTGGTCCAGAGGTCCCACCCTGCCTCGCGGAGCAACTCGCGATCGGTGGCCGCCTCGTGATGCCCGTCGGCAAGACGTCGAGGGACCAGCACCTGATCCGCCGCCTCCGCCGCTCGCAGCACACCTTCGTCGACGAAGATCTCGGCAAGGTCCGCTTCGTCCCCCTCATCCCCGATCACACCTAGCGCATGTGCGCAATAAGGGGACAGGCCCCTTGTCCATCACTTTCCTATGCTTGCCATCCACCTGAGCTACTGCGGTTTCTGGAGCCGCAGTATGTGCTCGAAAAGGGGCCTGTCCCCTTTGCCATCACTTGGGGTGGGGGCGTAGGGTGGGGGGATGGCACTCCAACATATGTATGGCGAACAGGTACACATCTCGAACGACGCTTGGCTCCGGACCCTGCTGGTGCGGATTGGTTCGCCGGACACTCCGGTGCGTGAGGTTCCGGAGTTGGTGCGGGCCGCGTATCGCTTGTTGTTGACGGGCATCCTGAGTGAGCAGGTCCCCATCGTCGAGGAGAGGCGTGCGACGCGGATGTCGGCGACCGAGCCCCGTGCGCAGTATGTGGGGCCGATGCTCTGCCAGTCGACCAAGCTCGTGATCGTGGCGGTCATCCGAGGAGGGATCCTTCCGGCCCAGATCTGCTACGAGGAAGCCTGCCGGGTGTTGCCTCCCGAGAACGTGCGACTGGACTTCCTGAACATGAGCCGCATCACGGATGAAGAGGGCAAGGTCTGTGGTGTGCGATTCGATGGATCCAAGATCGGAGGGCCGGTCGGTGACTCCGTTGTTCTGATCCCGGATCCGATGGGCGCCACCGGGGGGACGATTGCGCGATGCGCGGAGATCTACCGCGAACTCAACGGAGGATCTCCGCGGAGCCTTGTGGCGGCCCATCTCATGGTGACGCCCGAGGCCATCCAGCGCCTGAAGGGACTGGACGAGGAGCTCCAGATCTATGCCGGGCGATTGGACCGTGGCTTGTCGACGCCCGAAGCCCTCAAGAGTGTGCCTGGCATGTGGCCCGAACAGGAGCGAGGTCTCAACGACAATCAGTACATCATTCCTGGGGCAGGCGGCATCGGAGAACTGCTCACCAACTCGTGGGTCTGAGGGAGAAAGGAGCCAAGATGACGAAGACACGCATCCTCACCCTGGTGCGCCACGCCAAGTCGAGCTGGGGCGATGCCGGTATGCAGGACATCGACCGTCCGCTCAACCCTCGCGGCTTGCGTGATGCGCCCCGCATGGCCGCGTGGTTGGCGCAGCAGATCGCCCCGCCTGACCTCATCCTGTCGAGCCCAGCGCAGCGCGCGCGCAGCACGGCGGAAGCCATGGCGCAGGCCTTCGGCCTTGAGGCGAAGAACATCCGCATCGAGGATTGGATCTACTATCGGGGTGCGCAGGCTTGGTTGGAGGGAGTCCAGTCGCTCGAAGACCGACTGGAGAGCGTTCTGCTCGTCGGCCACAACCCTACGATCAGCGACTTCGGTTCGCGATTGCTCCACTCTGACTCGCTGAGTTTTGCAACCTGCGCGGTCTGTACCCTCGAGCTGCCGGCCGAGTCCTGGGCCTTGGTTAGCAATGAGCCTGCAGAAATGAGGTTCTATCAGTCCCCGAAGGGGCTCGACTGAGCCCTCGGAGCCGCCGCGCTCTCAGCCCGGATGATTCATGAGATCGTCATTCATGAGATCGTTACGGGTATCGAGGGCATGAATCGTCCGGGCTAGAGAATGCCGCGGGTCATGTCGCGCAGGCGCCCCAGGACGCGAGCCCCATCGGCACGCAATCCATTGTGCTCATACTCGTTGGTGACCCAGGTGCGGATACCACGGATGCTGCGCGCGGTCTGCAGCGAAAGCTCTACCGGGACGTAGACATCGTCGTGATAGATGGCTGCAGCTACGCGGACCTCGTTGGCCGCGAGCCTGTCGGCGTCGTAGAGCCTGGGCCAGTCGCTCTTGGCGGCGAGGAGATCGGCGGCCTGGCGCATGCCTTGGAGAGCCTGGTCCTCCTCGAACATCCAGGGGTAGATCATCTCCGCCGTGAAGAAGAGCGGGTCGGCCTGCTCGTCGAACTGAGGGAGGTCGGCGCGCAGGTGCGCAGCGCACCAGCTGCTGGCCGAGCCTTGCGCATAGATGGCCTCGTGGAGGAGAGCGTAGATCGGGTTGGTGTCGTATGCGGTCGCGTTCTGCACACCCCGCAAGAAGGGATAGCCCAAGGTCGGGCCGCTCGGTCCTTCGACGAAGGCGCTCTCCACCAGGTAGTGAAGAGGCTCGTAGCCATCGCTCATGCCAAAGCCAATCCCCAGCGCTTGGAAACCATGCACGGTCAGTGGGGAGCCATCCGGAAGGCGGACGTCGTGGCTGGCCAGGAATGCTGCGATCTTGTGGATACGCTCGACATCGCCGGGATAGCGCGCGTAGTAGTGCTCGTTCTTCTCGATGAGCTTATTGTAGGTGTGCTGATAGATTGTCTCGATCGGCGTCGTGAGGCCGGGCAGCCCGCCGGTGATCCACACGGCACTCAGGCTCTCGGGGGCCACGGAGAGATAGTGCACGCAACAGAAGCCGCCGAAGCTCTGGCCGAGCACGGTCCACGGGCGGTCCTGGCCCACGAGCTCTCGGCGCATGCACTCCGCGTCGGCCACGATGCTGTCGGCGCGGAAGTGCGTCAGATACTCGGCCTGCCCCTCCGGGCTCTCGAAGACTGCGAGGCTCTCGGGCGTGATCGGGCTGCTGCGTCCGGTGCCGCGCTGATCCAACAGCAACACGCGGTACTCCTGGATGGC
>JAJRTL010000400.1 GCA_024278315.1 Planctomycetota bacterium | reverse complement strand
TGGGCAGACCGCTGCCGGATTCGTGACCGACATCAACACCAACAAGGCCATCCCCAGGACACCGTCCTATCCTCACGCAGCGCGTAGAACGCCGGTGGAGAGTGCGCGTCGGTGGGTTCGTGTGGGCAGCTGGTTCTTCTTCACGGCCAGAACGGATGCGGGCGGATACGAGCTCTTCAAGAGTGATGGGAAGCAGGCGGTCCTGGTGAAGGACATCGAGCCAGGTGTGGGGAGCTCTTCTCCCGCCGAGATGACGGCGACGACGAAGGGCGTCTTCTTCACAGCTTTCCAGACCAAGACCGGGCGCGAACTGTGGTTCAGCGACGGGAGTGCTGCGGGTACGAGGCTGGTCAAGGAGTTCGTCGTGGGGCCTGCCAGTTCCAAGGTCCACGACCTGGCAGGAGTGGGGAGCCAGGTCCTGTTCAGCGCAGATGACGGTGTGAAAGGGGATGAGCTCTGGGCCTCGGGTGGGACGGCCGCGACAACGAAGCTCCTCAAGGACATCCGGCCCGGACCTGCAGGTTCTTCGATCCGGGAAGCTCGCAGCACGCAGGATGGCAAAACCGTGTTCTTCCAGGCCAACGACGGTATCTATGGCAACGAGCTGTTCGCCAGTGATGGGACGACCCTGGGGACGCGGCTCGTCAAGGTTGTCTACCCAGGACGCCTGGATTCCAACCCTTCTGCATTTCAGAGGTTGGGTTCGAGCAAGATGATCTTCACTGCGGAGACCAAGGACACGGGGCGGGAGCTGTGGGTCACGGACGGGACAGCGAACGGGACCTTCCTGGTGCTGGATGTGGACAAGAAGCGCGGCAACAGCGGAACCGAGACCTGGTATGGGACGAGCCTGGGAAACAAGGTCCTCTTCCGGGGGCGAACGGACGCATTGGGCTATGAACCATGGATCACGGATGGCACCACAGCGGGCACCTTCCTCCTGCGCGACATCTTCAAGGGGAAGGGATCGAGCTCTATTTCCTACGCCGTAAGCGATGGCAAGAAGCTGTACTGGGGGGCCTGGACCGGTAAGGGCCATGAGATCTGGACCAGTGATGGGACGACTGCCGGGACCTCTCGCTTTTCTCCGTCTGGCCTCTCGCGATCAGCACCCCTCTACCTGGAAGTCCTCTCGGGCTCTGTCCTGTTCATGGGAAAGGACGTGACGGCAGGGACAGGATGGGAGATCTGTATCACGGACGGAAAGACTGCCTCCACGCTCGTAGATGTGAACCAGGGAGCGCTCTATGGCAATGCCTGGAATCTCTCCCTGATCGGTCCGGGTCAGATCGCCTTCCGGGCGAACGACGGCACCGGAGACGAGCTATGGGTCACGCGGGGAACCGCAGCCACGACCAAGAAGATCGACATCAACCGCTTCACAGGGCCCCCTCCCACCGAAGATGATGGCGTGAGCTACGTGGAGTCCCTGTTCGGAAGGCTCCTCTTCCAGGCCACCAATGGCGGGGACACGAGCAAGGGAGGGGCGGGGAGCGAGTTGTGGATCAGTGACGGTACAGCTTCCGGGACCCGATTGCTCAAGGACATCTATGCGGGAGCGTCGACCGGCTCGAAGGCCCATAGCTCCTATCCTGCCTTTCTCTGCCGATTGGGCAATCGCGTCTACTTCTCCGCGACCCATTCCGGAAACGACGTCGAGCTCTGGGTCAGCGATGGCACGAGCAAGGGGACGACGCGCCTGCTGGATCTGCGCAAGGGCAGCCTGGGATCCCGGCCAACGGATCTGACGCGGATCGGCGACAAGATCTACTTCGCAGCCAACGACGGGAGTCGTGGCATCGAGCTTTGGTGCACGAATGGCACGGTCAAGGGCACGTATCTCGTGAAGGACATACAGACCGGGACGCGTTCCTCGTATCCCACGGGCTTCGCGAGGCTTGGTCGAGGAAAGAGCTTTCTCTTTCGGGCATTCTCAGGCAGCAGCGGACAGGAGCTGTGGATCAGCGATGGGACCTCGGCGGGGACGCGGCTGGTCAAGGACATCGTCGTGGGGCCGGGTTCCGGTTTTCCGAAATCCCTCACCGGATACAAGGGCAAGGTCTACTTCGAGGCCTACACGGCCAGCACGGGGAGGGAGCTCTGGGTCAGTGATGGCACACCTGCTGGCACGCAACTCGTCAAGGATTCCCTCGCGGGCAAGGCGAGTGGCTATGCACGCTCGCTGACCGTCCAGGACGGAAGGCTCTGGTTTTCTTCCTTCCAACCGGCCACTGGCTACGAGATCCACGTCTCGGACGGTACGGCTTCCGGCACGAGCCTCTACCTCGACTTCTTCCCAGGTGTCAACAGCACCTTTCCCACGGCGCTCACCGCCGTGGGGAGTCGACGCTTGTATTTTGCGGGTGACCATATGTCGGCAAGTGTCGACTATGGCGTCGAGCCGATCTTCTTCGATGTCACGCGAAAGAGTGCCCAGATCTTCCAGCTCAACCCGGGGTCGGGAGGCAGTAGCCTGCCTGCGAACTATCGGAATGGCCGGGAGCAGTTCGCGGTGGAGAGCGCAGCGGTCTACTTCTCTGCACGCTCCAGTAACCATCCCGACTATCGCTTGGCGAGACTCTTCAATGGGGGCACGGCTCAGGCCATCGGGCGGGTCTCCGGGGCATCGGCGCTCAGCGCGACCGACCCCTTGATTGGTGCCAATGTGGTGATCAAGGGGGCCACCGAGCTTGCCAACCCTCTGAGCGTCCTCTTTCTCGGTGTGCCGCTCAGCGCGCCGACTCCCTTGGCCCCGCTCGTTCCCGGCAGCTTTGCCTATTTCGACCTGGCCCAATACTCGTTGATCATCGGCAACCTGCCCGGCAAGGCCTGGGGCACGGTTCTGGGGGTTCCCAATCAGGTCAGCCTGCTCGGGAAGCCGGCCGTCCTCCAGTTCTTTGCTCTGGATGTCCTGTCCTGGCCCGCCAAGACACAGGTCAGCAACGGCGTCCACATCACGATCGGGAGATAGGTCTGCTGCCGGTATCTCGGCTGGTTTGCCGAGGTTTCGGCGTAGGCCGGGATCTCGGCGACCCGAGTCGAGCTCGGGCTAGCTCTTCTGGGAGTTGTCCTGAGGCCGAATCCGGGTCATGCGGCTCTGGAAAGTCGTCCTCGGGATGCCGAGCAGCTCGGCGGCTCGCTTCTGTTGACCTTGAGCCTTGGTCAGCGCCCACTGCAGGACAAGCTCCTCGAATCTGTCCATGAGTGCATGGAACGGAACCTCCTCGAGGTCATCCAGGTGAAGGCTGAAGAGTTCGTGCCCGTCCTCCTTCTGGCTGGTCGAGAGAAAGAGTGGTAGGTGCTCGGGTTTGATTTCGTCCCCCCGCGAGAGGATGAATGCGGACTCCATGGCTCGTCGCAGCTCTCGGGCGTTTCCCGGCCAATGATAGGTGCGCAGGGCATGAGCCAGACTGGTGGACATGGCGGGAATCTCCGCCTCCTTGTCCTCGCGCAGAGCTGTCATCCTCAGGAAGTGGTTGGCAAGGAGCAGGACGTCATCACCCCGATCCCTCAGAGGGGGGAGATGGATCTCGAGTCCTCGGAGGCGATAGAAGAGGTCGTCTCGAAACTCCCCTTTCTCGACTGCCTTGGCGAGGTCGACCTTGCTCGTCGCGATGACGCGGACATCGACATGGATCTCCTCGGTGCCTCCCACCCTCGTCAACGTACCTTCCTGGAGGATGCGCAGGAGTTTGACTTGGATGGCCAGGGGCAGGTCGTCGATGTCATCGAGCAGGAGTGTGCCACCATCTGCCCGCTCGAAACTCCCGAGCCTCCGGGAGGCTGCGCCCGTGAAGGAACCCTTCTCATGCCCAAAAAGCTCGCTCTCGGCCAACTCGCCCGGAATCGTTCCGCAAGCGATGGGAACGAACGCGGCGTCCCTCCTGGAGCTTGCTTCATGCAACCCACGTGACACGACTTCTTTTCCCGTTCCAGTCTCTCCTGTGATCAGAATGGGGGCATCATGATCGGCGAAGATACGGATCCTCTCCACGACTTGTCGGATACCGGGCGCTCTACCCACGAGACCGAAATGCCAATCGTCCTCTCCGATCTTCTTCTGCAAGGTCAGAAGCTGCCGGCGGGTCTTGGCTGTCTCCTGGATGCGCTCCAGGCGCAATTCCAACTCTTCGATCTTGAAGGGCTTGACAAGGTAGTCGACCGCTCCGGCCTTCATGGCTTCGACAGCCGTCTCCACGGTGCCATATGCGGTCATGACAATGACATGGAGGTCCGAATGCTTCTCGTGTGCTTTCAGCAGGAACTCGATGCCCGTCATGCCGGGCATGCGTAGATCGGTCAGGACCGCGTCCCATCGTTCTTCGTCGAGACGATTGAGTGCTGCAAAGGGGTTGTCGACAGCGTCAGCTTGGTAGCCGAGCTTTCTCAGCTGTTGAGCCGTAGTGACTCGACTCAGCCGCTCGTCGTCCAAGACAAGGACGCGAAAAGAATCAGTCACTGGTTTCCGCCCTCCATCAGGCCGTCCTCGTCTTCTTTGGGCAGCAGGATGATCATGCTGGTTCCCTTGCCTTGGATACTCGTGACGCGCAGTGCGCCTCCGTGCTCTTCGATGACACGGCGAGCGATGCCCAGGCCGAGACCCGTCCCTTCACCGATGGGTTTGGTCGTGAAGAAGGGGTCGAAGATCTTTTCCAGATCCTTCTCGCTGATCCCTTCGCCACTGTCCCGGACCTCCACGGCTGCTCCTTCGAAGGGTTCCTGGATACGATAGGTCCGAACCAGGATTTCGCCAGGGTGATCGCCCATCGCGTCGTGCGCATTGTCGATGATATTGAACAAGGCTTCGTGGAAACGATTGCCGTCCAGGTGGATCTTGGGCAAGAAGGGGTCGAGCTTCTTGTGGATGCGGGTTTCCTTGTCCTTGGAACGTAGTTCGAACATATGCACCGTATCCAGGACCTGGGTGTTCAGGTCTTCGAGCTGGGGCGAAATCGGAGCTTCCCGTGTCAGAGTCAGGAGGCGCGAGGTCACGCTCTCGATCCGCGTGAGTCCCTCCTTCATGAGCTCCAGGGTGGCTGAGGCCTCCTGGTCATGGACGCTGTCCTCGAGTAGATCTACGCAGTTGAGGATGCCATGCAAGGGATTGCGGATGCTGTGTGCCAGACCGGCGGCCACGGTTCCTACTCGTGCCATGCGTTCGCGGGATCGTGCGACCAGCTCATGCTGATGCCGTTTTCGTTCGCTTCGTCGTCTGGCTCTCGTCAAGGTCTGGAGAAAATACACGATGCCGGTCAGCGTGAGAGCCATCGCAGAGGCGAGTGCGAGGACGTAGGTCTTGCTGTTCAGCATCCTGTAGTGCTCGCCGTCGATGGCAAGCTCTTCCAGGAAGCCGGGGAATGGGCGGTGGGACTTTGTCTCCACGAGCTCGCCGAGGATCATGCCCGAGTAGAGGAGGATGGCGGAGCCGCAGACCAGGAGGGCCATTCGTCCCGGGAGAAGAATGGCCGCGAGAGCCACCGGAAACACATACATGAGGACGAAGGGATTCTCGACTCCACCTGTGGCGTGGACCAGGTAGGTCAGCACGAGGAGGTCGACCTCCAACTGCAGGAAGAGGATCCACAACAGTTTCTTGTTGCTTGGATCCGCATCTCCCTGACGGCACCGTGTGACGAAGCACCAGGTGTTGAAGAGGAGGAGGAGGGCGACTCCCAGCAAGGGATGACCCAGGCCCTGGATCCAACCCGCTTTCTGCGCGATCAAGAGAGCGCACATGATGGCCACGATCGCGAGCCACCTCAGGCGAACCAGCCAACGGAGGTTGGCCAGCACCTCTGTGCGTCGGATCTGGGGCGACGGCTGCTTCCAAGCGCGTTTGGGGAGGGCGGGCTCGTTCATCTGGATCTCCGGAGGCGAACTCTGGCTCTGGGGGAGGAACCCTGGGCCGACAGTTGCCATCCTGCCCTTCTGTATGTCAGCCGTTGCTGTGTCTTTTGCCGCTTCCATGGAACTTCTGCGATTCGCCGCCTTGTCTGGCTATCTGCCTGTCTCGTTTCCTGCCGTTGGCTTCGCTTTGCTTGGCCGTTCTGGCAAGGGAGTGTCTGGGTATTGGAACTTCTTGGACTTGCCGAAGGCGTAGAAGTTGAGTTTCCTGGAACCATATTGATTAGCGATGATGATTAGCTTCTCTGCGACGAAGTCCTCATCGATGTAGTCCTTGAAGAGGTCCAGTCCCTCGCTTCCAATCCAGATCGCGCGTGGGAGATAGAGCTGTCCTGGACCATTGCCGCCTTCGGCGAAGAACATGAGCGGCCGACCGTTGAAGTCGAGGATCTGGCAGTTTTCGAACGCGCTGTCGATGACCCAGATCGTGGGGTCGGAGATCTTGATGGCCTTGGGGCGCCCAAAGAAGCCGGGAGCATCACCACCGCCGCCGATGCTTCTCAGAAACTCTCCATCCTTGTTCCAAACCTGGATCCTGCTGCGAATCGTATCGACGACGAAGACATTCCCCTCAGCGTCCAGGCTCAAGCTTGTAGGCGCCTTGAGTTCGGTGGCTCGTTCCTTGCCATCACCGAGGGTGTACAGCTGCTTGCCCGTCTTACGATCCACGACCCGGACGCAGGAGCCCCTGCTGTCCGCGATGTAGATCTTGTCTTTGGTGGCTTCGAGATCCTGTGGGCTCGAATCGTCTGCCCAGGGGCCTAGCTCCCGCAGGAGATTCCATTTGAGGTCATAGACCGTGACCTGTCGTCTGCCCCTGTCAGAGATGAAGATCTCTCGAGCTGCCGGTGGATTCTCTGGATCCCCTCCTTGTGCTGCATCCTCGGGGACCTCCGGGAGTGGATCGATGTAGATACCCGTGGGTTGTTGAAGGCCTCCTCGTCCCTTGGGCCGAATCAGATCGAGCTTGCTGCCCTTGAGATCGATCCGGTAGACCCCCCCCACCTGGCTGTCGCAGATGTAGATCATGCCCTCGCTGACCGTGATGGCCGTAGGCTTCACGATGGGCTTCTCTCCCTCCTTCTGATCCCCGAAGAGCATGGCATCCAGGGAGGATCGTCCGGGCTCAATCTCGCTTCCTGAGCTCAAGGAGCGAAGGAACTGGACCCGGGGAGGGTCGGGCGGTGACGGGTAGGAGACCGCCTCGTCCTCAAGTGCCGAGTTGGGGGCCGAGCAGGCACTCAGGATCAGGGAGGCTGCAAGGAGTGAGATCCGGGGCTGGAAGTGCGTCTTTCGCATGTCGATAGGAATACCAAAAGCCATGCCGAACACTCGGCATTCTTCTCTTCGTACAAAAAAAAGTGCCCTGACCCACCTTGTGGTCAGAGCAC
>JAJRTL010000399.1 GCA_024278315.1 Planctomycetota bacterium | reverse complement strand
CGCCTCATATCTCGCGCAGCCGCCCTGAACTCGAAATGCGCTCGTCAGACCGCAACAACGAGCTCGGCTGCGCCGATCTCGTACTTGCTCACAACGATCTCATGAATCATCCGGGCTAGAGCGACACGGCCGTCCAGAAGGGGAAGTTATTTTTGCACGGGTCTCGTCAGTGAGCGATCTCGAGGAGGTAGACGATCGACCCACTACCCCCTTCGATGTTCGTTCCAGAGGGAAGATAGATGAAATCAGGGCGATTCTCGCGCATCAGGACCTGGGGACGCTCGAACTTGGGCCCACGGCCGTAGTGGTGCCGGCTCTTCTTCGGAAGTGGTGACACGTAGTCAGTGAGGAGGCCAAAGGCAAGTGTGGGGTCGGGATCGAAGGCCAGGCCGTCCTTGGACTGCCAGAGTAGACCGCCGCCACGTCTCTTGATCCCGTGGTTGTCGGTCGTGATCAAGCAAATCCGGTTGTCCCAGTAGAAAGCGTACCCGTCTTCGATCGCGACTGCGTTCTTGGTGACGGGCAGCTTCTGGTGGACATAGGGTCCTTCCAGTCGATTGGCCACGGCGAGGCCCATTCTGCCGTGGCTGGACTTGTAGTAGAGGAGGAACCGGCCATCCCGATGTTGGAGAAAGGCCGGGTTGTTCACGCCATTGGCAGCACGGAAGGTCCAGTGCTTCGGATCCGTGGATGGTGCCAGGATCTGCCCATCCCTTCCGATACGTCGCCATGGACCCGACAGGGATCTGGCCGTTGCCATACCTATGCGTTGATTGGCCGGGTGCCTCTTCCTGCCATCGTTGCCGATGTAGAGCAACACGTAACGGTCGCCTACCCTGTGAATGGCGGGGTTGTGGATCCCGAAACGATCCCAGCTGTCCTTTCCGGTTCCAACGAGCGCGACGTTCTGGAACACGAACGGTCCCTCGGGCTTGTCCGCGACATAGTGCGCAATCTCGCTGTGCGTACGCCAACCTGGATCGAACCTGGCGGTCACAGGCCACCGAGCCGAGAACAAGTGGATCTTTCCCTCGGGGCCGATGATGGGAGAGCTTCCCCAGACATGGAACCCTGGATCGCGAAGAACGACTCCTTGATACTTGATCTGCTGTGCGAGAGGCCTGGGCTCCGCAGGTCCGTAGGCCGCCAAGGTCTTGATCCGTGGATCCCCCAGGGATGATGGGATGCGCAGTCGCAGACGGTCGGCCGGCCGCGCAGCAAAGTGGTGGATGCGCTTGTGCCCGATGCAGGTGCCTTCTGCCAGAACCCTCCATCGCCCTGAGTCGTGGACTTCGAGAGAGTATTGGCGTACGCGCTCGCCCTGCGCGATGTCCTCCTGCAGGACGACGTGGTCGATGATCCGTGATCCCTGAAGGTCCAGCTCGAGTGGCTCACCATGTCCCGATGTGCTGCTGATCGGGCTTGAGAAAGTCCGCGCGATCGCAGTTCCGAACTCGCGGCAACGCTTCACGTCTACATCCGGAATGAGCCCACGGCGATCCGGGGTCAACCCAACGATCAACGTCGAGTTCCGCCCCACCGATCCGTAGTACATGTTGACGAGCGATTTGAGTGATCGGACCTTGGGATCATCTCCGGCATCCCAGAACCACTCATGCTTGCGCAGAGGCGCGTCGGACATCGCTGGGGACCACACCTTGCCCTCGGGATCTCCGTGCTTCAAGAGCGAGAAACCACTCTTTTGGAGCTTGGCATTGAATCGCGAGTATCCCTGGAAGGGCAATGTCGCCCAACAGGGGTAGGGCACACGTCCGGACTCGCTGCCTCCCCAACGGACGTCGGCCCGCTCGTGGTTGTGATAGAAAACTCCCTTCTGCTTGCAGCGTTTGAACACGGACAGCACGTCCGGCCCCCCCTTCTCCGGTCCGAATGCTCCCCCATCGAACCACACCTCGAACCACTGACCATAACGACTGCAGATCTCGGCGACCTCCTTCTCGATCAAGTCATTGTATTGCGCCTGGCTGAGAGGACTGCGCTCGGTGACCCGGAAGTTCCAGACGCCCAGATGCGAATTCCATCGCGTTCCCAGATAGATGCCTGGCTTGATTCCGTATTTGCGGCACGAGGCCACGAACTCCTCCACGATATCCCTCTTGCCGTCTCCCCACTTGACGGCTTTCAGGCAGTATGGGTTGGCGTCGGACTGCCAAAGACGAAAGCCGGTTTCGTGAGACGCTGTCAGAATCGCGAAGCGAGCGCCCATGGCCTTTGCCGTACTCACCCACTGATCGGTATCCAGTTGGGCCGGCTCGAAGATCTCCAGACTCTCGACCGGCTTCTTGCGGTTGAGCCGCTGGTTGTAGTGCTTCTCATCGAAGACATGGAGGTCATAACTGATGAGAACGCCGAGCTCTGCCTCCTGCCAGGCCAGCTGGGCTGGTGTCGGATGCGGAAATCCGACATCTTGGGGAGCGGCCCCCCCGGGGGCGGACGAGGTGCAGGCCAGGGCCATTCCGGCAAGGCCGATGGAAACAAGGCCGCTGTGTATCGTGGTCATGACTCCCTGTCATAGCGATACCGCGCGCCCAGTCGAGCCATGTCTGTGCTCGGGTGGCCACCCTGGGGGTTGCGTAAGAGCAGGTTCTCGGCTCTATTGAGCGAATCAGGAGATGCTCCGAGGGGACACGACGAGTCCAGAGGCGGTAGGGTCGCCCATGACGCGGAGTGTCTCTGCGCGGCTCTCGAGCGCCCAGTTCGACGACCCTGTAGTGGATCCATTGCGAGCCCCTACCGCGTGATGCGACTCAGGATCACCCGCGTCTAGGACCAGGGATGAACCCGCAGGGATCACCGGACCAAGCGGTAACGCGCCAGGATGGCAGAGGAACTGACAGCGATGCTCCGCGCGATCCTGTTCATCCTTTTCACCGTCGATACACGCGAGCCAGAAGCGTCTTCTGATTGATGAGAATGCCAGAAGGAAAGAGCTCCTGAGACAACTTGCTACAGGCTTTGGCCTCCTCCAAGCTTGGCTCCGGCTTCCGGCGGCATTCACGAACTTTCTTGCGAAGAACCATCTCATTCTCATAGAGAACTCTCCGGGTATGCAGAGGCTTGGAGTTGAACTCGACACACCATGCTTCGTCGATACTCATCTCTATCTCGCTCATTCTCTTCAAGTCCGCTGCCTCCCGTGAATTCTTCCCGGCTTTCCACTTGATCGTCAAGTCGTAGAACTTCCCGTCCACGGCAAAGAGGCTCATGTACTTCGTTGATGTGTAGGCTGCATCAACGAACCCGCTCGTATCGTCGTTCGCATGTGTGACAAGATAGTGCCCTGCTCGAAAAGCACGCAACTCACTTCGGGAGATCTCGATGTCGTATGACATCTCAGCTTCCTCCTTCAGATCGTCCGGTCCGCGATGAGCGCCGCTCTTCCAGTCCCGAAGCAGATCACTGTACTGTTTCTCTGAAGTCTCGATACCAGCTTTCAGCATCCTGAACATCATCTCCCGTACCATCTTCGGCAACGCGAGAGCCTGCGGATCTGTGCTCGTGCTTTCGCCAACCTCGGGCTCTGTTGCAATTCGCTTACTAGTCTGAGGATCATCGGCAGAACGAGAAGCGGCATTTTCACTCTCCCGTGAGCCATCACCCGGTCCATCCTGCTGAGAGACAAGCTGGGATGCGTCATCCGGGTGGGTCGTAAGCGAGTCAGAGGGGTCGGAGGTCCAGATCCAGATGCCTACCCCAACCGTAATGGCTGTGCCCAGCAGGACCGTGAAGGAGCGAAGTCTCATTGAGATCACCAAGGAGGAGTAGGGCGCCCACAGGACCGGGTACCATGAATGCCTTTGGCCCATCAGCCAAGATTCGGAGGCGCGGCTACATCACCGAAGATTTATCCGCACCGTGTCCCGAAGACAATGTCGACACCACAGCATACGTAGATCGACCTCAGGATAGACAGCTCAAGGCTCGCATTCCAGATCCCTGGTGAAACTTGGCCACCATCAGAACCAGCCATGGATCAGGCGCTCCGCATCAACTCCATGATTCCATCTTGGATGCGCGCCCCAACAACGCACAATTGAACGATTACAGAGCTGAGGCCTGCCGTCATGGACAAGCCCGAAGATACGGAGCGCACGAGGTCCTCTGGATGCGGTAAAGGAGCCTGTCGACTTCGATCAGCTGTTCAGTTCCGCGAGCAGGTCATGTGCATGCTGTTCATCGTTGACCACGTCAAGTGACTTGGACAGGTGCAAGCGGGCCTCGTCGTTCCGCCCCAGCGCGTGCTGGGCCAGTGCGATCAGCAGGTGCATCTCGGCGTCGTTGCGCGCTTGCAGGTCTTCGTCGAAGACGAGAAGCTCGGGTAGGCTCGTCGCGAAGTAGTCGAGTTCGGCAACGCGGGTCAGGCCGCGCTCGCCAAAGGCCAGAAGAGCGTGGAAGAGCGCGTCGGCTTCGTCCTGGCGACCGAGTTCGAGCAGGGACAGGCCGCGGTAGTAGCTGAGGGGGCTGTGCTCGATGACAGCCATGGCGGAGAAGTCGCCTGCTTCTTCGGCGGAGAGCCGGAACTCTGCCATGGCTTCGTCGTCTCGGCCGAGGTCCTTCAGAGCCAGGCCTCGCCAGTAGCGCAGATCTGCCCTGGCTTGGAGCGGGTGGTAGGCCTCGCCGAGCGAGGCGGGTGTCTCGTTGGCACTCGTGAAGTGCTCGAGAGCCAGTGCCGCGTTGTGATGCTCAAGCGCTTCACGCCCGAGCGCGAGGCAGGCCTTGGTGTAGGCGCGCAGCACGGCGCCTTCGCCACCCTCCCAGGGATGGAAGCGGCGTGAATGCAGCAGGTCGAGTGCCTCGCGCGGGCGACCTGTGAGCGTGTAGAGATCAGCGAGTGCGACGCTCGCGTCGTCACGCTGCAAGGCGAGTTCACGCTGTGATTCTAGCGAGGCGAGGCGTTCGTCGAGCGGGCGTCTGAGCTTGGCCGCGAGCTGGTCGAACTCACTCACGAGGCGCGCATCCCGCGGGTCCAGGGCGATGGCATGGCGGTAGGCCGCGACCGCCTTCTCGCCGTCGCGCTGTTGCTTCCAATAGGCGATGCCCAGGTTGCGAAAGACCTGCGGGATGTCGGTGCCGGCGTGCACGGCGCCTTCCCAAACACGGATGGCATCGCCATGGCGTCGCTTGTCGTAGTAGTAGTTACCCAGGGCGTAGGCTGCCAAGGGGTCTGCGTTCGCTTCGCCCTCTGCTTTGCTGATGGCCCACTCCAAAACCAGCATCTCCTCAAGGCGTGAGGGGAAGAAGTGCGCGGACGCTTGCGCACGAGCTCTGCCGAATGCGGCCGCGGCTGCAGTCGAGTCGCGACATGCATCGTGCAGCCAAGCCTGCAGGTAGAGCGTCATCGCCGTGCGTCCCATCGGGTTCGGCACCGCGACCTCCTTGACCTCATGGATTTGGTGCAGCTCGAGGAGCTCGATCGCTTCGGCCGAGCAGCCTGCCTCGGCGTAGTCGAAGGCCAGATCGAGCATGGTCTGGGCATCGTTGCGTGTGCTGGCCAGCAAGGCCCCATGATCGCCGCTGTGCCTGGCCAGTTCGGCCTGCGCCCAGTGGTCGAGCGGATCCCTTGCGAGCAGCGCCTCGAGCACGCACCTGGCCTCGTCTACGCGGCCGAGTTTCCGCAGGACGATGGCCTCCAACACCTGCGCCTTGTTGTTCTGGCGATCAGTCTCGAGCGAGGCTTCGAGCAGCTCGAAAGCCTTGTCGAATTCGCCGCGCCGGCCGTCGATCGTCGCCAGCTGGTAGTAGCTGCTCGCTCGCCACTCGTAGTTCCACGTCGCCTTGTAGAAGAGCCTGTAGGCCTCGTCCAATCGCTCCAGGCGCTGCAGCGCGAGGCCACAGAAGTAGTGCGCCTCGCCGCTCACGGGGTTGGGATGAAACTGCGTCAGGCGGCCGATCGACTGGCGCAGATGCTGCACGGCACTCTCCAGTTCTCCTCGCGAGAGCGCACGTTTGCCGAGCGCCATGTGGCAACGCGCATCGCCAGGATCGCGCGTGAGCGCCTCTTGCCAGTACGCTTCCGGATCGCGGGTCGGGTGCCGGTACTGCTCGAGATGCTCGCCGATGAGGAAGAGTTCGTCGCAGGAGGTGATCTCAGAAGGGGTCGCGGGTGCCTGGGCGACGTCTCGCTCGCGCTTCAGCGTGCTTCTGTCCACCGGCCGGTAGCCAAGGATCTCCTGTCCGCTGGCATCGAAGAGATGCAGCGTCAGTTCGCTCGCATTGTCGCCGGCACAGCGCGTCTCGCTGTTCTGCCAGGCCTCGCCGGGCGCGAGGGCGATCTCGTGCTCCGCGATGATCTTGCCACGCTCCTCGATCCGCAGTGTGGCGCCGGCGATCGGCGTCGGCACGCAGAGGCCAAGCGAGATCTCCCCCTGGCTACCGATCTCGCAGGCCAAGGCTGCGCGCGTGCTGGCCTGGACGAGTGGACCGATCTCCTGGATGGGCCACCAATACTGCGAGAAGGTCTTGGTCTCGTAGGGCAGCAGGTAGGAGAAGTCGGGCTGGTTGTCGGTGTAGACCCCGGCCATCAACTCGATATAGGGCGCGGCATCGTCGCAGAGCTCGCGGTCCCAGGCCTGGCCAAAGGCGGCCTTGCCCCAGGTCCACTGCTTCTTGCCGGGCGCAATGTGGCGGCTGGCGACATGGACGAATCCGGCGCGTGCAGCATGGTCGTAACCGCCAAAGAAGTCGAAGGCCGTCTGGCAGACCATGTAGCTGGTCGGTACCGGGATGTTCTCGTAGCGAGTCAGGTCGTTGGCTCCCGGGCGCTCTTGGTAGGCGACGCCGTAGTAGGGCGCATCCGCGAGCGGGAAGGACGCGGTCGCGCGCACGGCGTGGTCGGCCACGTAGTGCACATCGGGGGGAAAGAAGGACTGGTACTGCGCGTGCACACGCGCGGCGACGTTGGCCCACCAGAGAAAGCTCTGCGTCAAGGGCGTGCGGTTGTAGAGCCGCACGCAGAGCTCGATCAGCGACGAGTCGGGGCGCAGTCGGATGCCATGCATGCCCTTCAGGTGCGTGATCGGATCATGCTCGGAGAGCCAGACCGTGCGCGCGCCATCCGGCTCTTTTTCGATGTGCATGTCGCTCGGCAAAAAGGTGCCGGGGCGGTGGTGCTGCGGCCAGTTGAACTCGACGCCTCCCGAGATCCAGGGGCCGGCGAGGCCGACCAAGGCCGGCTTGATCACTTCTTGGCGGTAGAAGAAGTCGTAGTCCCCATGCGTCTTGTCCTGGCCGATCAAGATGCGGCCACCGATCTCGGGCAGCAGCACGAGCCGCACGAAGTCGTTCTCCAGCAGCACCGACTCGTAGCTGAGGTCCTGCGCTTCGTCGCAGACCTTGTCGATGTAGGGAACAGGATAGACCTTGCCATTGCTGCCCTGGTAGACGCGCCGCTCGAAGAAGATCGGGTTCTTCTCCGGCGCTCCCAGGCCGTAGGTCGGAATGATGAGGGGCTCGATGCGGGCAGTGACGGGCATGCTCAGGCGAGGGCAGGAGGTCTATCGGAAAATCAGGAACAAGGCGATGACGCCAGCGATCACGGCAGCGCCCGCCAGCTTGACGACGGGCTCGGTTTCAACGGCGATGTCTGCGCGCACGGGCAGCTTGCGAGGCGCGTCGAGGGGGCGCCAGAGCGTGATCGCAATCATCGACGCGAATACGATGCCGAAGGACGCCAAGACCTGGGTCAGGTAGTGCATGTGCAGCAGGCGTTCGTCGAGGACCTGGCTGAAGAGACCGTCCTTGTTGAGGATCTGAAACAGCATGTAGCACAACGGCCCCAGCAGCAAGGCCACGACGCCAGCCGCGCCCGGTGCTCGCGGCAAAAAGAATCCGCCCAGGAATGCCGCCACGACTCCCGGCCAGATGAAGCCTTGGAACTTCTGGATGAACTCGAAGACATCGTCGCTCAGCAGCGGCGCACAGATGCAGGCCAGCACGACGAAGACCAGGGTCAGCAGGCGGCCGAGGCGCACGATGCTCTTTTCCGTCGCGTCGGGACGCAGGAGGCGCTGGTAGATGTCGATCGAGACGATCGTCGAAGCCGAGTTGAGCAGCGAAGCCAGCGTCGAGACGATCGCACCCGCAATGGCCGCAAAGATGAATCCACGCAGGCCCGGCCCAATCAGATGCTTGATGAGGAGCGGATAAGCGGCGTCGCTCTTCTCTGCCAACTCAGTGGCGAAGAGCTTGCCCGCCATGATACCCGGCATGACGATCGCGAAGGGGATCAACAACCAAAGCGCCCCGGCGAAGATCATGCCGAGCTGCCCATCCCGGAGTGTCTTGGCCGCCAGATTGCGTTGGACGATGAACTGGTTGAGCCCGCAGTAGTAGATCATGACGATCCACATGCCCGAGAAGACACTGTGCCAAGGCAGGTCCTCATAGCCTGTATGCCCCTCGAAGAGCAGCATTTTCAACTTGTCCGCATTCGCGCTCGAGAACTCCGTCCACCCACCGCTGGCCTCGAGACCGGCGAAGAAGATGATCATGCCGCAGACGAGCAGCGCGAGCCCCTGCACGAGGTCGGCGTAGGCGATCGCCTTGAGCCCACCCGATGCCGCGTAGAGCGTGCCGAGCGCCCCGATGATCCAAACTCCCTGCTGCATCGGAATCTCGAGCAGGATCTGCAGCGCCGTCGCGCCGGTATAGAGCACGGCCGTGAGCAGCACGCCGACATAGATCAGCACCGTCAAGATGGCCATGATGCTACGCGCGGCCAGGTTGTAACGGTATTCCAAGAACTCCGGCATCGTATAGATCCCGGCCCTCAGGAAGCGCGGCAACAGAGTCATCGAGATCAGCACGATGAAGACCGAACCCATCAACTGCCATGCGCTGACCGCCAGCCCCTGCTCCGCCGCCCCGGCCCCGGCCATGCCGACCATCTGCTCTGACGAAATGTTGGCCGCCACGATCGAGATCCCGATGATCGGCCAGGTGAGCGAACGCCCCCCGAGGAAAAAGTCGGATTCCGTCTGCGCTGTGCCAGCTGGCTTGCGGCTCTTCCAGAGGCTGAAGCTGATGACGAAGACGAAGAAGGCTACGAAGGCTGCAATGTCGATGCTGTTCACGATTGCTGCGCTAGTCTATCGCCCCAGGGGCCTGAGCAACACCTGCGGCGTTGCTCAGCAGCAGGAATTCAAGGGATTGCATGGTGCAGGGATGCGCCACTCTCTGATTGGCTCTAGCAAGCCATCATCGACATGACTATGACAACAGGATCGCCCGCAACAGTGTCCAAGCTCTCAGCCCAGAAGATTCATGACCTCGATGCTCGACGATCCCACGGCTCTTCCGGACGAGCGACCAACCAGGATTCCAGCGTCGAGCTCGATCCCGGAGTTCTGGCCTACATCCGCAAAGAGGGGAGATACGGAATCCGCACATGAGCCTCTTCTTTGCAAGCCTGACGATCTCCTTGTTGCTCTGTGCTCTGGTTCTCTGGTCACCCAGGGGCTGGCCTCAATCTTGGTTGGGCAGAGATGATCCCGGAGACCTCGCGCGCAAACAGCAAGGCCGCCCCATCCCGGTGGCCGGGCTCCTGGTGCCGACACTCGTTCTTCTGGCCTTCGGTGCCCTGGACTTCGGCAGTGGTCTTTGCCTGGCACTCCTGGCAGTCCTGGGATGGGTCGATGATCGACTCGATCATGGCCTTTCTTGGAAGGGCAAGCTCACGGCCCAGCTCCTGATCCTGGTTCTCTTTTTCCTGTACGCAAGCACTCGAAGCTCATACGGCACCTCCCTCCTGCAGCTCTCCTATCTCGGGTTCTTCTCTCGTCTCCCGACCTGGCTCGTCCTCTTCCTCCTCTGCTACCTCGTCCTCACAGCCTGGAACATCTACGACAACTTCGATGGCGGTGTGGCCTGGATGGCGCTCGCCGGCCTCGCCAGTTGCCTTATCTTGCATGGAGGCTTCGACACCTTTCCCACACCCCCCTTCCCGCTCTTGATCCTTCTGTCCGGAGCGATGCTCGCGTTTCTGCCCTTCAACTGGCCCCACGCCCGCCTCTACCTCGGCAACGCCGGCTCCCAGACCACGGGATTCGCCCTTCTCCTCCTGACTCTCCCCCTTGGAAGTCAGCATCCGTTCATGATCCCGGATCAGGAGTCCTGGCTCCCACTGCTACCCGGGCTTTCACCCAGCCTCCTCATGACCTTCCTGCTCCCGCACCTGCTACCCCTCCTGGACCTTCTCCAGGTCACGATCGGGAGAGGCCTCCGCAGGCGTCCCCTCTGGGTCGGTGACCGCATGCACCTGGCCCATCTCCTCCACCGAAGTGGATGCAAGGCCCCCCTTGTCGCCCCCCTGCTCGCCGCCACGCAGATCCTGTGCGTCCTGGCCTACGTGACTCTCTGAAAACCCGTGACGATCACGCTCGTACGGGGCTTCGTCCCGAGCCAGGGTCTTGGCATGCGCGCAGCGTTCTTCGGTGGGACAGGGATGATGGGCGCTCGCAGGGCTGATGCCAGTAGAGGACCTACTTCTCCGCGTGGCGACGGACCTCGGGTAGAACACAGGTGTTGGATGAGTTCGCACATGGCAGGAACTGTGCGGAATACGGTTTTGTTTCGCGATGGCTTCGCCGATCCCTCCGAACTATGGCCCATTTGAGTGGAGGGCCAGGGATCCGTTGCATTCTGGGGACTTGTTTCGACGGGGTTGGGATCCACGGAGCCGACGAGGAAGCCGAATCCTTGTTCGATGGCCGCAGGGGAGGGATACTCTGAGAGTCACATCCGTGGGCTCCTGGGAGCAGGTGCCCCTTGCGCAGGCCACGCACCGAGGTCGATCCCTGCCCGCCGGAGCAAGCAGCCACAATGCAAGCAGACTATCACCAGCCCGACACGCTCGAAGAGGCACAGGCCCTACTGGCCGAGTGCCCGGATGCCGTACTGACGGCTGGGGGGACGGACCTCCTTGTCCAACGCCGGGCGAGCGGCGCGCAGGGTCCGCTCATCTCCCTGCGCGGCATCGCCGAGCTCAGGGGCATCCACGAGAGCCACGACCTCATGATCGGTGCCGGCACGACACTGACCGAGATCCTGGACAGCGCGCGCATGCAAGGCGACTACCCCGCACTGATCCAGTCCATCGAGGTCCTCGGTAGCCACCAGATCCGCAACGTCGCCACGCTGGGCGGCAACCTCTGCAACGCCTCACCGGGCGCAGACACGGCAGCGCCCCTCATCGTCTATGGGGCGAGGCTGAAGGCCTGTAGCGCAGGCGGTGGGGACAGCGGCGCTTGTCGCACGATTGCGATCACCGACTTCTTCGAGGGGCCAGGTCGGACCTCGTTGCGGCCCGGCGAGATCCTGCGTGGCATCCTGCTCGACCCGCCGAGCCCCCGGCTGCGCTCGGGTTTCCAGAGGCTCGGACGCATCCAGATGGACATCGCCATCGCGAGCCTGGCCGTCGCCTTCGAGTGGGACGGCGGGCAGGCTCGCCAGGTGCGCGTGGCCGCGGGCTCGGTCGCCCCGGTGCCGCTACGCCTGCAGGCGACCGAGGAGATGCTCGAAGCGACCGCGCTCGATCCAGAGACACTGAACAAGGCTGCCACCGTGGCCGCCGCCGAGGTGAGCCCCATCGACGACATCCGTGCGAGCGCGGCCTATCGCCGTGAGCTCATCGCGGTCTTCCTGCGGCGCGCCATCCGCGCGGCCCTCGAGGCGCATGGCGAGGCAGGAGGAGGCACGGCATGATCCAGCTCGACTTTCGACTCAATGGCCAGGCGGTCAGCGCCTGGGTCGCCCCGCAGGCTCGCCTGCTGGACGTCGTGCGCGACAGCTTGGGCCACACCGGCACGCTGGAGGGATGCGGCGCCGGCGAATGCGGGGCCTGCACACTGCTGATCGACGGCATGGCCGTCAACGCCTGCCTCTATCCCGCGCTCGAAGCGCGCGGCTGCGAAGTCACCACGATCGAAGGCCTGGCCCAGGGCACGACCGAGCTGGCCCCCATCCAACGCGCCTTCCTCGAGCACCATGGCGCGCAGTGCGGCTTCTGCACACCCGGCATGATCATGAGCGCCGTGGCCCTCCTCCGCCGCAACCCCGACCCCAGCGACCAGGAGATCTGCGACGCCCTCACCGGCAACCTCTGCCGCTGCACCGGCTACCACCAGATCATCCAGTCGATCCGCGAGGCCGCACGAATGATGCAGCAGGAGGCGGG
>JAJRTL010000398.1 GCA_024278315.1 Planctomycetota bacterium | reverse complement strand
TTTCGAGTTCAGGACGGCTGCGCGAGATATGAGGCGACCCAAGAGGGTCGTCGAATCGAAGCAATGCCGAGCGAACCGATAGGTTCGCGGTCCTGGACCGAAAGGCGCCGTCAGACGCATCGAGGTCATGAATCGTTCGGGCGAGGGGGCCTCCTTCGGATGGGCCATCCGGAGAAAAAGGGTCTGACCCCATGTACCCGGGTGGGCTTGGGGCTAAGATCGGCGGGGTGACTGCCAAGAAGAAAGAGAAGGGCATCCTGCCCCGCACGTTCCGGGACCAGATCGATGCCATCGCCATGGCCATCTGTCTGGCCATCGGGCTCAAATACTTCCTCGTCGAGGCCTACGAGATCCCGACGCCCTCGATGCAACCGACGCTCATGGGCTCGAATGCTTCGGGCGTGCACGATCGGATCCTGGTCAACAAGGCCGCCTGGTTGACGCGCAAACCCCGGCGATTCGACATCGCCGTCTTCCGCTACCCCCACAACCGCAGCCAAAACTACGTCAAGCGCATCTGGGGCCTGGGCGATGAGCACCTCTGCATCATCGGTGGCAATGTCTACAAAATCCATGACGGAGACACCCGAGCCGAGGATCGCTACGAGACCCTGGCCAAGCCTCCGCGGGTGCAAGCCGGGCTCTGGCGCAAGGTCTACGAGAGTCGCGGGGGCAAGCAGGCCAAAAGCCAATGGGACACCGGCAACGCGTTGGGGATCTGGACATTCACCAAGGAGGAGATGCGTGTCCAGGACACCGGGAGCGGGGCGCGCATCGCGTTTCTCCCGGGCGACCGGTTGACCAACGTCTACCAACACGGCTACCCCGACAGCATCCTCCAGGACATCGCGAGCGAGGCCCCGCCTCTCGACGGAGGCAACCGCGCCGTCGGGGATCTGCGCTGGAGCCTGGAGATCCGACCGGACGAGAAGACCCGACAGATCCAGCTCATTGAGAAAGAGGACTACAGCGAAGATGGCGACCGACGCAAACTCACGCAGCGCGTCTTTCGCCTTACCGTGGATCGGCAGACCGATGGCAAGGCGACGGCCACGCTCGAGATCCTCGAAAAGGGCAGGCGGGACCCCCAGGCCAAGGTCACGGGCTCGATAGGCATCGAAGGCCTGCAGCTGGAGACATCCGGCAGCTTTGCCCTGGAGATCAGCAAGGTGGATGGCCGGCTCCGGGCCTCGGTCGCCGGACAATCCCTCGGTGAGCTGAAGGTCCAGTGGCAGGGACGGCCACTGCCCGTGGCCCGGGTCCGCCTCGAGATGACAGTCAAGGGTGCCGATCAGCTCAAGGTGCTCCAGAATCGGCTCGAACGAGACATCTTCTACACCAACGACAAGGACCACGAGGGCTACGTCTCGGAAGTCCGGGTACCGAAGGGACACTGCTGGATGCTCGGAGACAACACCCAGAACTCCGCCGATGGCCGGGCCTGGAGGACGGTCACCCTGCGCGTCTCCGATGAGGGCAGACTCCTGGACCCGAACAGCAAGGAAGGCCGAGAACTCACCGGCAATGTGCGATTCCACGGGAGCCAGGCCTCCTGGCCTCCCGATCCGGATGAAAATCCAGTCGTGATCCCCGAGAAGGGCGTCATGGTCCTGACCGATCTCTGGGGCGAGGAGCACGTGATCCATGCGGGTGTGCACGACTACAAGGCGCTCGCGCAGACCAAGAACGACCTCTTCGTGCCTGAGGAATACGTGATCGGCAGGGCTTTCGCCACGTTCTGGCCAGCCGTGCCTTGGGGACAGTTCAGGATTGGACTGATCCGATGAGGAAAAGTCCCGGGTTATCCACAATTCCTGATCGCAACAGGAGCCACTCCAACCTCTGGCATAGGAACTCTGCCCCATCCCAGCTAGGGGGATGTCCTTCCACGGGCTCACCGGATTCTTGTAACCTATTGCTCACCAAGCTCCTCCATCATCTCGGCAAGCCTTGGCACCTGTTCGGTGGCTCAAATGCGAAGGGAGCCCCTGCCGAAGAATCCAAGTGCCGATGCTCTCGCGCCAAGATGGGGTTTTCCACAGGAAGTCCACAAGTCAGATGAAGCAGAGTCAAAAGGCCGTCCTCGAAGCACGGCACCTCGTCAAGGCCTACAAAGGGCGTCGAGTCGTGGACAAGGTCTCCCTCAAGGTGCATGAAGGCGAGATCGTCGGCCTGCTCGGCCCCAATGGAGCCGGGAAAACGACCTGTTTCCGGATGATCGTGGGCATGATCTCGGCGGACGAGGGGAAGGTCTTCTTCCTGGACCGGGACATCACGAAACTCCAGATGTACAAACGAGCCCGGCTAGGCATGGGCTACCTCGCCCAGGAACCCTCGATCTTCCGCAAGATGACGGTCGAGGACAACATCCTGGCAGTCCTCGAAGCATGCGGCAAATATTCCCGATCAGAGATTCCAGGTCTTCTCGAGGAACTACTCGCAGAACTGGATCTCACCCGACTCCGCAAGTCGATCGCAGAAACCCTCTCCGGAGGAGAGCGGCGACGACTCGAGATCACGAGAGGTCTCGCCACCGACCCCGCGTTGATCCTGCTGGACGAACCCTTCGCAGCCATCGACCCCATCGCCGTTCAGGAGATCCAGGGCATCCTGGAGAACCTCAAGAAACGGGGCATCGCGATCCTCATCACGGATCACAGCGTCCATGAGACCCTCAAGATCACGGATCGGTCCTATGTCATCCACATGGGCAAGGTGTTGCAGGAGGGGCCGCCTGCCGAGTTGATCGCCAGCGAAGAGGTCCGCAAGGTCTATCTGGGCGACAGCTTCGGGACCGACGGCATGGGCGATGGCCTCAAGGGCGAAGAGAAAGACGCCCTCGAAGGCTGAAAAGACGCCTTCGAGCAAGATCCTCTCCACCAATCAGCCTCGCTCCACTCCCACGCAACGGTTCCCCTGTACATGGGGCTTGCGGGATTCGATCCACCAAGAGCTGCAGGTACAAGAAAGCGGCCGATCCGAGATGGATCGGCCGCAAATGGGGACCCCTTTCCTGCAAGTCAGAGGTCCTCCCTGTCCTCTTGATCCTCATAGACGACAATGGGCGACCGATATCTTCAAAGAAGTCAGAAAAAGTCGCTCGAGCAAGAATTCCCGACCCCGGCATGACCGCACCTGTTCCATCAGCGGCACGACACCACCTGCCTGAGCCATCCCAACCTCAGACCTTGAGGGCGCGTTCCTTCCACTCAGGGATGAGGGTCTCGACCTCGACGCCCTTGGATCGCGCTTCGAACCCCAGCACGACTCGGTGAGCCAAGGCTGGCAGGAGGAGATCATCGATGTCCTCCCGACTCAGATGGAAGCGCCCTGAGAGCAGGGCGCGCACGCGCGCGATGCGCAGGATCGAGATGCCTGCACGAGGCGAGGCACCCAGGCGCACGCGGGATCGCCCGCCGTGCCGAGCCTTGTCCGCGAAAGGCTGGGTCTCGATCAGGAGCGCAGCCAGATAGCGTTGGAGATGCGGGCCCAGGATCACCTGTTCGGAGAGCGCACGCAGCTCCAGGATCTCTGCACCGCGCAAGTAGTTCTCGGGGAGCTCGGCCTTCATCTTGTGCCGGGATCCCAGGATGCCGTCCAAGACGTCCAGCTCGGGGTAGCCCACGTCGAGCTTGAGCGCAAAGCGATCCAACTGTGCCTCGGGCAGCGGGAAGGTACCTTCCATCTCTACCGGGTTCTGGGTTCCGATGAGGCTGAAGGGGCTGGGCAGGATCTGGGTCTTGCCGGCCAAGGTGACCTGCTGCTCCTCCATTGCCTCGAGGAGGGCCGACTGGGTCTTGGGGGTGGCGCGGTTGATCTCGTCGGCGAGGACCAGATTGGCGAAGATCGGTCCCTTGCGAAAACGGAAGGCCAGGCCTGCTCCGCCCTCGCCGCCCTCGAGGATCTCGGTGCCGGTCACATCGGACGGCATCAGGTCCGGCGTGCATTGGATGCGCGAGTATTCGATGCCGAGCGCTGCAGCCAGCGCCCGGGCCAGCAGGGTCTTCCCCAATCCGGGCAGCCCCTCGAGCAGGACATGCGTGCCGGCCAGGGTGGAGTGGATGAGTGGCAGCAGCCCCCTCTCACGCGAGCCAAGAAACACCGAGGAAACGGCGTCTACCAGTCCCACGACTCGATCAGAAAGCTCCTGTGCGCGGGCCTCCATGGCCTTGGCCTCGGTCGACAAGGGGGTCGTGGGCTCGTTCATCGAGGAGAGCCTAGCGCGGGGTCCTGCAAATGACGAACACGGGCTCCGAGTGAAGTCTCCGCTGGGCTCAGGAGCTCCACCGGATTAGCCTTTGGGTCCGATGCCAACCTCTCGCACAGCTTCCCTGATCCTGTTGCTTCTCCTGGGCATGCCGTTCCAGGCTTGCGGCTCGGTGCCGGCCGAACCGGCGGACCGACTGGAGGGGGTCAAGGAGGGCCATAATATTGCTCCGGACCTGGCGGAGCAGGTGCAGCTCCAGGATCTGCGAGCACTTCTCGACGAAGGCAAGCATGAGGAGGCCCGGGGGCCACTCGCTGAGATGGTTGCAGAGAGACCTGAGCTCGCCCTGGCGAGGCAGCTCCTGGGCCGAGCCATTCTGGCTGGGACGACAGGAGACCCGCTCGATCTCGATCAGCTGCAGGATGCCGAGACCGAGCTACTGGCTGCGACGCGTCTGGATCCCCAGAGCAGCGAAGCCTGGCTCGACCTGGGGCGACTCTACGAAGCAGAAGGTCACATGGAAGGTGCCCTCGACTCCTACCGCCGCTCGCTCCACTCCAACGTCTACTACAAGCCCGGATTGCTCGCGGCCGCCCGCCTCGCCACCGACCTCGGTGAGGAGCGCGATGCGATCCGCCATCTGGAAGTGCTGCGCGCCCGGCCACCGGTCCCCGAAGAAGTGTCGGCCCTCGAAGCACGCTGCTATCTCATACTCAGCGAGGCCATCGACCAGACCCAGAACCAGAAGGAGTTCCTCGAACGGGCCTTCACTGCCTTCACCGAGATCTCCGAACGCAAGCCCAATCAACCCGAGGGCTGGGCCGGGCAGGCCTATTGTCTGGTGCGCATGGCGCAGAAGGGCTTCACGACCCTGGACGAGGAACGCATCATCAACCTCTATGACGAGGCAGCGAGCCTCGACCCCACCAGTCCCTGGCCCAACTACAATATGGGTCTCTTCCTGGAGTCGGATGTCGTCAAGAAGGATGCGGAGGCCATCGAGAACTACCGACGCGCCTTGGAGCGCAAGGCAGACCACCTTCCCTCCCTCCTCAACCTCGCGGCCCTCTACCGGAAGGGGGGCAAGACATCGCCAGCCAAAGAGCTCTATCAGCGGGCCTTGCCGCTGCTGAAGGACCAGAAGGAGCGAAAGCGGGTCCTGGAGCTGATCCAAGAGGGCGATTCCCCTGACAAGGGCTGAGTCGGCTTTCCTTCGTGCCGATAAGGGGGAGCGAGGAGGATCAGCGCGATGAGGAGACATCAACAGATCTTGTTCGGACTGCTCTGCCTGTTGCCCGCCTGGGCATGCGGTAGCAGTGAGGAGAGCGTGCCCCAGCGCAGCTACTACATGGGCTTCACGCCTTGGCCCTACGCGGCTACGACCGCAGCCGTAGACGATGTGTACGCCAAGATCCAAGCGGATGGAGACATCGTCGCTCACCATGTCATGGATGGCATCCCCTGGGCAGAGGCCTATGCAGGATCCAACTACCCTGTCAACGTCGAGGGCAGCCTGGCGGGGCGGCTGACCAAGACCCAGAGCACCAAGCAGGTCTTCCTGGCAATCGAGAGCCTTGATGGCGGCCGCGCCGATCTCGCCGGCAACTGGGGTGCCGGATCGAACGAGGCCCGGACGGCACCATGGAACAGCTACGACTTCGATGATCAGCAGGTCGCGGACGCCTACACAGCTTTCGCGCTGGATCTCATCGGCAGGTTCCAGCCACTCTACTTCAACTACGGAACTGAGGTCAGCGAACTCATCCTGAACAACCCAACGCGATACGCGAAGTTCAAGATCTTTGCCGGGCGCGTCTACACGGCAATCAAGGCCAAGCATCCGACGCTCAAGCTCATGGTCTCGATCGCCCTCAAGGAGCCGGGATCCACCGAGATGAACACGGTCAAGACCCAGATCACGGGCCTGCTTCCCTACGTGGATGTCGTGGGAGTCAGCGTCTACCCCTATGCCTTCTTCGGGACGCAGAACGGCAAGGATCCCAACACGCTGGCGACCAGCTGGCTGAGCCAGATCCAGACCCTGGCCCGGGGCTTGCCCATCGCCATCACCGAGACGGGGTGGGTTGGGGAAAACCTCTCCATCCCCGCCTTCTCGCTTTCTGTCACGAGTAACGAAGCTCTGCAGGAGGCCTACGTTTCAAGATTGCTGACCGAGGCTGAGCTCCTGGGTGCCGAGTTCGTGGTCTGGTTCACGGTGTCCGACTTCGACACCCTCTGGAACAACACGCTCGGCAAGGACCCACTCTCACAGATCTGGAAGGACACCGGCCTCTACGACGAGGGCCAGAATCCTCGTCACGCACTGACGACCTGGCGCGCCTGGTATTCCAGGCCCAGGCGCTGATGCTGGCCTCACCATTCGGACTCTCCATCGAGACCAGCAACGGAGTCGAGGAGGTCTGTCGATAGACGAGTCAGAGGCTCAGATGCCCATGATGGAGAAGCCGTTGTCGACGTAGATCGTCTGCCCCGTAATGCCGCGAGCGTCTTCGGAGAGGAGGAAGCGCGCAGCGCTGCCGACATCGCTGGTCGAGACGTTGCGCCGCAGGGGTGACTTCTCGGCGACGAAGTCGAGCAACTTGATGAAGTCACTGACGCCCGACGCGGAGAGCGTGCGGATCGGGCCTGCAGAGACCGCGTTGACGCGGATGCCCTTGGGGCCGAGATCGTTGGCGAGGTATCTGACCGAAGCCTCGAGGGCGGCCTTGGCGACTCCCATGACGTTGTAGTTGGTCACGACCTTCTCGGCACCCAGGTAGGTCATGGCAATGACCGAACCATCGCGCCCGGTCATCAGCGGAGTGGCGTACTTGCACAGGGTCAACAGGGAGTAGGCACTGACCTGCTGGGCCAGGGCATAGCCCTCCCAACTCGTGTCGACGTACTCACCGCCCAGCTCCTCGCGCTTGGCGAAGGCCACGGAATGGATGAGATAGTCGAGGCCACCGAACTCCTTCCTGATCGCGGCAAAGAACTCCTTGACGGCTTCCTCGTCGGTGACGTCACACTCCTGGCGCCAAGGGTTGCCGAGATTCTCGGCCAGCTTGTCCAAGCTCGCCCCCATCCGCTCGTTCTGGTAGTTGAGGGCCAGCTGGACACCGGACTCACGGAGGCTCTCGGCAATTCCATAGGCAATGGAACGTTTGTTGGCGATCCCGAAGATCGCGGCGACTTTTCCTTCCATCGGGCTCATCGGCTCTCAGAGTTCGGAATCATGGCGAAACAGGAGCTCATGGGCTCCAGGACGGGCGGGCAATTCAAGCCCAGGCGTCGCAAGATACAAGGGGCCAAGCTCCGGATCACTCGGCAGAAGCCCATGGGATCCCCGAACCTGCGAAGGATCGGTCGGAATCAGGTCCATGAGGTAGCGGAAACCCAGCTTCTTCTGTAGCAGGCGTTGGGCCATACGAAGCCTGGGGAAACGGATCTTCGGATCGACGAACAGCTCCGCCGGGTCGTAGCCGGGCTTGCGATGGATATCCACCGTAGGCGCAAAATCCGGCCGACGCTTCTCGTCCAGCCAGTAGTGATAGGCGAACCAGCAGCCCCGCTCGGCCAGCACGACCAGATCGCCAGATCGCTCGTGGTCCAGCGCATGCTCCTTCTGGGCCTCCCGGTCGAGAACCCGAGCAACGCCCTCTATCCCCTCGAGGCAGGTGCGCGCGCTCGCAAGGTGGCCAGGCGTGCGGACATAGACATGGGCGACCTGGTGGTCGACGACGGCGAAGGCATCGCTCGCCCCACAATCCAGGAGCTCGCCGTGGGCGGTCTCCTGGATGCGGACCATTCCGGCCTCGCGTAGGCCGCGATTCAGGAATACTGGACGATCCACGGGCTCGATCCCGTATTCGGAGCAGACGAGCACCTCGTATCCCTTCTCACGGGCCTTCTCGATCAGGGGGCTGGCCACCGCATCCACGTCTCGCACCGCCTGCTGGCTCAGGGCATGCTCCGGGCCATAGCGCTGGTGGTCGTAGTCGAGATGGGGCAGATAGACGAGAGCGAGATGGGGATCCGCGGACTCGATGACATGGGCCGCACTCCTGGCGATCCACTCGCTCGAAGGAAGACCGGCCGCAGGACCCCAGAAGTTGAAGAAGGGAAACTCGCCGAAACGGTCCACGAGGTCACGTTCCAGCTCGGGAGGTTCGCTGTAGAGCCCAAAGCGCTTGAGGCCGTTGGCGAAGTACTGCGGCCGTGGCGTCACGCTCTGCGTCACTCCCGCATACATGTTGAACCACCAGAAGAGCTTGGCCGCACGGTAGCCCGGGTCTGTCGCCCGTCCCAGATCGTAGATCTCCTCCGCTTGCACGAGCTGCCGGGACTGCCGCCAAAACATCACCTCGGACAGATCCCGGAAGTACCAGCCATTGCCCACGATGCCGTGCTCCCTGGGCAGGCGGCCGGTAAGCATGCTGGCTTGGACGGCGCAGGTTACGGCGGGCAGGTGTGTTCTGAGCGGACCGGATCGCCCCTCGGCAGCCAACGAGGAGAGATAGGGTGCCAGGTGGAGATCACGGGGACGCAGTCCGACGACCAGCAGGACGAGCAGGCGGCGATCGTGGGGAAAGCGGGGTTCAGGACGGCTCATCGGAGGGGTCGGAGTCTTGGAGGGTAGCGCATCGAAACAGTCGCCTGCGCAGCATCAGATCCTGGCCTCGTGGGCAGGAGCAGGAAAGCCCTGTCTCAAATCCCCATGGCAAGGAGGGCCAGGGATGCGCGAGGGAGACTGTACATTCCTTCGACAAGTCCGACTTTAGGAAAACTCCGATTTCACCGAAGTAGCAACTGTGGCGGGATCGGGGGAATCCGTCGCAGGGCAAGTGGCCCAAGAAACCAGGGGGGTGGATCCAGCGAGGGTCCGAGGGGAGGAGAACCATGAAGAGCCTGATATGCAGTGTTGCTGTCGCAGTCCTTGCGGGTGCGGTCTATGCCCAGGGGGCCAAGCCCGCGGAGCCAAGCCAGGGTTCGCGCCGGGCCAAGGCCCACAAGGTCGTCCGGAAGGACTACCGTCAGCACAAGGAAGCACGCCAGGAGCGGAGGTCCGAATACCGCGAGGGCCGGAGGCAGCGTAGCGAAGCTCGGCGCGAGCACCGCCAGGGCAAGAGCCAGGAGCGGCGCGACGGGCGTGAGGACCGCTCGGTAGGGGAAGGACGGCGGGCCCGGTTCAAGGCCTTCCTCAAGAAACACCCCAAGCTGGCCAAGGATCTGTTCAGCCGGGCTGACAGAGACGGGGACGGCGAGCTCAGCCAGAAGGAGCGGCAGGCTGCCAAAGCCTGGATGAAGAAGAACAAGACGAGACTCCGCTACCGCTACGGGAAGCGCGTGGATGAGTTCAGGGAACACCTGGACAGCAACGATGACGGCCGGATCGGAGCAGGCGAGCGTTACCTTGCCCGCAAGGGCCTGGAACGTATGGATCGCAACGACGACGGCAAGATCAGCGGCCGCGAGTTCCGAAGGGGCAAGGCCGTCCGCGACCGCCTCGACCGCAATGGCGATGGGAAGGTGGGTCGCCGCGAGTGGGACCAGGCCAAGCGTGTCAAGCGCACGATGGATCTGGACAAGAACGGACGGATCAATCGCCACGAGGTCAGGGTCTCTCGTCGGGTCGCCCGACACTCGGACAAGAACGGCGACGGCAAACTTGGTCGCATGGAGCGCAAGCACGCCAAGAGAACCATGGACCGCAAGAGCCACAGGACCATGGAACGTAAGGGGCACCGGACGATGGAACGTAAGGCCCGCAAGACCGTGGGGCGCAAGGGCCACAGGACCATGGAGCGCAAGAGCCGCAGAGCCATCCGCAGACACTCCAAGAGATAGGCTCGCAGGCCGTCGGGGGGCCCTGGCCCCTGGCCGCAGCTGATCGAGGCGAGTGCATCGGCGCATCCGATGCACTCGCCTTGCTGTTTTCCAGAGCGAGGTGGGCTAACATCCGGCCTGTGAGCCAGAAACCATCCACTGAAGTCGATCCCAGAGAGCCCCAGACGATTGCGCCTGTCACAGACGAGGCGGCACCAGACCCACGGAGCTTTCCACCCCCTTGGAACTACCTGATCCCCCTCTCCACCAGGTTCGCCATCTGGACCGTATTCTTCGGGATCCTCTACCTGCTCCGACACTTCCTTCCCCTGGTTTTCCTCACCTTCGTCTTCGCCTACATCGCCGAGCACGGAGTCCAAGGCCTGGAACACAGGATCCGGAGCAGGGCCGCGCGGACAGCGACCGTCTTCCTGACCTTGATCGCAGGCCTGGTTCTCATCGGCACTTTTCTCGGTCCCAATTTCAAGACCCAGGCCCTGACCTTTGCCGAGGACATACCTGCCAAGCTCCACCAGGTCGACGAGTTCTTGATCCAGCAACGATCCAAGTTCCCTGCTCTCCAGGACTTCATCGATGAGGACCCCAAGTTCGGGCGGATGCTGCTCAAGGAGATCGGATTGCTCTCGGGACGGGCAGGCTCCACAGCAGCGGCTTCGACCGATCCTGATAGCTCGGGAACCGATCACAAGCAGGGAGGGTCGTCAACCGAGGGCAATCAGAACGGGCCCACCAATGAGTCCGATCAGCACGCAGCACTCAAGGTCGCCCTGACGATATTCAAGAGCGCGGCGACGGTGACGACGATCTTTCTGCTCTCCATCCTCTTCGCGTTCCTGATCGTCAAGGACCTCCCGCGCATCAGCACAGGCATCCAGTCCCTGCAGAAGACCAAGATCAAGCTCTTCTACGATGAGGTGGCCAGTACAGTCTTCCGGTTTGGGCAGGTGCTCGGCCGCTTCCTCGAAGCCCAGGCGGTCATCGCGGTTCTCAACACCGCGCTGACCGCTATCGGCATGCTCGTTCTGGGCATCCCCAATGTGGCTTTTCTCTCGAGCGTCGTCTTCATCTGCTCGTTCGTCCCTGTCGCCGGTGTCTTCATCTCGACGCTGCCGATCTGTCTCGAGGCACTCACCTCGAACGGCTTCGGCGCGGTGATCGGTGTTGCGGTCATGGTGACCATCGTCCACATGCTCGAGGCCTACGTCTTCAATCCCATGATCATGGGACATCACCTCAAGCTCAATCCCGTCCTCGTCCTCGTGGTTCTCGTGATCGGCCACGAGCTCTTCGGGATCTGGGGTCTGCTCCTGGGCGTGCCCGCCGTGACCTACGTCCTCTCCTACGCCATCAAGGTCGAAACGCCTCGCGTGCGCCTCCGGCGCCGCTCCACCCCCAACTCCTGACTTCCGCCCCATGACGGGGCGAGGGCTACAACCCCGGTCAGGGACCGAGCGTGACGAGGTAGTAGGCGTCGGGGTGCAGGTGCTTGTGCGCGGACTCCATGACGTCTTGTGCGGTGACGGCGCGGATCAACTCGGGGAGGCGATCCAGGTAGTCCTCGCCGAGACCGAAGCGCTCCACGCGGAGGAGGAAGCCTGCCAGACTCGCATTGCGCTCGAGGGACCAGACGAAGGAGCCGGTCAGATAGGCTTGGACATCCTCGAGTTCCTGCTGTGTGCAGGGCTCTTCCCGGATGCGTTTCATCTCGGCGAGGAACCCATCGATCGCCTGCTGCTCTTGTCCAGGCGACGTGCCGATGTAGGCCGAGAACAAGCCAGGTTCGCGGCCGGCCGATCCGGTGATGCCGGCGCCTACCGCGTAGCAAAGCCCCTGCTCGTCGCGCAGCTTGCGCGCAATGCGACTCGTGAAGCCCGGACCCGAGCCGAGGATGTGGTCCATGACGCGTAGCTTGTAGAAGTCCGGATCCATCCTGCGGATACCGCGATGACCCAGGAAGATCTGGACCTGGGACTTGTCCTGCTGGATGTGCTGGGCGACGGACTCGCTCGGGTCGGTGGGGTAGGGCTTCTCGGGATAGGCCGGTGAGGTACCTTGCCAGTCATGGAAGCGATGCTCGAGCAGATCGAGGAGTCGCGCGGTCTCCAGGTCTCCGACAGCGACGAGCACGGCATTGCCAGCCGTGCACCAGGTCCGGTGGAACCCGATGAGGTCCTCACGACACAGCGAAGAAACCGACTCGGCATCTCCCTTGGCTGGGCGGCCGAAGGGATGGTCGCCGTAGACCATCTTGCGGAACGCCAGAGAGGCGACGGTCCGGGGCTCGTCGAGATCGCTCTGGATCTCCGCGATGGTCAGGTCCTGCGCTCGCTTGAGCTCCTTCTCGGGGAAGGTCGGCGTCCGGACGACCTCCGCGAGGATGTCCGCCGCCACATCCACATCCTCGACTGCAAACTGCACGGTGGCGCCATTGCCTCCGGCCGAGAGATGACCGCCGTAGCCCTCGACGAGCTCGGCTAGATCCTCGCTGCTGTGCTTGGCCGTCCCCTCGTCCAGGGTCTGTCCGAGCATGTGTGCCAGGCCAGCCTTCCCCTCGGGTTCATGCAGACGATTCAGCTCGAACGAACAGGTCATGGCCACAGTGGGCGCAGAGCTCTTGCGCGCCGCAAGAAGCGTGAGCCCGTTGGGGAGCTCGCGCTTCTCGGTCTCCAGACGGATCTTGGTATCGCCTACGTTTGTATCTCGCACAGTCATTGCGTGGCCTCCTTGGGCAGGGACCAACCGACGGTCCGGTTGCTCTTGCGTAGATAGCTCGCAAGAACTTCGCAGATCTCGGGACCCTGGATGGAGCGAAGCTCCTCGGGGTAGCGCTCGAGCACCTTGTAGCCATCCGCCGCCAGGACCTCCGCGCTCCCCAGGCGCTGGGCCTGGCTGCTCACTGTCTCCAGCGAGAAGAAGAAGCTGTTCAAGATCTGCTTCTTGGCGCGTGCCAGCTCTTCTTCGCTCGGCCCATCCGCGACGAAACGATCCAACTCCTCGAGGAGAGCGGCTTCGAGCACTTCCGGTTTCGTCTCTGGCTTGCCTTCGGCGATGACCCAGAACAAACCCGGGTCGAGCCTCGTCTCGTTGTAGACATCGGCCAGCGTCGCGATCTCCCGCCCTTGGATCAGTCCTCGGTAGAACCGACTCGTCTTGCCGCTGCTGAGCAGGGTCGAAGCCAGGTCCAGGACCGTATCGTTGCGCTCACCCGTGCGGCAGGTGTGCCAGGCCATGGCACAGCGTGCCAGCTGTCCGGGGAAGGCCAACTCCAGCCGCTGTTCGCCTTGCTGCTCCTCCTCCTGCAGCACCTGCGCCCTGGCCACACCACTGGACGGCACCTTGCCAAGCGTTTCGCGGATCTGATCCATGGCCATGCCCGGGCTCACATCGCCAACCACGATCAGGCTGGCCCGATCCGGAGCGTAGTGTCGACGGTAGTAGTCCATCATCGTGTCGCGTTCGAGTCTCTCGAGCTCTTCGCGCCAGCCGATGATGGGATGGTGGTAGGGATGGATGCGATAGGACGCGGACTCGACCGCCTGCCACAGGGGGCGCCAAGGCTCGTCCTCCCCCATCTGCAGTTCCTCGATGACGACCTTCTTCTCGGACTCGAACTCCGTGGGGTCCAGGAGACAACCCGTCATGCGACTGGCTTCGATCTTGAGCGCCTCGGCCCATCGATCGCTGGCCAGATTGAAGTAGTAGGCCGTGTAGTCCTGGGAGGTCATCGCATTGTTGTGCCCCCCCATCCGCGCCGTCGCCGCATCGATGCTCCCCTTGGGGAAGTCGGCGGTGCCTTTGAACATCATGTGTTCGAGGAAGTGCGAGAGGCCCGTCTCGCCCGAACGCTCATCCCGGGAACCGACCGTGTACCAGATCCAATGGCTGACAACCGGCACCTCGTGGCTCTCGATCAGGAAGACACGGAGCCCGTTGTCGAGTACCTCGTGGTGGACATCCCGCAACAACGGCTTGCCGCCGGCAGAATTCGCGATCTCGAGACCAGGAAGTGGCCTCGCGCCCAGGGGTCGTATCAAGGAAAGCATGGGACTGTTGTAGAGGTCTCCCGGACAACCGGCAACCACAGCCTTTGCGACCTACTGCCCCTTTGCTGTTTCTACGTGTCGAATCGGACGTCCCGCGAGCGCATGGGTCGGCTGACTCTCCTGGATCGTGGGCTCTCCGTTGACCCAGAGCCACAGGAGCCCCGTGGAGAATTGATGAGGATCGGTGAACGTAGCCTTGTCCAGGAAGTCCGCCGGATCGAGCAAGGCGACGTCGGCGTAAGCTCCCACACGCAGATAACCGCGCTTCTCGAGCCCGAGGATGTCGGCAGGAAGACCACTCGACGAGCGGATGGCCTGTTCGACCGAGATGACCTTCTCTCGAAGGGCAAAGCGGCCGATCTTGCGGGAAAATGTCCCGTAGGACCTCGGATGGGGACGAGAGCTGTCCTTCCTCTTGCTGGAACCGTCCGAGGCGGTGGCCACCCAGGGCTTCTTCATGACGTAGGCCACATCCTCATCGCTCATCGAGAAGGCCACTGCCGACGCGCCCCCCTCTCGCTGGATCTCGATGCTGACCTCAACCGGGCTCTTCCCTGCGAGCTTGGACACCTGCGCGACGGTGAGTCCATTCCAGGCTTCGTTCTTGCGGTAGCGTGCGATGAGGATCTTGTCCGCACCGCCTCGATCCTCATAGCTCTGTGCAATCTTGGTCCTGATCTTGGGCAACAGCTTCTGATCCAACAGGCGCGCGCGCACCTCGGCGTTCGTGCCGGCGCGCACCCAGGCCGGCATCACCAGTGCGCCGAGGGACGTCGACGATGCGCGGTAGGGGTACTGGTCGGCGGTCACACGCCGACCGTTCTTGCGCGCCTCTTCGACCATGGCCGAGCTGTGCTTGACCTTGCCCCAGTTGGGTGGCGTGCTCGCCTTGAAGTGCGAGATGTGCACCGGCAGCTTGCCCATCTTTCCGATGTAGATGGCTTCGGCAACGGCTTCGAGGAGATGGTCACCCTCTCCCCGGATATGACTCGCATAGATCCCGCCGTGTTGACCGACAACTTTGGCAATCTCGATGATCTCATCGGTCGTCGCGAAGACTCCGGGAGTGTAGATCAGACCCGTGGACATGCCGAAGGCTCCCTCGCGCATGGCCTTGGCAGCGAGGTCCCGCATGCGTTGCATCTCGTCTGCGCTCGGGGGACGATTGACATCGGCACCCATGCCGCGCTGGCGCAAGGAACCGGCAGGGATCAGATGGACGACATTGACGCCCACGCCCTGCTTTTCGAGTTTGCGAAAGAACGGAGCCACGTCCACCTTGCCGCCGCCGCAGTTGCCAGTGATGATCGTCGTGCAGCCCTGCGTGACATAGCTCAGGTTCTCATTGAGTCCCTTCAGGAGGATGGGCGAATCCCCATGGTTGTGCAGATCGATGAAACCCGGGCTCAGGATCATCCCCTTGGCCTGGATCACGGTCGTCGCACTCTTGCCCGAGAGATTCCCCATCGCCACGATCTTGTCCTGCTTGATGGCAAGATCACCGACCTTGCCGGGCTTGCCCGAGCCGTCATGGATGGTGGCCCCCAGGATCAGGAAGTCATAGTCGACGGGTGGCGAGGCCTCCTTCTCCTGTTCCGCCACCAGTGCTGAGGCAGGCTGCGCAGGAGGCGATTGGCAGGACGAGAGAAGGGAAGCCAGAGCGAGGGCACTAGCCGCTGGGGCAAAAGGGATCTTCATGCACTTCATTCCAGCCGTCCGAGCAACCATTCGCAACAAACCGGCCCCAGAACCTCGCAACGTCGAACGAGAAACCGGACGAATCTCCGGTGAACTACGGATTCGGTCAAATAGAGATCCTGGGCTCGAAGTCGCATGCTGCGACCTTCTTCGTCCCTGATTCCAGCCCTATCCCTCCAGAGGCCCCTCGATGCAGAAACTTCGCCTCCTCTCGCAGATCACGGTAATGGTGATCCTCGCCAGAATGATGCTGCCGGGCGGCAACTTCGAGCAATGGTGCCCCTTCGGCGGTGTCGAGACCTCCTTCCTCTACTTCACCGAGGACACCTTCACCTGCTCGCTCGGCAGTTCCAACCTCTACATGGCCTTGGCCATCATCACCTTGACCTTGATCTCCAGGCGGTCCTTCTGCAGCTATGCCTGCCCGGTGGGGACGCTGGGAGAGTGGTCAGGGAAACTACGCAAGAAGGTCCTGCCCAAGAAGCGATGGAAGCGGTGGTCCCCACCCCAGCGAGTCGATTGGTGGTTGCGCAAAGCCAAATACCCGATCCTCGCTGTCATCCTCTACTTCACCTTCACCGAACGGGAGTTGATCTTCCGGGCCTTCGATCCCTTCTATGCGCTTTGCAGCCAGAACGGGCATGACATCACCTTCTGGTCCTATGCCATCCTGGGCGGACTCATCCTGGGCGCCTTCTTCATCCCCTTGCCCTTCTGCCGCTATCTCTGTCCCCTTGCCGCCGTCCTCAACCCCTTCAGCAAGGTGGGATTCCTGAGGATCCGGCGCGACCACGGGGCCTGCGTGGACTGCACGCTCTGCGACGAGGTCTGCGAGCAGGGCATCGAGGTTTCCAAGGAGCCTGAGATCACGCACGCACGCTGCACCCAGTGCGGAGAGTGCATCACGGCTTGTCCACTGAGCAAGGCTCTGTACTTGGGCATGCCCGGCAAAGACAAGGGTGCGCCGGAGGTCGGTTCATGAGCGCCATCCGCATCCCAACCTTGATCGTTCCCGGCCTCGTAGCCACGACCTTCCTCACGGCTTGGATCGCAGGCACATGGTTCGCCATTCCGGCCTTCGTCTGGTCCACGTCAGACGTCACGCCTCCAGCCAATCTGGTGAAGGCAGACCTGCTCGTGAGCGGAATGAAGTGCCGCAAGTCTTCCCAGAAGCTGCATCGCCTGCTCTTCGGGCGAGTCGATGACAACCGCATCGACGGCTACCTGCGGACGGTCCTGTTTCCAGCGCCTGGCGCAGGGCATCTCGAAGTCAGCTACGACCCCACACAGACCGACCTCGCCAGGATCACGCAAGCCATCCAACTGGATCGTGAAGGACTCGAAACCACCTTCCGGGTCCAGGTCGAGCTGAAAGCCGATTTGAGTTCACCCAAGGCTCTCTTGCACACGCTGGCACTCGCCCTCGATCACAAGGATCAGGATCTCTTCGAGCGCTGCCACGCAGGTAGCGCCGGTACGAGGGTCGACTTCGCCAAGCTCTCTGCGGCCTGGAAGGACCTCTTTCTGGAGGATCTGATTCCTGCAGGCCCCGTGGACAAGGATGGCCGCGTCGAGGTGCAGGGACTCAGTGTCGGCGACAGAATCCCCCTCGAGGATCTGGCACCTGGGATCGGTCCGTTCGTGCTCAAAAACCAAGGGCCCACGTGGCGCATCCTGAAGGCAGACTGGTCCAAGATCACCGAGTCAGGATTCTGATCACAGGCTCCTGGACGCCCTGACTCCTGACCACGCTGGCTCCTGGCAACCCTGGAGGGTCGTCAAATCGAAGCAATGCCGAGCGAACCGATAGGTTCGCGGTCCTGGACCGAAAGGCGCCGTCAGACGCATCGAGGTCATGAACCCGGACTATTCATGAGATCGTTGTGAGCAAATGCGAGATCGGCGCAGCCGAGCTCGCATTTGCGGTCTGACGAGCGCATTTCGAGTTCAGGACGGCTGCGCGAGGTGAAGGCGACCCAAGAGGGTCGT
>JAJRTL010000397.1 GCA_024278315.1 Planctomycetota bacterium | reverse complement strand
TTCCTGCTCGAACAGGTCCTCTCCTTCGCGCTGCCCTATCCGATCGCAAATCTCCAGCGTTTTGGTGAGTCCCAGCGCCTGGTCTCTGCGGAGGGCGATCTCCTCCGGCTGCTGCCGACCGCGGGAGGGGAGAGACTGTTGCGCCTCCGGTACGAGGACTGCGGCCCTTGGCTCGAGAAGGCGCTCGTTGCCGGTGAGGATCGCAAGTTCTGGACGCACTCGGGCGTGGATTTCCCGGCGATCGTTCGCGCGGCTGTGTTGAATGTCCGCCGTGGGCGTGTCGTGAGTGGGGCCTCCACTCTCACGATGCAGCTGGTCAGGATCGTCGAGCCACGACCGCGCACGCTCTGGAGCAAGGCCGTCGAGGTCTTCCGCGCGCGCCAGCTCGAACGTCTCCTGGACAAGAAGAGTCTCTTCGAGCACTACATCTCGTTGGTGCCGATCGGCGGCAACCTACGTGGCTTCGAGGCTGCGGCCTGGACCTGGTTCGGCAAGCGGAGCAAGGAGCTGACGCCGCGCGAAGCGGCGACGCTGGTGGCGATGCTGCCTGCCCCGAGTCGGCGTGCGCCGGACCGGTCGCCGGCCGAGTTGCTCCGTGCGCGCAACGAGATCCTCGAGCGTATGTATCGCTGCGCCTACCTCGATCGGGCCGAGCTTAGGCAGGCGCAGCGCGCGGCTCTGGGCACGCGCCGTAGGCAGTTCTCCTTCCTGGCTCCGCACGCGAGCGACTGGCGTCTGGCGCTCGCGCGTCGAGCAGGCGAAGAGGGAGCGGTCATCCAGACGAGCATCCGTCTCGACCTGCAGCGGCGCATCGAGAAGATCGTGGCCGACGACAAGGGCAGTTCGGTGGATGGTCTGGCGGTTCTCGTGCTCGATCGCGGGAGCGCCGAGCCCGTCGCGATGCTTGGCTCCCGTGACTGGCGCCGCATCCAGTTCAACACCTGTCTCTCCCGCCGATCGGCTGCCTCCACCCTCAAGCCCTTCCTCTACGCCCTCGCGATGAGCCAGGGCGTGGCGCGCAGCGATGGCCTGATCCTGGATGCACCGCTCGTCTTCGCCGACTACACGCCCGCCAACCAGAGTGAGGATTTCGTGGGCCTTCTCGAAAGCGGTGAAGCTCTCAGGAGTTCCCGCAACCTCCCGGCCATTCGTCTCCTGCAACGCGTCGGCGTCACGGCCTTTCGCGATCTGCTCTACCAGCTCGGACTGCCGGTGGGTCACGAACATCGTCATCTCGATCTTGCGCTGGGCTCGCTGGCCGTCTCACCGCTCGAGTTGGGGCGCGCCTGGTGTCGCTTCGGCTCGGCTTCGCTGCCCAAGGCCATCGACCTCCGCGCTCGCGACCGTGTTCTCGCCATGCTGCGCCAGCTTTCGCCCGACCCGGCTGTCGTTCCCGAGGGCAAGGTCGCCTGGAACACCGGCACCTCCACCAACCGCCGCGATGCCTGGACCGTGGGGCTCACCAAGCACCATGTCCTCGTCGTCTGGCTCGGCCGGCTCGAGGGCCGCGGTTCCCCCGAGCTCGTCGGCATCGAGACCGCCGCGCCACTCTTTGCGCGGATTGCTGCTATCCTCCCCTGATGCATCCGCTTGAATCGGGTGCAGGCGAGTCACACAAGAGGGGCAGTGCATTGACGCAGCAAGGCGAGACGGACATCGGCGGAAAGGGCCGCAGCTTCCAGCGGACAGCCTGGACGCAGATCCTGCGGGCTCGCGATGGCTCTGCGACGACCGTCCGGGACGTGCTCGATCATCTGATCGGTCTCTATTGGAAACCCGTCTACTTCCACATCCGGAGGCAGGGGCATGGCGTCGAGGAAGCCAAGGACCTGACGCAGCAGTACTTTGCTCTCTTCATGGAGCGGGGGGCCCTCCTGTCGGTCGACCCTTCCAAGGGCAGGTTCCGGACCTTCGTCCTGGCCTCGCTCGACCACTTCCTCTGCGACGAACATGATCGGCGCAACGCCCAGAAACGAAAACCCAATCCGGATTGGGTCCACCCGATTCCGCAGTTCCATGTGGACAGTTCTTTTGAACGGGATTGGGCCATGGTCGTGCTGGATCGTTCCTTCGTTCGCCTGCAGGCCTTGGCGCCCCGGGAGGCCGCAGTCGTCGAGGCGCAGCGATCAGGCAAGACTGCCTATGGGGACCTGGCTCGAGAGCTCGGAACGTCGGAGGGCAACATCAAGGTCCTGGCCCACAGGGGACGCGCCAAGCTGCGGGCCATCATCCTGGATGAGCTTCGGGGGACAGTCAGCCAGGACGGTGAAGAGGAGGAGGAACTCGCGGCTCTCTTTCGGGCCTTTTCCCTGTAACCTCTCGATCTCGTTTCCTCTCAGGGGGGTAAAACACAGAAGAGGAAGCACATGAGCATGATTTGCCCGAACTGTAGCCATGAATTCGATCGCGAGCTGGCCCCTGGACTCCGAGAGGCCTGTCCGAGATGCATGGCAGAATTCCTGATGGGAGAGACCGGTGACTGGGAACGCGTGGATGTCGGCCGTGGGGGTGCAGAGGACAAGCCGCCTCTTCAGCCGGGGGATACGCTCCGTGGCATGGAGATCCTGGAGCTCCTGGGACGTGGGGGGATGGGGTACGTGTTCAAGGCACGACAGCCCAATCTCGATCGCATCGTGGCCATCAAGACCCTCGATCCCTTGCTCGCGCCCTCGCCCGAGTTTGCCAGCCGATTCCACCGTGAGGCCAAGGCGCTTGCCGCGCTCTCTCACCCCAACATCGTCCAGGTCTACGACTACGGTCAGGTTGGCGATCTCTACTTCCTGGTCATGGAGTTCGTGGGTGGAGCTTCGCTGCGACAGGTGCTTTCGACGGAGAGGATGGCTCCCAAGACGGCTCTCCGCTACGTTCCCCAGATCTGCGATGCCCTGGAGTATGCGCATTCACAAGGTGTGATCCACCGGGACATCAAGCCTGAGAATCTCCTGATCGACAGACTCGGTCAGCTCAAGATCGCCGATTTCGGCCTGGCCAAGATCGTATCCACGGACAGCGCGCAGCATTCGCATCCGACAGCGAGCGGGCGGATCATGGGCACTCCTCACTACATGGCTCCCGAACAGATCAACCATATGGCGGAGGTGGACCATCGCGGAGACATCTACTCCCTCGGCGTGGTCTTCTACGAGATGCTCACCGGCGATCTGCCACTCGGGAGGTTCTCATTGCCCTCGCAACGTGCACAGGTGGGCATGCAGGTGGACAAGGTCGTGCTGAAGGCCCTGGAGCAGGATCCGCAGGAACGGTACCAGCGAGCGAGCGAGGTGAAGTCGGATCTGGCCGCGCCCGATCTGACCGCGCCCGATCTGACCGCGCCCGATCCCCGTGACGATGAGAGAGAGACACAGTCGGCATCGGTGTCGAGGGAGGCCAGGCCTCGTGCCTTGGCTCGCCCCGTCTGGCCTGTGGGCATCCTGGGCGGCGCCGCTCTCATTTTCTTGGCGACCTTCCTGCCTTGGGGGGCCTTCTCCGGCTCGCCCACGTTCACGGGTTCCACGGGAGGCCCCATCCATGATCTGATGGGTACCAACGGTCCCTTCGGTGGCATGAGAGTGATGTTCACCGTGACTGGATGGAAGGGAACCCTCAGCTTGGGCGGACTCACGATGCCCAACTGGGTACCCTTCTTGGCTTCCCTCGTGCTTGCGATTCTCACGCTCCTGTATCGGACCGAGTCCGCACCGTCGTTCCGGCCTCTGCGCTTTGCCCTGGCAGCCTATGGCATCGCGCATGCGGGTCTGTTCGTGCTGATCATTGGAGCCAAGGGGCAGGTCGGCCCGGGATCCCTGCTCACTCTGGGAGCCTTCCTCGCGATCCTCGTCTTGTTGATCCGCGAGTGGCAGATAGACGCGTCCAAGCCGGCTACTGCCTCCCAGTCATGATGGTTGGGGCTGGTCCGGAGGGTGCGGAAGAGTTGCTGTCCCCGGGCTGCCGCTTCCACAGTCTTGTTCTGGACGGAGCCTGTGGGGATGAGGAGGATGAGATGGCCAGGGCGGCGAATCGGTTGAGCTCAGAGTGCTCGGTTCTTGCGTGACGCGTCCCATCCCATTGCCTTATGACGACGAGCTGTTACGTGAAGGTTTTCCTGTTTCCTCGTTGACATCGCGAGTTCAGGTTGAAACACTCAAGCGTGCCTCCCCTGAGAACGTCCTCCCCTGAGAACGTCCTCCCCTGAGAACGTCCTCCGCCCATGATTCACGTTCTTCCCATTGGGGTATCCATGATCTCACGGTCGAGCCGTCTACCTCTCTCTTTCTTCATCACCCTCTTGTTCTGTGCTCTGCTGCTGAGCGTTGCCATGACTTGGCAGTCTCTCAAGGCCGGAAGGGCTGCGTTGTTTGCCAGCGAACTCATGCGGGGTATCGCACTTTTCGCAGATGATGGTGATGAAGAAGCTCCTGCCTGCGAACCCGGCATGGACGGTCCTCTTCCCCCTGAGGCACCCGAAGGTCCTTGTCTCGGCGAATCGGGTGGCCCTGAGCCGATCATTGATCAGCCCCCTGACTTCGAAAGCATCCAGCTTGGCGGAGGTTCCAGTGCGAGTGCGATATTTCTGAAGGGTGATGCCGGAGCGCCAGTGCCCATGAATCTGGCTGGTCCGGGCGGCATGGGCACGGCGATGGATCCCGTGGGGCTCGGATCCGACTTCGGATCCAATGCCCCTCAGAGTGGTTCTTTCCTTCCTGCAGAGCATTCTCTGGGTGGGACAGGCCGCCAGTTCCTTGACCACCAGGTGGGTACGGGTCCGATCCAAGGTGGTGGCGCCCTCGCAGAGCTGGACCGATTTCTTCATCGCGGATCCGTGGAGCTGAGTCATCTGGGATTGCAATGGGCCCAGGTCGACGCAAACTTCCGAGGCATCCAGTCGAATTTCGGCCTTGTCATCGGCCGTGCGTACTACTCACGGCTGACAAGGACTGGCGGGGCGGGAGTCGGTTGGTTCCATAGCCTGGAAGAGAAGCTGGTCCAGATCGATGCGTCGACCCTGGCCCACGTGACCTGGCGCCAGCCCTTCTTGGACGACGCCTATCATTACACCGGCGACTCCAATGGTGGATGGATCGCTCCAGCCATCCTGGGTACGACGCTGACGACGCTCCCTTCTGGCGGTTACGGGCTGACCTTCAAGGACGGACGCGTTCACACCTTCGATGAGCACCTGCGTATCGTGAGTCGTGCGGATGCCTACGGCAACACCATCACCTTTGCGTACGACGATGCTTCGCCCGCCGAGCCAGGTCCTCTCCAGACGGTCACAGATACGCGTGGCCATGTCTTCTCCGTGGTCTGCGATCCGACGACATTCCAGATCCTATCAATCGGGCATGCGGAAAACCCAGCACAAGGCCTGGTGGCGAAGAGCATCGTCAATTACGAGTACCAGACGCTGAACACAGGCCAGGGCCCGGTCCAGGTCTTGCAATACGTCAAGTATGCAGAGCGCAGTCTCCATGGGCTGCCAACTGGTCCCGCATTGGCTCAGCGCCAGATCGAGTATGGCTACGAGCAGAATACTGCCCTGTTGACCTCCATGATGGATCACCAGGGCAGCCATACCTTGGATATCACCTACCAGCCCGGGCAGCGGAGTGTAGCCACGATGACGGATGGCAATGGAGGGGAGTGGAGTTTTGTGATTCCCTCGGCTGCCAAGAGCGGGGGAAACAAGAGCAAGACCAAGAGCCAGAAGTCCATCCCGCAAGGTAATGAGATCATCGTCACGGATCCCAAGGGTTACCAGAGGATCTACCTTCAGAACATCCAGAAGCAGGTGATTCGTTGCAGGCAGTACATCGTCAGCTCGGATTCGAGCGTGACCAGTCGGACGATTCCTCCAGGCAACCCGGGGTACTACGAATGGAACTACGAGCGCAATGACCCTAATGGGTGCAACTGCGGTCTGATCACCAAGATCGGAGAGCCAGATGGAGGATCCTACGAGCTTCAGTACGATTCCAGATACAATCTCACTCGCAAGACCAAGCGGTCCAACGACGGCCAGACTACGCTGATCTGGGAATGGACCTTCGATGCCAGCAATCGGGTCTCCAGCTACACGCCCCCAGAGTCGGTGAACGGATCCTCGGTCGTGGTCTATCTGAGATCTGCAGACAGCGATCCGACCAATCCTGGAGGCACGATCGTGACCCGGGTGATCGCTCCCATGCACTGGCGCATCGCACCCAATCTCTTCTCCATCTGGGTGACCCGAAAGGATAGCAAGGGACGTATCGTGGATCAGTCGGGTCCCTCGGCCAATGCGACCGGAGGTGGGAGCTACACCAGCTATGAGTACTATCCCCAGGTGCAGGGATCCGCGGCCTATGGGCTGCCCATGCGTGCTTGGACGAGAAAGGACAGTGGCGGCAACAAGGCGGGAGAGATCCTGTTCGAGTGGGACGCCTACCAGCTCGAGCTCACCAAGATCACAAGGAACCCCGGTACGACCAGTGCCGCAGTCTGGCAGGCGACCTATGACGATGAAGGCAACCGTCTGACCCTTACCACTCCTGCTTTGGGAAGCGGCGCCGGGCAGCAGCAGGGTGAGTGGAAATGGGCCTGGGACTACCGAAACCGCCTTGCTGAGGTCCAGCGCAAACACTACGCCGCGGCTCCCGGCACGGGAGGGTCCAGCCCGACATGGGTTCGTCGTAACTACGAATACGACAATGCGGACAACGTCGACAAGATGCACTATGACGTTAAACTCGACGTGTCGAACAACCTCGTTCGCGACACCGTCGACTATGACTACGACAAGAATCACAATCTGATCCAGATCACGGATGCCGACGGCTATATCAGCCAGACCACCTATGACGAGCGCGATCTCCGGTGGAAAGTTCGTGTTGGCGTGGGGACAAGCGAGGTGGCAGAGACCGTCATCGACTATCGCGATGACGGCATGGTCAAACAGGTGGTGCGTCCCTTCGACAGCCGCAACCACGCGACGGTCACCGAGCTGGTTACCTATGACGGGTTCGATCGCCCCATAGGCAGAACTGTCTCAGGAGTAGGCCGTGTGGCACTCACCCTGGACAAGGCTGGCAGAATCACCAGGACTGATCAGTACAAGGTCGTCGGGTCTGGCGAGGTATTGGTGCGGAGAAAGGAATACTTCTTCGAGGATTGGCATGGGGGTGTGACCAAGCTCCTCAATCATGTTTACAAGCACGATGCGAGTTCCATCCTGCGGACCATCCAGTCCAAATACTACTATTCTCCTGCAGGCTACCTGATCCAGATCGACGTGTCGGGATCGCCGCTCTCAAATTTCTCCTTTCAACCAGATGGACGTCCTTTGGCTGTCTGGGACGCGGATGGCAACCGAGAGGATTTCATCTATGACGGTGTCACAGGCTGGCTGAGCCATCACACGCGCACGCAGGCTGGCGCAAGTCCCGTCACTCTGGATCGCAGCTTCGAGCGTGATGTCCTGGGGCGTGTCACAAAGACGCGCAATAAGCACACGGGCAAGGCCGACCTGGTGACAACCTATGGCTATGACTCGCTGGATCACCTGGTCCACCGTGTGGATCCTTCGGGTTTTGTCACGCAGCGTAGCTACCGCCTGGACGGAAAGATCGTTCTGGCGACCCAGGATGTCGATGGCACGCGCACGCGCACGCATCGATACGCCCACAGCAATGCCGGCCTGCTCACGGCAATTACGGATGATCGCGGGAGCACGATCTACTACAGCTATGACGGTCAGGGGCGCGTCAAGCAGGAGACGCACCCCGACGGGACGAGCTGGAAGTGGGTCTGGAACGAAGACGGCTTCCTGGCCAGCGAAACCGACTCGCTCGGTCGACTGCGGACCTTCCTCTACGGTGCGGACGGCTATCCGGTCTCGTCGACTTTGACACAAGGTGCTGCGACTCTGCAGACCAGGTCCTATCAGTACACGCCCGGAGGCTACTTCAAGCGAATCGACAAGACTGAGCATCCAGCTTCTGGTGGCAGCATCACGAACTTCATCGAGGTGGAGCCCGATAGCGCAGGGCGCATCTGGCGTGAGAATCAGAACGGTATCAACGTCTATTTTGGCTATGACAACCTGGGGCGGCTGCAATCCATCACCGGTCCCCAGGGCTACCAGGCCCGGTACGGTTACGACAGCCATCATCGGGTGACTTCGCTCAAGGATGCAGCCAACACTCTCCTGGCTTCCTTCTCCTATGTCGGACCTGCGGGTGCCTTGGCGACCAAGACCCTCGGGGATGGGAGCAGCCTGAGTGTGACCCGGGGCGCCTTCGGTCGCATCGACAGGCTCTTGACCCAGATGGGCACAGCAACCGTAGCGGACTTCCGCTACGACTACGACAGCCGTGGTTTCCTCGCTTATGAGAATCGAGTACACGATGGTCTGGGTGATGCCTACTCATACGACCGGATAGGTCGGCTATGGGGATGGATCCAGGATTCCACGGATGTGGCCAACGTCGACTTCAGCAGCCCCAATGCCATCCCTCATGCCCGACTCGTGGACTATGGCCTGGACGATGACCATCACCGCACGGGGGTCACCTCCACGCCCTACCAGGGTTCGACCACTACGGTCAGCTACACGACCCATGGTACGCGCCACTTCTACACCAACGTCGGCGGAACGAGCCGTACCCATGACAGTGCTGGAAATCTGCTGAGTCATGGCACGCGAAGCTTCATCTACGACCGGGACTTCAACCTGATCGGAGTCAAGAATGGAACGACCACCCTCGCAACGTACAGCTTCGACGCCGCAGGGCGTCGTTCGACCAAGACGGTGGGCAGTAAGATCACTCGCTACACCTACGCGGGCTCCTGGATCATCCTCGAGGAGGAGAGCACGGACGGTGGCCAAACCTGGACCAAGACGGCAGAGAACTACCACGGCACCTCTGTAGACGATGTGATCATGAGTCGCCGTCTCGACGTGGCGGACCTGGACCAGGACCAGAGCAACGTGGATTGGGTGGATCTGTATCACCACAAGAACATCCAGGGCAGCACGATGATGCTGACGCTGGGCTCCACGGGCGCTGTCGTGGAGACCTACCACTACACGCCTTTTGGCAAGCCCACGGTCAAGGATCGCAGCGGCAATACCGTCAATGCGCCGCCCAGTGGCAACAGCTATCTCTTCACCGGTCGTGAGTACGACTCCGAGACCGGCTACTACCACTATCGCGCCCGCAGCTATGACCCCGAGACGGGTGACTTTCTTCAGGAGGACCCCAAGGGCCTGGCATCAGGCATCAACCCGCAAGTCTACGTTCTTGGTAGCCCGACGGCCTACACGGACCCCTTCGGCACGATCAGCTGGGGACAGATCACCGATGCCCTCTACGAGTTTCTCCAGGAGGTAGGTCAGGCGATCATCGGGGAGGCGCTGGCGGCCATTCCTGGAGTGGAGGCAGTGACCGATGTCTTATCGGCCGTTACCGGTTATGACTACAGCGAATGGCTCGGGGGTGGATTCGCTGGTGAGCCCGAGGCGATCAGCTGGTGGTGGCGTGGCTACTACGTGGCGCGTTCCGCAGTGCGTCTCGTGGGTTCTGCGGCAGGATTCGTGAAGGGTCTGGCCAGGCTCCTGAGCAAGCTCTACGACGCGGCAGTCAACTCCAAGGCTGGGAAGAAGCTCCTGGGCCTCCTCAAGAGGAAGACCGGCATGTGCGTCGCCGGTCGGTGTTTCCTTGCGGGCCCCCTCGTGCTCCTGCCCGGCGAGGATCGGGTCCCGATCGAGT
>JAJRTL010000396.1 GCA_024278315.1 Planctomycetota bacterium | reverse complement strand
CTCGAGGGGCTTCCGTTCCCAGCGCTCGGATTCTCGAGATCGGCCGGATCGGCAAGACCGACCTCGGCAGGACCGACCTCGGAAAGAAAGGGGTGGTCACGGTTTCTTCGAGGAAGAGAAGCAGGCCTTGCCCGACGCCATCCGGCGCAAGGAGACACCTGCGTCCAGCAAGCCCGTTGTGGAGAGCCCGGCTCCCGTACCGACGCTGAAATCTGCGCCCGTATCGACCCCGAAATCTGCCCCCGCATCGACCCCAAAACCGGCACCCGCTCCACGCCCCGAGGCTGTCAACCAGGAGAAATCGACCAGCGTGCGCAAGAAAACACGACGCGTCAGCGTCCTACGGAGGCTTCTCAAGTAGGAAGGCCCTATGGTCCGACCCTTTCCCCAGGGGCGGACCGTGCTATCCTGCCCGTGTTCGATGACCCCGGGTGCCCAAATGCCTCGTAGTTTCCGCATACTGACTGCTCTCGCCCTGCTGGGTCTCTTTGGCCTGCAGGGATGCGCCACCAACCACCTGCTCCGCTGGACTCGTGGCGAAGCCAGTCAGTGGAAGCAGCCTGCCGCCAACGCTGTGGATTACGTCAGGCCCGCAGGATTGATCCTGGGGCTGCCTGTGACCGTTGTCTGGGACGTGGTTTCCTTCCCCTTCCAGTGGGTCTGGGGTGTGTATCCATACGGTCAAGCGAGTTCGCCGGAGGACATCTTCACTCGTCCGCGCATGGGAGATCAGACGCCCATGGAGCTCTATGTGCCCATCCCCAAGGACAGGAGCGGATCGGGCGGTCAAGAAGGCGAAGAGGGCGAAGAAGGCTAGCGACGGTTCGTGAACGGGCAGTCCATCCCCCTTTCGGAGTTGCCACACCGAGGCAGTCAAGGTCTCGATCGCATGGGGCCCGACGAGGTTGCTGACCTGTTCGGCTTCAGCGAGGCAGAATGCCTGGATGCGCTCCTCAGCCCGGACACCTTGGCCAGTGCGGAGGCTCTTCTCCGAACCTGGTTGGAGAAGCCGCCCCGGCGATTGGTCCTCGGCGGTGCGGGAACCTCGGGGCGTCTTGCCTGGCATCTGGCCCGCAGGTTTCGCGAGCCCCTGGCTCTCATGGGCGTGGAGATCCGTGCTTGGATCGCTGGCGGTAGCAGGGCCCTGGTCTTGGCCGTCGAGGGTGCCGAGGACGACTTCGACACGGCGCATGCCGAGCTGGCGGCCCTGGTCGATGGAGACGATGGGTTCTTTCTGGGAATCAGCTGTGGCCTCTCGGCACCCTGTGTTGCGGCCGGCGTCGTGGCTGCCCTCGATCTGGGAGGCCGTGCCGCCGTCTTCGGCGTGAATGCTGCCGATGAGGCTCGATCAGCCCCCCTCCGAGACCTGGCGGGAGGTTTCCGGGGCTTGTTGTCCGACCTTGCGGCCGATGTGCGTTTCACCCTCGTCTCCTGCCCCGTAGGCCCCGAACTCCTCACCGGTTCGAGTCGACTCAAAGGGGGCACGGCCACTTGGGTCTTGCTGGAGGCACTGCTCGGGGCTTGGGTCGAGCCGGATGAGCGGGGACTCTCGGGCAGGATCCGTGAGACCATGGCGCAAGCGAATGGCATCGTGGCAGGGTCTGGCCCATGGATCGAAGCAGCTGGCGAATGCCTGAGAAAAGGCGGCTCGCTGTTCTATCTGGGGCAAGGCATCGAAGGGACAGCCGCCCTGCTCGACGCCAGCGAATGCGGCCCGACCTTCGGGGCAAGCCCAGAGCAGATCCGAGCCTTCGTGGCAGGGGGTTGGGGGAGCCTGGGAGTCGATGCCGCTCGAGGCCTGCCTCTGCTGTCGCTCGAGTGCTTCGATCGGGTCCATGCTGGCAGCCTCCGGGAGCAGGACCTGGTCTTCCTCCTGGGTGGCCTGGAGAGGCAGCTCCCGGCTCCGACGGTGAGCCTGCCGGTGCGAGGCTTCCTGCCGACCAAATTGCTGCTCAACGCGATCTCTACGGGGGCATTCGTGCGCGCTGGTAAGGTCTGGGGCAACCGGATGATCGACCTGGCCCTGTCCAACCACAAGCTTTTCGATCGCGCTTGCCGCATCCTCGAGGACCTGCGGGGCAAGCCTGCCGACGCCTGCTACCGGTCCCTGGTTGCCGCCATCTGGGGTGAAGATCGCCCGGAACGGGATCTGCTTCGTCTTCCCGCTGAGGCGCATCTGGCCCAGGTCCGGGCCCAGGGTGGGGCTTGTGGGTACGTGCCCCTGGCCATGCTGCACCTGGAGGGAATGGAGCTGGCGGCAGGCCGGAGAGCTCTCGCCAAGGAGCCTCTGATCCGTAACCTTTTGGCTCACTAGCGGTTCCAGCAATCGCTACGCACCAAGGCCCATAAATAAATGCGAACAGGAGATGATTTTTCGTCTTATTCGCCGGCCTAGCCTTGTTGCTCTCCAGAAAGGAGCCATCGGAGAGCAACTCATGACGATTCCTCATCACTTCACCGGGTCGCGCTTCTGCGCGACGGTCTTGTTCTCTCTCCTCTCGACTACCGTCATCGCTGCCCAGGACAAAGGAGCAGCCAATGGCGAAGGCGTCGAGAAGAAAGAGGAACTCAGTTTCCTGGATGCGTTCACGAAAGGAAAAGTGAACGCCACCTTCAACTACCGCTTCGAGTACGTGGACCAGGATGGCATCCCCCAGACGGGAGTCGCCTCGACATTGCGTACCACGCTCGGCTATCGCACCGGGGCCTTCAAGGGATTCAGTGGTTACCTGGAGTTCGAAGATGTCTCGGACATCGGCGCCAAATACCAGCACAACAACAAGGGCTTCCGCAGCGCTTGGAATGGTGTTACGACGCCTCCTCGTGCTGTCGTGGCCGATCCGGCTGGCACGAACATCCAGCAGGCCTACCTGGACTATGACTATGGCAAGTCGCGTGCTCGCCTGGGTGCTCAGGAGATCGTGCTCGATGACCACCGGTTCATCGGAAACGTCGGGTGGCGGCAGCACCACCAGAGCTTCGATGCAGTGCTCCTGACGACGGAAGAGGTTGAGAACGCCACGTTCTACGCCGCGTACGTCAACAAGGTGAAGACCATCACGAGAGCGTCGATCGACACGGACACCTTCATCCTGAATGGTCACTACAAGTTCAAGGATCTGGGGCAGCTCACTGTCTACGACTACTACATCGATATCACAACAGGACCCTCTCTGATTTCGACCAACACGATTGGTATCGAGTTCCGGGGACAGCGCGAAGCCAACAAGGACTGGGGCTATCGGTACGAGGCTGAGTTCGCCAGCCAGAGCGATGTGTCCGACAACCCGATGAGCATCTCGGCCGTCTACTACCACCTCATGGCAGGCGGGATCTACAAGAAGATCGGCCTCCGCGTGGGATATGAGGTGCTGGGTAGCGATGGTGGCAATGTTGCCTTCCAGACGCCTCTGGCAACCTTGCACAAGTTCAACGGTTGGGCGGATCAGTTCCTCTCAACTCCGGCCACCGGTCTCCAGGATCTCTACATCAAGCTCGACGGTCCTCTCGGGCCAACCAAGTGGGCCCTGATCTACCACACCTTCACGGCCGACAATGGTGGAGCGGACTACGGCACAGAGTTCGACGGCGTGATCACCTACAAGGCCAAGTGGGGGGAGACCTTCGGCCTCAAGTTCGCCTTCTACAGCGCGGACCAGTTCAAGACGGACAAGACGGTTGCCTGGCTCTGGACGGGTTTCAAGTTCTAACCCGAACGATTCATGACCTCGATGCGTCTGACGGCGTCTTTCGGTCCAGGACCGCGAACCTATCGGTTCGCTCGGTATTGCTTCGATTCGACGACCCTCTTGGGTCGCCGTCATCTCGCAGAGCCGTCCTGAACTCGCAATTGCTCACAACGATCCCATGAATAGTCCGGGCAAACGAGGCTGGGCCTCAGACCAAGGAGGCGTGGGTCCGGGATCCGGAGCTGTTCCTCACAAAGACGCAGAGAGCACAGAGAAACAACAAGACGATCTCTGTGCTCTCCGTGTGGTTCCTCTTGATCACCAGGTCTCCTCAGTCTCCCTGCGTCTCACGGATGACCATGAG
>JAJRTL010000395.1 GCA_024278315.1 Planctomycetota bacterium | reverse complement strand
GTGCTCCCGATGCGCCACTTCATATCCCGATTCAGGATCGCTGGAATCGAGGCGAGGACCAGCGGGAAGAAGGGAATCAGGATCTCAGAGATCGACGTCTGCATGAGACGCTCGGAATGGAACAGATGGACCATGTCCGCCCGAAACTCGGTGAGTCCGATCGAGAATCTCTCTCCCAGCAGCATCACGGAGAGAACCAGAAGGCTATGCACGAGGACCGCGTGCATCCCGAGGAGTATGTGCGGGAACAGATCTCCATAGAGATCGCGGTTGCGCAAGAGCACCCAAGGCAAGAGCAGGAGAGGCAAGAAAGCTCCCAGCCAGTGGATCGTGAAAGTGGCTGCGGTAGCCAGGCCGAAGAGCGACACGAACATCACCGTAGGACGCGTCACCAGGAGCGTCGCGCAGAGGTAGACGACCCCCATCGCGCCCAGGAATGGCCCCATGGGCGATGGCGCGATGACCTGGGTCAGCGTCGCCGGGAGCGCCAGGAACAGGAGCACCATGAGGTAGCTATGATCCCTGTGTGCTCCATGCAAGCGGTTGGCGAAGTGGAAGCAGACCAGGCCGAAGGAGATCGAGACGATCGACAGGAGACTGGCTGCCCCCAGCGGAATGCCCATCGCGCCGGTCACGTAGGGATCGAGGAGGAGCACCATCTCCGGCCAAACACCGTAGTGGAACTCCGAAGGATCCATTGGTCGCCCCCCGCAGACCATGAGCAACCAGGTCTGGAGCAGGAGTGCGAACACGAAGACCAACCCACACTCGAAGCCCAGGCCGGGAATTTTCCTCCGATACTCGGCGAATGCTGTGTCTTGTTCCATCTGGGTGAATGGTCAAATGGCGCTGGGGGGAGGTGCCCCCCTTCACTCGGGCAGATACCCGATTCCAGCATCCTTGATCGACCCTTTCCCCCTGGAGCCTGAGCCCCGCCGACGATGCCCCCCTGCTATCGCTGCTTGGCTTCCGAGAGATTGGACAGCGTGAGCAAGGCCATCGCCGTCCCATAGCTCTTCCCGAGCTCATGCGAATCCACGAAAGAACCATCGATCTCCGGGATGGACAAGACCAGCGCCCGAAGCGAGCTACGGACCTTTCTCTGCATCTCCCGTCCGAGGACGCGCTGTGCCTCCGAGGCATGGAAGACGCCATGCCAGAAGAAGAAACCACCGAGCTGCCCATCGGAGTGGAAGTCGCACTTGCGCACGCGCGCCAGCTTGGAGAGGTTGTCCAGGAAGGCCTCGAAGGCCTTGTCGACCTTGTCCTTGTCGGATCTACCGAAGGCCAGAAGCACGGTCTCACAGAGTCGCATGCGCGCCGAAGAGTTCTTGAGGTTGCTCGTGATGCTCCCCCCCTTCCTGCGTCCTTTGGCCGAACCGCCGTAGCTGTAGCTGCCGTCCTCACGCCGTGCCGAGAGCAAGGCCTTCAACCCCAACTGGACGACCTCGTCGTTGACCTGTTGTCCCACCTGCTTGACCTGCAGGAGTGACCACATCATCGAGCCCGTGCAGAAGGCGTTCTGGTACTCGTGGGCGAAGAAGCCCGTCTTGGCATCCTGGATGCGGGCGACATCCTTCATGAGTGACATGATCATAGGCACGTACCGCGCCTTGTCCTCTCCCTCGGCCATGCCGACTCTCCGTGCGAAGTAGAGGAGGCGGTAGCTCTGGCTGTATACCTCCTCCTCGGTGTTGGTCGCCACGTGACGCGGATCGAGGAGATAGGTCTCGGCCTTCTTCAAGGCGGCATCCACGACCTCGGGCGCCAGATGCCGATAGCGATGGAGGGCCGTGCTGGCAAGTGCGGTCACCGCGACGCGCACGTTGGGCAGGATCTTGGGGGCCGGCCAGTAGGCGTAGCGCGTATCACTCCAGGACCCATCCGGTCGCTGCTGCGAGAGCAGATAGCGGAAGGCCGCAGCCACGATGGCCTCCTCGTGCTTGGCAAGATTGCCACCGCGTCGCCATTCGGTCGTGTCGGGCATGCCCTTGTAGACGTCATCATCCCCAAAGGCGAGCATCTCGAATCCATGCGCCAGCGGCGATAGCGGCGTGGTGTCATCCGACAGCGCGAGCATCCCGGCAGCGCGCCAGGACCACTCCGCTCCACCACCGTAGGCAGCACGCCCAAAGGCTGCGAGCGCCTCCTTGACCCGCCATTCCTGCCAGAGCGCCGCGCCAAGAAGGAAGTCACGCTTGGGCTCGGCCTGCAGCCCCTGCAACACGACGGCCGCTTGCCTGGCCTTGCCCATGCGCAGGAGCACCTGGGCCATCTCCAATCCCAGCGCCTGATCCATGAAGCGCTTCAGGTTGGGATTCTGGATCCCGATCTTCTGGACCGCAGCCAGGGCTGCGATCGCCGCGTCACCATTACGGCTGAGCCTCAGGGCCCTGGCCTGGATCCAACGCGCTCGCGCCCAGTAGGCCTCGGTACCGAGACCCCGCGGGGCACGCCGACGGACCACGCGCGCTCCTTTCTTCCTGCCGGACTTCTTCTTGGCGGCTGCCTTCTTCTCGGCGGCTCGCTTGCGCTCGGCGATCAGCTTCGTCTCGATCCCTTGGACGAACTGCGGGATCCCTTTCACGACTTCGTCCTCATGACCATCGAGAAGCAGTTGCTCGGCAAGGAGGAGTTCGGCCGACACGTCCTTGTCCTGGCCATCCCCCACCTGGAAGGCCCGTGTCAGGATGGAGTCCTTGGTGGACGCCTTGGCATACTTGTCGAGGCACTTCCTGAGAACCTCACGCGTCCACGGAACAGAGAAAGTACGCATCCTCTCGACCAGATGGACCTTCCTGCCCATTTTTCCACGCGGTTCGAGCACGAGCAGCGCCGGTTCGACCGCCTGCAGGAAAGAGGGAGAAGTGGGATCGCCGTTGAACATTCCGAATTTCAGACCGACCTCTTTGGTCATGTAGAGGCGGATTGGCACGAACCGACGGTTGATGAACTCGACGAGCTCAGGATCCGAGAAGAGTCCCAGGTTCATGTAGTCATCCACCAAGGGAGCACGATACATCTGCCGACCTTCTATACGACAGACGTAGACCAGGACGAGCTTGTGCTCTGCCTTGGCGCGAACCATCGCAGAATCGAGCAGGGCTCGGCGCGAGATCACGGGAGTGAAGCTCGGCGGTTGGAGTCTCCGCTTGGCCCTCGCCCTGTCGTGCATCTCGTAGGGATCCCGGATCCAGTGGATCCCATTGCCTGCCTGACGGGCCAACCGCAACAGGACCGCCTGCTCGGCAATCTTCGGCCTTGGGTCGTTCTTCTTTGCAATCTCGAGAGCGGGATGACCCTGGCTTCCTTGGAAGGCCATCAGGAGAGGAGCCAAAAGGAGAAAGGACAGGGTCATGGAGATGCCTTTGCTGGAGAACTGCAAGGAGAGATGGACAGAATAGCCATGGAATCTTCGTAGAGTCGAAGCCTTCCTCGAAGGCTTGCCAAAAGGCCACATGCAAGCCTCTCGCCAGCAGGCTCGAGAGCGCTATCCTGCCAGCATGAGTTCCAAGCCTCCCTCCTCCAAGGGGGTCACCAGACGCAGCTTCCTGGCTGGCGTCTCGGCCGCTGCGGCCACGACCCCATCCCTCCTCGCCTCCAGGGTCCAGACCGAGCCAATGGCACCCGGACGAAGCTCTCGCATCCAAGGTCCAGGCCCGGTCCCCGTGCAGCTCTTCGTCAACGGAAAGCGTCACAAGGCTCTCGTCGAAGCGCGCACGACGCTGCTCGACCTGCTCCGCGACCATCTGCACATCACCGGCAGCAAGGAGGTCTGCAACATGGGATCCTGTGGCGCATGTACAGTCGACCTGAACGGCCGCACGGTCAACGCCTGCATGACTCTCGCCCTCGAGTGCGAAGGCGCCCAGGTGCGCACC
>JAJRTL010000394.1 GCA_024278315.1 Planctomycetota bacterium | reverse complement strand
GGCGGTCAAGGAGGTGCTTGCCGAACATTATCCAGAGGATCAGGCGCTCGGGTTTGCTCCGGATGACCTGCGGGGGTGGTTCTGGCTCGAAATCGACTAGTACCGTGGGGTGGTGGGCTAGCCTCTGGGTAGCTGCTAGCTCTTTTGAGGGGTTTGGGCCATGAGGGTGTCGAGCATGGTCTTGAGGGCCTTGCGGACTCCGGGGTCGCCGTTGTGGATCAGGAAGTCGGCCATCCTCAGCAGATGGAGTTCTTCTTCGTTGTAGTGGATGGACTGGTTCGGTGGATCCTGCACACCTTCTCGGATGAGGCCTCCGATGCACTGGCCCGAGCTGCTCACGGGGCAGCGGTGACCGGGTTCGGGGTCTGAACTGGGAATCGCGAATATCTCGGAGAGGCTGACCCCGAGGGCCGCCGCCAGTTTGTTCAGCGTTGTTGTCGTGGGTTGGATGCGTCCATTTTCGATGCGTGAGACGTAGCTCGTCGCGAGACCTGCACGCTTGCCGATCTGGGCTTGGGTGCGTCCCTGTGCGATCCGGATGCGCCTGACGGCTTCGGCGAGACTCATGATCCGATTCCATGACGAAGGGGACGGGAGCTGGGTGTATACATAAATGACATATCTTGACTCGGGATGTTTGCTATATCTGATAACTTACCAGAAGCCATCTCCTCTCTCCTCCTTCCGGTGAAGGCCATCATGAACTCGAAGCATCTCTGGATCCCTGTTCTTCTCGTCATGGTGTTCGGCGCTGCGGGAGTGCTCTGGATGGGGGCAAGGACCTATCAGGGAGCTCCGCCTCTGCCGACCTTCGTGGGGGAGACGGCTGAGACGCTCTGCGACCGTGAGCAGATCCTCGATGGCCAGCTCCTCTTCCAGGAGAAGGCCCTGATGCAGTATGGGACCATGTTCGGGGACGGGGGAGCCCGCGGGCCCGACTTCACGGCTCGTGCTCTGCACGTGATGGCTGTGTCCATGAAGCGCTTCTACGAGGAGCAAGCCCGCAGCGCAAAGGGAGCGCCCCTGGATGTGGACGAGATCGCCGCCATCCAGTCCAAGGTCCAGCGCGAGCTCAAGCGCAACACCTATGACCCCGACACGAACCTGGTCCTGCTGAGTGCGGGGGGTGTGCATGGCTTCGAGGCAGTGCTCGAAGACACGAGGCGCATGTTCCTCGAGGAGGACAAGGAGTCCATCAAACCCAAGGGTCTCCTGACGGAGCCCGAGGATCTCGAGAAGATCGGGTCCTTCTTCTTCTGGGGTGGGTGGGTCTGCTCAGCGGAACGGCCTGGCTCCAAGGTCAGTTACACGCACAACTGGCCCTTCGATCCCGAAGCCGGCAACAGTCCGGGAACAGCCGTCCTCCTCTGGAGTGTCATCGGAGCGATGGCTTTGATCCTGGGGCTGGGCATCACCCTGATGATCTACGGTCGTTTCAGCAAGACAGCCGGTTGGCACGCATCCACCACCGAGCGCGTGGCGACGAACGAGGTGGTGGACGCATCCAGTCCCACACCGACACAGAGGGCGACCTTCAAGTTCTTTGCGGTGGCTGCGATCCTGTTCCTGGTCCAGGTCCTGGCTGGCATCTGGACCATCCATGACTTCGTCGGCTTCACGAGCCTCTTTGGTTTGGATCTGCAGGCGCTTCTGCCTCTGACCATCTCGCGAGGCTGGCATATCCAGATCTCGATCCTGTGGATCTCGACCTGTTGGATCGCCGCATCGATCTTCTGCTTGCCACGCATCGCAGGGAAGGAGCCCGAACACCAACTCAAGCTCGTCAATACGCTCTTCTGGATGCTGGTCGTCGTCGTCGCAGGCACTCTTGTTGGTGGCCTGCTCGGCCCAAAGGGCTTCCTGGGTGGTTTCTGGCGTCTGCTGGGAAACCAGGGTTGGGAGTTCGTGGAGCTGGGCAAGGTCTTCCAGGGCATCCTGTTCTTCGCCCTCGTGCTCTGGGTCGTCATCATCTGGCGCGGTGTCCGATCGGCCTTTCCCAAGGACGACTACTTCAGCCTGCCTCACTGGCTTTTCTACACGACGCTGGCGATCGCAGCCCTCTTCATCTCGAGTTTCGTCGCTGGTCCCCGGACCAACTTCGTGATTGCCGATTTCTGGCGGTGGATGGTCATCCACATGTGGGCGGAGTGTTTCTTCGAGGTCTTCACAACAGTCATCGTGGCCTACTTCCTGGTCGTCATGGGGTTGGTCAGCCAGAAGACAGCACGTTTCACGGTCTATCTGGCTGTGATCCTTTTCTGGGGCACGGGCTTCCTGGGCATTGCACACAACTTCTACTGGAATGCCAAACCCTCCGAGACCCTGGCGCTGGGAAGTGTGTTCTCGACCATGCAGGTCATCCCGCTCATCCTGCTGAGCTACGAGGCCTGGCGTTTCCGGCGCATGCCGATCGAAGCCCTCAAGAACGGCGGACAGAAGCCGCGAATCGCCAACTTCGGTCTTTCAGAAGCCTTCCTCTTCCTGATCGCGGTCAACTTCTGGAACTTCTTCGGCGCGGGTGTCTTCGGTTTCATCATCAATCTTCCGATCGTCAACTACTATGAACACGGGACCTATCTGACCGTCAACCACGGACACGCGGCGCTCATGGGCGTCTACGGCAACCTCTCCATCGCAGGTATCCTCTTCTGCAGCCGCTACCTCATCCGGGCGGAGTTCTGGAACCCACGTCTGCTGCGCATCTCCTTCTGGTCCCTCAATATCGGACTCATGCTCATGGTCCTCCTGGACACGCTGCCCGCCGGGATCGCCCAGCTCGTGGTCGTCCTCGATTCGGGTATGTGGGCCGCGCGCTCGCAGGAGTTCATCCTGGGCACGACCTTCCAGACACTGACTCTCTTCCGCATGGTGGGTGGGGTCCTCTTCACCCTCGGGGGTGTCGTGCCCCTGGTCTGGTTCATGAACAGCCACTGGAACCACCTCAAGGATGCGCAAGCCCTCACTTCCTTGCCCCTGACGGAGGAAAGCGTGGAGCCCTTGGGAGGAGGCCTCTCGACCTCGGCCCTCCAGCATCCCGACGACTAGCGGGTCCTAGTTGTGGTGAATCCTAGTTGTGGCGGATCTTCTTCCAGCGCTCCTTGTACTGGAAGCCTGGGCTCTGGTTGGAGTCGTGGCAGCGCGCACAGGTCTTGGGGCCGGATTCGATCAGCGGGGCCTTCTGGATCGCTGCGGTGACGGCCTCGTCGCTGGCCTTGTCGGGCAGGTCCTTCATTGCTTGGACGTGCAGGGAGCCTGCGCCATGGCAGCTCTCGCAGCCGACCGCGAGGAGCTTGGGGGTCTTGGCAGGACTGACGTAACCGCTGACCTCGCCGAATCCGACCGTGTGGCATTCCACACAGTCGGGTTGCAGGGTCATGGGGAGGCCGTCGGCCTTGTCACGTTCGACCAGGACGTCCCAGGCATGGGCGTGACTGCTCTTGCGCCAGACGCGTGTGGCCTGGGTGTGGCAGGCCTGGCAGGACTTGTTGCCGACGTAGCGGGCTCCGTTGGCTGTTGGGCGTCGCTCAGCCAGCTTCTCCACCATGTTCTGGTCGGCGATCTGCTGTTTGAGATCACGCAGTTGCATCCAGATGTCGGCGTCAGCCGTGAGAGGCATGCCCTGCGCGTTCTTCTTCTCGTTCCGCATGGCCGGAAGATCGACGATCTCGAGTCGACTCGTCGACCAACCGTTCTCAGCATCCGGCCGTCCCTTCCAGAGCAGGATGCGACGCCCCTGTCCACCGGGAAAGATCAGGCTGGTGCGCTTGACGCCATGGACGGCCTCCTTGCGCTCGTGCAGCTCGGGTTGCGGGGAACCCATGAGATGCAGGTCGCGCACCTGGCCGACGAGTAGATCCACGCCGGGAACCCGCTTCAGGAGGTCACGCAGGCCTTGCTTCTCGCTCTCGTAGGCGAAGCAGATGACCATGTCATAGTCGGTGCCGCGCTTTCCTGCCTTGCGCAGGACCTTGGCGATGGCTTCCTGGGGGGCGAGGAAGACGAGGTCCTTTCGGGTCTTGCCCTCGGCATGCCCGGCCAGATCCAGGAGGAGCAGCTTGTAGGACCCGGCCTTCAGGATGCGGTGGGTGGCGAAGGGAGCCACGAGTTGATCGCCCTTCTTCTGACGAAGGTCGCTGCAGAAGAAGACGGGACCCCATGCTTCGTCATAGTCACGAAGCGCGTCGATGCCGAGACTCAGGTCGACCGGCCCCAGGGGGAGCGCCCCATAGCCCTGCTCTTCGAGATGTCCGCGCAGGATCAGCAGGCTGGTCTGGAGCTTCAAGTCCTCGAAGGGGTTGTTCTCCTCGATGAGATTGCCGCCCTCCAGAGCCAGGTCGTAGAGGTGCTTGTTGCGCTGGAGCCAATAGCCGCGCCGATCCAATCCACCGGACTGTGCCGAGGCGCAGCCGCAGGGTTCGAGGTGTCCCTCCATCCACTGCGTGAAGGCAAGGCGTAGCAAGCGGGATCGTTGCGGTTGCCCTTGCTCCCCGGCACTGGCCTCTTGGTCCCTCGGCATGGCCGAGAGGGAATGCGGCCTGGTGTGGGACTCTTGCTCGCAGGCGAGCGACAGGCTCGCTGTGATCCCGAGCAGGACGACCTGCGCGAGTCGCATGCGCGAGGAGTGGTTAGGTCTGTTCGGAGCAGGATTCATGATTTCTCCAAGCGATAGCCATGGACGCCGATGTCGGTCTTCTCGAAGCCCTCGATCTGGCTGTGGAGTTGATAGTTGCCGCTGAACCGTCGACTCTCCAGTCCGCCCTTGTACTGCAACAGAACATCCCAGCGTTTCCCGCCTGTGTTTTCGACGCTGGCGTCGAAGAACTTGCTGACGTCCTTTCCCTTGGAGTCGAGTATCCGAAGATCGGAAACCGCGAATCCCGGATCGTCGCGTGTGCCATTGTATCGGAGGCGCAGACGGCTTTCCTCCGCTTGCGAGAAGTCGAAACGGCCGAATCTGTGCCCAGCGGATCCCAGGAACTCCAGGTCGCGCACGATCTCCCCGCCGATCATGACCTTCATCTTGTAGCCACCCTCGAGGTCGGTATGGAACCAGAAGGTACGGACCCAGTTACGTTCCTTGGCAGGAAAGGGGCCGATCTTGACGAGGTATCGATAGCCATTGAGGTGCCTGGCTTCGCTCTTCTCGAGTTGGACGAGACCGTCCGCGCCCTCGATGCTCGTGATCCGAAAGGTTTCTTTCCCCTTGCCCGGAAACAGCTCGAAGCTCTCCAAACCTGTGGCGCCCTCGCTGATTGGCAATGCGCGGACGCCCGGTGAGGGATCGACGAGAATCGGAGGATCGATGAAGAAGCGGTAGCCGAGAACGACTTCTCCGATATCGGGGTCTTCGAAGAGGAGGTGGGTCTCGGAGTCCTCCTGCTTCGCCACCGGGTCGCGCTTGGAGGTGACGATGCGCACGGTCAGCTTGAGTGTCTCGGTCGGTTCGAGCCAGGTCAGGAGCGTCCTGCCGTCCTTCTCCCGAAGAGGTGGCCGGTAGACGCGGCGATCCACATTCTTGCCGTCCCTGTCCAGGATTTCGTACTCGATGTCTGCACAGGAGCAGCTGTTCTGCTCGGCAACGATCCGAAGCTGATCCTTGCTGATATTTCGGAGCCGGAACTCCGTCATGGGTGCCCTGCCATGGAGGATCTTGCCAAAGTCGTGGAAGGAGCGGTCCAGCTCGAGCTTCCGGCTCTGGTTCCTCTGCTCGGGAGTCCGCTGTTGACGGCCTTCC
>JAJRTL010000393.1 GCA_024278315.1 Planctomycetota bacterium | reverse complement strand
CCTCGCCCTCTTGCGTCTCGAGGAGGGCGGACCCTTCCGCATCCTTCGTGGGAATGCCTGGGTTCCCCCTGTGGGCGAGACCTTGCCAGACCTCATCTTCCTGGACCCACCCTATGAGCAGGTTCGTCGGGATCCCGTGGGGAGCCTCGAGCATGCCGAGAGGCTCATGGCGCGCCTTGCGTCGGGGGGACGCCTCGTCTTCCACTTCCCCAAAGGCGTGATCGACGAGAAGAGCTTGTCAGCTCTTGGGGCTCTCGACCTTCGTTTTTTTGGAGGGGCTGCCCTCGCCTTGATCCGTACAGCAAGCTGACCGCAGGCGCGGTCAGTTGCGTTGGTGTCCTGGGTCGAATGATTCTGACGGCGATCCGAGTCACTCTGCCCCGCCGGGGCCTGCTGTCTCCAGCGTCCTACTGACCGAATCGGAACTCGAGTCCGTTCGAGAAGGCCAATCCCTTGGTGGCGAACACGACGCCCTGGTTGGCGAGGTAGACGCCTGGAAGGGAGCCTGTGGGGATCTGGTCCCAGCGGACCTCGGCGGCCGTTCCCGTGGAGATCATCGGAATGATATTGAGTGTGGCGAAGTCCGTGTAGAGGGTGCAGCCCAACAAGGGAATCTCTGCCTTCTTCGCGGAGAAGAGCCAAAAACCGAACTCTCCGTTGCTTTGGGAGACTGGGCTGAGTGTCAGGACGAACTTCTCGAAGTTGGTCCCGCCACCGACGCCACGCTTGGGAATACCGTTACCGCTGAAGGTCGGAGCCGTGCTGAGCCCTCCCTTGCAAGACGTACCGTAGAAGGCCATGAACGCACCTCCTCCGCTGTTGTCGGCACAGGGTGTTGGTGCATCGTCCAGATACCAGTTGATGAAGCCTGAAGTAGGCAGCGTGGGAGTGCGGTAGTCGTAGGCGAGCGTCGGCACCTTGCTGACCTTGGGGTCGACTGCGGGAGCGAAAGTGGCGGTGACCCACTTCTTGGCGGCTATGGCCAGGCCCTCACGAAGCCAGTTCGTGCTACCCCACTGGACCCAATCCACGACGTGCTCTTTCTTGGCCACATCGGAGCTCTTTTGCGTGTCGAACAGGCCGACGGCACCCGCCGAAGGAGTGAGGCTCTCCGCGCCGAGGCCGAAGAGGAAGTGGTTGAGCGTGGTGCCCGTGAAGACCTCGATGCCGTTCTTGCCGGGGCAGACCTGGTTGCCCTTGACCTTGGCCAGCCAGTGGATGCGGACGAACTTGCCGGATGCCACCTTGGTGTTCTTGGGGAACCCGAAGAAGAACTGCTTGTTGCCAGCGATCGTCCTCTTCTCGACCGAGAGCGACCATTTCGAGAGGTCGACCTCCTTCTGGCCCATGTTGAACAGCTCGATCCATTGGCCCTCGCTGTTGCGGCTCGTGAACTCGATTTCACTGAGCACGACCTGGGAACGCAGGCTGGAGTTCAAAAAGGCCGCACCGAGGGCCAAACAAGCGATGCCTAGGGAGTTTCTCATCGGAAGTCTTCTACAGGGTCTTCTCCTGGTGGTATGCCCCAGGGGGGAGGTCAAAGGCACGAGCACGGAAAGGGAGGCAAGAGGGGGGAGAGCAGAGCTGCTGCCAGCTGAGGGCCAAGCGTCGATGGCACGGCCCAACCGCCCAATGGAGCGCAGATACGCCCGCAATCAGCGCCTGGAAGGATACCACAGGTTGAGAAAGCCGAGGGTCAAGTTCTGGGCCCGGAGTGTCGAATTATGCAACGCTTGGAGGCACTGGGATGCCGACAGGTGGGAACCGAGGGGGGGGCGGCATGAGCCAGACAGGAAAGACAAAGCGGGCGAGCCGGGACCTGGACGACATCATCGAGGACCTGATGGACCTCAGACAGCCCAAGAGCCAGCGCATCCAGCTGATGAAGGAGCTGATCGCGAAGGGGGAGGAGCTGCCCGATGAGATGCTCGAGGAGGGCCTCAAACGGCTGATGGAGAAGCTTCTCCAGTAGACGAACGATTCATGACCTCGCAACGATCTCATGAACCCTCTGGGGTAGGGACGGAGACGGAGGTGCGTGCCTGTGCGCGTTGGTCGGATTTCCTCTCAACCTCCGTGGCTGTGCTGGTCGAAGGATGAGTTGATCCCCGACCTCGTTCCGGCCCGCGGGATGGGACGAACGAGCCCAAGAGACACGCTGACTACCAGAACCAAAGGATCTGGCACCATGATCAAGAGATACCAGTTGACCGTCCTGGCCCTCGCTCTCGTCGCTAGCAGCGCCTATGCCCAGGGCTCCAAAATCGAGTTGACCTCGGCCAAAGAGGTCAAGCTTCGTGCCGTCCGCGAGAACCCGTCTGCCTACAAGAACGTGTTCATCACTTTCAAGGCGCAGTTCCACAGCATCGGAAGCGTGCATAATCCCTTCTTCACGAGATTCACCAGATCCGAATACACCAACTTCGGGGCATGGGGTGACGAGCAGAAGGTGTGGAAGCTCGAAGAGTTCAGCAGGCCACTGTCGATCCTCTTCGTCAAGAAGCTCGACAACGATGACATGCTGTCCGAGCTCTTCCGATACAAGCGCTTCGAACGCCTTCAGATCACTGGTGTCGTCCGGAACGTCTTCAAGGACGCACCTTGGATCGAGGTGATTTCCATCGAAAAACTCGGTGGGAAGGTAACTACGCCGACCTTGACCCATATGCACCGAGCACACTCGCTCATGGCCAAGCGGCGCTGGACCCAAGCAGGGACCGAGCTCAACCTGGCGATGACCGAGGGACTTCCGCCCTTCTACCAGGGTTGGATCCACGCGTATCTCGGTGAATGTCTCATGAAGTTGGGACGTCCTGATCCGGCGCTCAGCCAGCTCGGCTACGCCCAGGACTACCTCCCAGACGAATTGTCGGTGACCAAGAACATCGCTCTCGTGAGGTCGGACCCCAAGCGTGCGATCGACCAGGCTGAGGCCGGTAAGTCCGTCCCCAAGAATATGGTTCCCATCTGGGTCGCTGTCACCAGCAGCCAGAGTGGGAGCAAGAGAGGTCAGTCCGCCCGTCCGGGGCGCTGATCCGCAATCTCGTCTGGCCTCTGGGTCGGGCGAAAAAGGTGGAGTTCCCGTGCTGATTCCCACGTGAGTGGGGTTGGCAGAGAGAGCAAGGAGGCGCCTGCCCGCTTCCTTGCTCTGCTTCTTTAACCGGCACTGTTGTCCTGCCGCCGACGTTTGGATGGGACGCTTTCTCGACAGCGGTGAGCCGGCAGGGCGAGGGTTGCAGTCTGCATGGCGGGTGGCGGCGGGTCCGGAGTATGGCTGATTCGGTATGCGCGTGCCCGGATATGTCCGCTGATTCGACTGGGAAATCTTAGGGTGGACGGGTGGGCGCTGCCGTGATGACGGCGTCGATCTACGCCCGAGGAAGGGGATGGGCCTCCGCACTTGGGCCCGAAGTGCGACACATTGTCCCAGGTAAATCCCCAGGTCCTTCCTGGTAATCCTGTGGGGCGAGCCTTGAATGGTCGCCTACGAATCGCTGGCCCGGACCGTCGTAGCCGCTCCTCTCTCGAAGTGGCCGATTTTCTCCCCGCGCTGGCTCCTCCTTTGCCGATTTCGGCCGTCCTCGCAGGGGATCCATGGAGCAATTTCACTTTCCGAGGTGGACGAACAAGCTGAAGCAGGCTCTGGGTGCAGGTCTGCTCTTCGGCCCCGTCTACATCGTCCTCATTTTCTGGTTCGGAGCGTCTCCCAAGACGCTTGCCGTCGGCTACTCGCCTGAGCAGCCGGTGCCGTTCAGTCATGCTCGACACGCCGGAGAACTGGGCATGGACTGTCGGTACTGTCACACGACAGTCGAGAAGGCAGCCCGGGCCGCGATCCCGCACACGTCGATCTGCATGAACTGCCACAAGCAGATCCTGAACGAGGATCAGCGCTTGCAACCCGTTCGCGATAGCCTCGCCAGCGGCAAGCCCATCCGCTGGGTGCGCGTGCATGACCTGCCTGACTACGTCTTCTTCGATCACAGTGCGCACGTCAACCGCGGCGTCGGCTGCAAGACCTGCCATGGTCGCGTCGACCAGATGGATCAGGTGGCCCAGAAGGAGACGCTCGCCATGGGTTGGTGTCTCGCTTGCCATCGCAACCCCGAGTTGTTCCTGCGACCCATGGACAAGATCGTGTCCATGACCTGGGAGCCCGAGGGGGATCAGGTCGATGTCGGGCGCGAGGTCCAACAAGCCCACAACATCCAACCGTCCGAGAGTCGCTCGACATGTCATCGATGAATCCCGCGGGACCCCGGAACGGCTACTACCGCAGCCTCAACGAACTCGAGAACAGTCCTGAGTTCCAGGAGCTGTTCGAGCGCGAGTTCCCTGGTCAGGATACCCAGTCCATCAGCCCCTTCACCCGGCGCCGATTCCTACAGCTCATGGGAGCCTCCGTGGCTCTTGCGGGGGCGCAGTCCTGTCGTTGGGAGAAGGAGGAGATCCTCCCCTTCACCAACCGCCCCGATGGTCGCATGCCGGGAGTGCCCAGCCATTACGCAACGGCCTTCGAGCTGGGTGGAGTGGCACAAGCGCTACTCGTGACCAACTACGATGGTCGTCCGATCAAGATCGAGGGTAACAAGGAGCACCCCGCCAGCGGCGGTGCCACTACGGTCTACGCGCAGGGTTCGGTCCTGGGACTCTACGATCCGGAGCGGAGTCGCGGGCCCTCCAAGAGGGGCGCCGAGGGGAAGCCTGTGGACGTCACGTTCCAGGCCATCGAAGGCGCCTTGGGCGAGGCCCTCGGGCCGCTGCGCACGGCCCAGGGCCGTGGGCTGGCCATCCTCGCAGAGGCGAGCAGCTCGCCGACCCTGGCTGGGCTCAAGGCGAAGCTCCTGGAGTCCATGCCCGAGACCCGCTGGGTCGAGTATGAGTCTGCCGGCAGGGACCAGGTCATCGCGGGATCGCGCATCGCCTTTGGTCAGCCGGTACGAACGCAGTACGACCTGGACGATGCCAAGGTGATCTTCTCCTTGGACGACGATCTCATGCGTGATCATCCCGACGCTCTGCGCCATGCGAGAGCCTGGGCCAGGCACCGCGACCCGCAGTCCGGTGAGATGAACCGCCTCTACTGCGTGGAGAGCAGCTTCAGCAGCACGGGTTCGGTCGCCGATCATCGCCTGCCGCTGCGGTCGGACCAAGGTCTGGCCTTCCTCCTGGCCCTCGAGGTCAGGCTCCAGGCCCTTGCTGGTGGCAATGCCTCGACTCCTCGCCCGACCGCTCTCGCTGGCAAGAAGGCCCTGGCCTTCTTCGATGTCCTTGCCAAGGACCTGCACGCGAACAAGGGCCAGTCCATCGTCTGCGTCGGCGCCAGGCAGGGCGCGCAGGCGCACGCTGTCGCTCACCGCATCAACGCGCTTCTCGGCAACGTCGGCAAGACGCTCTCCTACACGCAGGAACCGCTCAGCGAAGGGCTTGGCGACCTGAAGGATCTGTGCGTCGAAATGGGGGCCGGCAAGGTCCAGATGCTGCTGATCCTCGGTGGCAATCCTGTCTACGACGCGCCGGTGGATATCGGCTTTGCGAAGGCGCTGAGCAAGGTGCCCACCTCCGTGCATCTCTCGGAGTTCCGCGACGAGACTTCGCATCTGACGAGCTGGCATGTCAACCGGGCACACTACCTGGAAAGCTGGGGTGATGCCCGAAGCTGGGACGGAACGATCTGCATGGTCCAGCCTCAGATCGAGCCGATCTTCGGTGGCAAGACCTCGCTGGATCTCATGGCACTCATCCTGGGCATCAAGGACAGCAGCGGCCTGGATCTCGTTCAGGCCGAGGCCGAGAACTACTTCGGTGATGTCGAGGATGTCGACCGCTCCTGGCGCAAGGCGCTCCACGATGGGTTCGTTGCGGGCTCTGCCTATCCCAAGATCACTCCGGCGCTCGCGACCTTCGATGCCAAGGGTGCCGGTGCAAGTGCCGATGCCCTGGCTGTCAACGGCAAGCTCGAGCTCGTCTTCGTGACGGACTCCCGGCTCTATGATGGTCGCTTCGGCAACAACGGTTGGTTGCAGGAGACGCCGGACTTCATCACCAAACTCACCTGGGACAATGCCGCCTTGATGGACATCGAGACGGCAGAGCATCTCGGCGTCGAGAACGACACGCTGGTCGAACTCAGTATCGGTGGGCGCAAGCTCGAGGTGGCCGCCTACGTCCTTCCGGGCCAGGCCAAGGGTTCGGTGGCGCTCTTCCTGGGCTTCGGGCGCAGGGAAGCTGGGCGGGTCGGCGGAAGCGTTGTGCAGGGCATTCCTGCGCCCGGTTTCGACGCAGGCACGCTCCGCAGCAGCGTCAGCCCCTGGGTGGCCAGCGGACTCAAGGTGACGGCCAGGCACGAAGGCTTCACCTTGGCCACGACGCAGGACCACTGGGCCATCGACAAGGTGGGCTTCGAGGCGCGCCAAGGACGGATCGGTGAGTTGGTCCGCGGGGGCACTCTCGAGGAGTTCGAGCACAAGAACGACTTTGCCACCGAAGAAGATCCGGAGCTCTTCACGCTCTGGGAACGTCCGGATGTCTCCGTCAACCATGCCTGGGGCATGGGCATCGATCTCGGAAAGTGTATCGGCTGCAATGCCTGCGTGATCGGCTGCACAGCCGAGAACAACATCCCGATCGTGGGCAAGGAAGAGGTTATCAACAACCGCGAACTCCACTGGATCCGCATTGACCGCTACTTCGCGGGCGATGGCAAGGATCCCCGGGTCGTGCATCAGCCTCTGGGCTGTCAGCAATGCGAGAACGCGCCCTGTGAGCAGGTGTGCCCGGTGGCAGCCACCACGCACACCGAAGAGGGTCTCAACGACATGGTCTACAACCGCTGTGTCGGCACGCGCTATTGCGCCAACAACTGCCCCTACAAGGTGCGGCGCTTCAACTACTTCAACTTCAACAAGGATCTCGAGGATCCGGCGAACGCCGTGCGCAAGATGGGCAAGAACCCAGAGGTCACGATTCGTCACCGTGGAGTCATGGAGAAGTGCACCTACTGCGTGCAGCGCATCCAGCAGGGCAAGATCGCTGCCAAGCGCGAAGGCAACCGTCCCATCCGGGATGGTGAGATCCTCGCCGCCTGTCAGCAGGCATGTCCCACCGAGGCCATTACCTTCGGAGATCTCAAGGACTCCAAGAGCAAGGTGGCCCAGGCGCACAAGAACCCCAGGGCCTATGCCCTTCTCGGTGAGCTCAATGTCTCGCCGCGAACCCTCTATCTGGCGCAGATCCGCAATCCTCATGCGGACCTTGCAAACCTCGACCACGTGAACAAGGCCGAGAACCACAATGACAAGCATTGATCCGACCTGCGTCGACCAGCCGGGCGTTCGTCCGCCGCTGATCGACGGGGATGACACCTACAGCGCCCTGACCGAACGTGTCTGCGGGATCGCCGAGCAGCCAGTGCTCGAGACGCCCAAGGCCTGGTTCGTGGCCATTTCCATCTCGATGTCCGTTCTGGCGATGTTGGGAGTCGTCATCGGCTACCTGGTGGTCACTGGTGTCGGCGTCTGGGGCAACATGAACCCGGTCTTCTGGGGTTGGCCCATCGTCAACTTCGTGTTCTGGGTCGGCATCGGACACGCAGGCACGCTCATCTCGGCCGTCCTCTTCCTGTTCCGGCAGAAGTGGCGCACCAGCATCAACCGCTTCGCAGAGGCGATGACCATCTTCGCCGTCATGTGCGCCGGGCTCTTCCCGGCCATCCACGTCGGACGCATCTGGTTGGCCTACTGGCTCTTCCCCATCCCCAACCAGATGGAGATGTGGCCCAACTTCCGCAGCCCCCTGCTGTGGGACGTGTTTGCGGTCAGCACCTACGCCACGGTCTCGCTGCTCTTCTGGTATCTCGGCATGGTGCCCGACCTGGCCACGCTACGGGACCGCTCGACCACCAAGGTTCGCAAGCTCGCCTACGGCATCTTCGCCCTGGGATGGACCGGCTCCAACAAGCAGTGGCACCGCTTCGAGCGTGGCTACCTCCTGCTTGCAGCACTCGCCACGCCTCTCGTGCTCTCCGTGCATTCGGTCGTATCCTTCGACTTCGCCGTGGCCCAGTTGCCCGGTTGGCATACCACCGTCTTCCCGCCCTACTTCGTCGCCGGAGCCATCTTCTCCGGCTTCGCGATGGTGGTGACTCTGGCCGTGCCCGCTCGCGCGTTCTTCGGCCTCAAGAACATCATCACGATGCGGCACCTGGAGGTGATGAACAAGGTCATCCTCGCAACGGGATCCATCGTTGGTTACGCCTACATCATCGAGTTCTTCATCGCCTGGTATGGGGGCAACGCCTTCGAGTCCTTCGCCTTCCAGAACCGGGCCTTCGGCCCCTATGCCTGGGCCTACTGGACGATGTTCAGCTGCAATGTCATCTTCCCCCAGATCTTCTGGTTCAAGAAGGCACGCACGAGCATCCCCATCATGATGGTCATCGTGATCCTCGTGAATGTCGGCATGTGGTTCGAACGCTTCGTGATCACGGTCACGTCTCTTTCGCGCGACTTCCTGCCTTCGAGTTGGGGCTACTTCCACCCGACATTGATCGATGTCCTGACCTTCGTCGGAAGCTTCGGTCTCTTCGTCACGATGTTCCTTCTCTTCTGCCGCTTCCTCCCCATGGTTGCCATGGCCGAGGTCAAGGCGGTCTTGCCGGTGCCCCACAGGAACTCCTCCGGGGACTCCTCGAGCGAGGATGATCCCCAGGAACCGACAGCTTCGGACGCACCGGAGGTGACGCTGTGAGTCAGGATATGACAGAGAGTCAAGCGACTGGCATGCCCCAACCCGCCGACAACTACGCGGTGCTGGCGGAGTTCGATCATCCCGATGACCTGATCCACGCCTGTGAGAAGATCAGGGACAGCGAGGTGGAGCATTGGGATGCCTTCACGCCCTTCCCGGTCCATGGCCTCGACGAGGCGATGGGCGAGAAGCAGACGGTCCTGCCATGGATCGTCCTGGTCGCGGGTCTGATCGGCCTCGGTGGTGGCGTCCTCCTGCAGTGGTGGACCAACTCCATCTCCTATCCCTTCTTGATCAGTGGCAAACCACTCTTCAGTCTGCCCGCGAACATCCCGGTCATCTTCGAGATGACGGTGCTCTTCGCCGCCCTGGCCGCCTTTTCAGGAGTATTGATCCTGGGCGGCATGCCCAGGTGGAGCCATCCCCTGCACCGCAAGAAGAGCTTCATGCGGGTCACGGCAGATCGTTTCTTCATCGCGATCTTCGACAAGGACGCCACCTTCAAGTCGGGTGAGGCCGAGAGGCTCCTCGCTGGTCTTGGTGCCGTCGAAGTCGACTACTGCCCCGCAGATCCGACTTCGACCGAGTTTCCATCCCAGCTCAAGTGGGCGGGGATCCTGATTCCGCTCCTGGCCCTGGCGCCGTTCCTGCTGATGGTGACATCGCGCAACAGCACCTCGAGCCAGCCAAGATTCCACGTCGTTCCTGACATGGACTGGCAGGCGTTCTACAAGGGACAATCTGCCAACCCACTCTTCCCCGATGGGCGTGCGATGCGCTTGCCAGTCGATGGCACGGTTGCTCGTGGCGAGCTCGAGGAGGACGAACACCTCGTATTCGGCCTGGATGACGAGGGGGACTACGCGACGACGTTCCCGATGAAGGTGGATGCGGCTCTCATGGCCCGTGGTCAGCAGCGCTTTGCCATCTACTGCTCACCCTGTCATGGGCTGGGCGGGGACGGTGATGGAATGGTGACGAAGCGAGCCCAGGAGAAAGGCTATGGCTGGGTGCCTCCCACGGATCTTCATTCCGAGGCTGTAACCAAGCAGCCGGCGGGCAAGATCTTCGAGTCCATCTCCGATGGCGTGCGCAACATGCCCGGGTACTCCTCGCAGATCTCGACGCAGGATCGCTGGGCCATCGTCCTCTATCTCAAGGCGCTATGGCGCCAACGGGCGGCATCGCTTGCGGACGTTCCCGAAGAGGCCAAGGACAAGGTTCAGGACAAGTAGGTCACAAGAGAGAACAATGCATCATCACGTCGACCCCAAAATGATCTACGAGGACAATCGAACCCTCGGAGATGCCGGCTCGAAAGTCATGAGAATCGGTGGCGCTATCGGTCTGCTCGGACTGATCGTCTCGGTGATCCTGGCCTTCACCGGCCATGCGCAGAGGTTCCAGCAGGCCTGGCTCGTGTCCTTCGCCTTCTGGCTCGCCATCTCCCTGGGCGCGCTTCTCTTCGTCTCGCTGCAGCACCTGACCAAGGCGGGCTGGAGCGTTGTCATCCGCCGTGTCGCCGAGTTGTTCGGCGCCATGCTGCCCTTGATGTTCATCCTCCTGCTACCGATCCTGGTACCCGCCATGCTGGGGCACGCTGGCTTGTATCCCTGGGCGGACAGTGCCTTTGTAGACGGCAACCACCATCTCCATCACAAGGGCTTCTACTTCAGCTCGGGGTTCGTCCTCGTGCGGATCCTGCTCTACTTCGGGGTCTGGTTCTGGATCAGCCGGAGCTTCCTGG
>JAJRTL010000392.1 GCA_024278315.1 Planctomycetota bacterium | reverse complement strand
GAAAACTGCACGAACGGGGGCTTCACGTCCTGGCGCTTCGTTTGCCCGGCCATGGCACGGTGCCCTCCGGTCTGGTCCATGCGCGCTGGGAGGATCTGGCGGCCGCGGTGAAGATTGCAATGCGTCACCTGAGTGGCGCGGTCCCTCCCGACCAGCCGATCTACATCATGGGCTACTCAACAGGCGCCGCCCTCGCTGTGGACTACTCGCTCGAGGCGCTCGTCGACAAGAAGCTCCCGAGGGCCGAGGCCTTGGTCCTGCTATCGCCCGCCATTGGAGTGAGCGCGGCAGCGACATTCGCCAAGTGGCAGTCTGGCCTTTCTTGGATGCTCGGCATGGAGAAGGTCGCGTGGACGGACATCCTCCCCGAATACGATCCCTACAAGTACGGTTCCTTTGCTGTCAATGCTGGTGACCTGATCCATCAGCTGACCGTCCAGATCGGGATCAAGATCGAGGCCTTGGCGGATGGAGTTGGCAGCAAGGACTTTCCTCGAACGCTGGCTCTCTCTTCTTCGGTGGATTCGACGGTCTCCGTCAGTGCTGTGGTCGAGCATTTTCTGGCCAAGGTCGACAATCCTGGCAACCAGTTCGTCCTCTTCGATCTCAACCGGCTTGCCGAGTTGACACCTCTCTTGGCGCGGGATCCGAAGGCAGAGATCCAGGCTCTCATGGATGCCAAGGGGCTGACCTTTGCCGTCAGACTCGTGACCAACGCGAATCCGGAGACTCGTGCGCTGGTGGCGAGGTTTCGACCGGGAGGGGGAAGCCCTACGGTCGTTGAAGACCTGAAGATGAGTTGGCCCAGGGGAATCCACTCTTTGGCACACGTCTCCCTGCCTTTCTCGAGTGAGGATCCTCTCTATGGTGAGAAATCGCGCGGGCTGGGCGCTCTGCATCTGGGCAACATCGAGGCGCGAGGGGAGAACGGCGTGCTGAACCTGTCGGCCAGGAACATTCTTCGGTTGCGTCACAATCCCTTCTTTTCCTACGTGTCGCATCGAATCGAGGTCTTTCTAGGCCTCCAATAGCCCGAATCCTTCGGGTCAGCCCGAACGATTCATGATCTGCTCGCAACGATTTCATGAATCATCCGGGATAGGGTACGAACGAGCCGCTCCGAGGAGGGATTCTCCGGAGCGGCTCTCGCAGGATCGGAGCCACGGGACGGATGAGGCCCCGGAGCTCGTGTTTCGACCTACTTGAGGGTCATGGTCATGACCTGGCTGTTGCCGACATAGGGGCCGTAGCCGTCGGTGTCGGTCTGGGCGGTGGTTCCAGCCTTGTAGACGCGGGCGGTGGCCAGCTTCTTGTTGGCTTCCCAGTAGGGGACGACGGCGCGGTGGAAGTTGGAGCTGTAGAGCTGGCCGCTGGCGACGTTGAGGCTCAAGGCCTGGCTGTCGATGTTGAGGCCGGCGTAGTCCTTGTTGTAGGGGAACTCGATGTAGCCGGTGGTGGGCCAGCGGGCGTAGCCGCGGCTATTGGCGATGGCGACGTTCATGGCCATGAGCTTGCTGAGGTCCAGGTAGAGCGTGCAACCGGTGGGCAGCTTGGCGCCGACCTTGTTCATGCCGTTGACCGTGGAGACCCAGACCAGGGGCTGTCCCGGGATACCGTAGTTGGCGCTGCCGTAGAGTCTGAGGTTTCCCTTGGCGCTGTCGACCGAGACACTGCCGTAGTAACTCATTGGCCTGGCGTAGAAGTCGTAGGAGCAACCGTCGCCGTAGCTGACCGACGAGCCGTAGGTCGCGATCGAGGCCATGTCGAGGTCCAGGTATCTGTAGGTCCTGGTCGTCGCGTCATACATGTTGTTGTCGTAGACGCGCATGTCCAGGAGCAACGAGCCCTTGCTGCCGTCGTACGAGAACTGCTTGCCCGAATCGAAGGGGATGCGGACGAAGAAGGGCTCGGGGGACGTGCCGAGGAAGGGGATGGCCGCGATGTTGAGCTTCTTCTTGGCGACGACCGTGACGGCGTCCGCCCCGATGTTGCTGGCGAAGGTCTTGCTGAGGGCAGAGGAACCGTTCTTGGATGTGGACAGGGACAGCTCCAGCTCGGTCTGCAGGTTGGTGACCATGGCGCCGGCATTGCGCATGCCGTCACGGCGATAGGCCAGCCCAGAGATCTTGCCCTTGATCTTGCTGTCGAGATCCATGACCTGCATGTAGCGATAGCTGCGATAGCTGGCGCTGCTGGTCGCATAGAAGGGGCTTCCATACGAGTAGGAACTCGAGGAGCCGCTTGCCTCGATCTTCTCGAACTGGGGCGGGTAGACGACCTGCGTTTGAGCTGCGAGGCCGGAAGAAACGATAGCGGCGAAACCTAGGCCGTAGATGAGCTTGGTACGCATGACACCTCCAAAGGGATCAGGAACAAAAAGGGAACCGGGCAAGCCGGAAGACGGTTCGAGATGTAGAGGTGTTGACCTGAACTCCCTGATGATCAGGGTGGGGATGTCGGGTCGCCCGTATCTATGGAACAGCGCCCCCGAGGTTTCAAGAAATCCGCTTGGGAATGCATTGTCGGTACACAAGCAGGGGCTCAGTGCCTGGGGCAGGTCACCGAGCCCCTGTGTGTGAGCGGCCACAGAAGAGGCCTTGCGGCGCTCAGGTCAGCTTGGAAGCAATCTCGCTCGCGGGCACGTCTTCTCTTCCGTCGACTCCGCGATGGCTGAACTCGACGATGCCGTCCTTGGCGTTGCGGCCGACGATGATGCGCAGGGGGAAGCCCAGCAGGTCCAGGTCCTTGAACTTGACGCCCGGCGACATCTTGCGGTCGTCGAGGCAGACATCGAATCCTTGTGCG
>JAJRTL010000391.1 GCA_024278315.1 Planctomycetota bacterium | reverse complement strand
TCGATGGACTTCGGGCCATGTCCGATACGAGCTGATTCCCGACACGAAACCTCAAACATGAGACCCGATTGGATCGTCATCGCCGAGTACATGGGGTCAGACCCTTTTTCTCCGGGCGAATCGCCCGGAGAAAAAGGGTCTGACCCCATGTACTCGGGTCTAGTGGTCTTCGCGATCCCAGTAGGTGAGCACCGCATCTTCGTCGAGAATCTTGGCGTAGTGGCGTGAGTCGGGGTTTCCACCCGGCGCGCTGCCGCCAAAGATGTTGGCCTTGCGGCTATCGGGGTAGATGCAGACATCGGGCTCCATCATCGTGGAGATGAAGAGAACGCGCAGTGGGGACGCCGAATCATTGCGGAGCTTGTGGGCACCCTTGGGGCCGCGTGGAAAAGCCGCGAAATGACCGGCTCGAATCGTGTGCTCTCCATCCTCTAGCCGCAAGACACCCTCACCTTCGAGCACGAAGAGGGCCTCCTCGTTGCCAAGGTGGTAGTGGTAGGGACAGAAGCTCTCGCCCGGCGCGAGTTCGACCATGTTCATGCCGAGTTCCTGCGCCCCCATGGCCGGGCCCATCTGCCTGGCCCAGGATGCACTTCCAGGCATGCTTCGCTTTTCGACGTCATCCAGATGGACAGGACCCTGCAAGGGAGACTCACTCATGATCGTTCTCGTGTTCGCGTGGAAAGAAGCTGGAAGGTCCAGACGTGCTCACAAGGAGGCCTGTTCTGGAGCGAAGCCGGGATGGTGATACGCAACTGCCCCACCTCGAGATCTGCGGTGAGTGGCAGATCACTGCCCAAGAGACGGGCTCCTGTGACCTCTGGGAAGTCGCTCACGGGAATCGAGACCTCGGCCGGAAGCCCTGCCTGCTTCTCCTGGGCGAGATAGAGCGCGTACACCTCGCCGGTCTCGGCTCGCGTGTAGCAGAATCTCCCGCGACGATAGGGTGCGACCGGTCGTGTACCGTAGATGGCCTGAGAATTGACCTTCATCCAGGCTCCGATGTCCCGCAGACGGTCATAGGCATCGGGGGGGTACTCGCCTGTGGGGCTCACGCCGATGTTCAGCAGAAGGTTGCCGCCCTTGGCCACGATCTGGACCAGGAGCTGGATCAGCTCGCGCGTGGGCTTCATTCTATCTGTCGGCGTGTAGGACCAGGAACGCCCCATGGTCATGCAGGCCTCCCAGGGCTCATCGAGCGGCTCTTCGGGCAGCTTCTGTTCGGGTGTCAGGTAGTTCTCGTAGCGACCCGACACCCAACGATCCACGATGATGAGACCGGGCTGCTTGCCACGCGCCATCTTCGCGATACGCGGCATGTCGATGTCCTGGTTCCAGTCCTTCTTGCGTCCCCAGCTCTCATACTCCTTGGGCATGTTGTCGATAGGGCGCACCCAAGCGCCATCCAACCAGAGAATATCGACTCGCCCATAGTCACTCAGGAGCTCCTCGATCTGCGTGTAGGTCTGGTCCTGAAAGGCCTTCCAGCGCTCTGGATACTTTGCTGGGTCATAGTTCACATGCCGATCCGGAGTAGCGAAGTTGGGCCACCAGTAGTCCTCACTATGCCAATCGGGTTTGGAGAAGTACGCACCGATGCCCAAGCCCTGCTCGCGGAAGGCGTCAAAGATCCCACGCGTGAGGTTGGCGCGCGGATCGGCGGCGAATGCGCAACCGGGATCGGTCACCTTGTAGTCGGTCGTTTTCGTATCGAACATGCAGAAGCCATCATGGTGCTTGGTCGTGAACACCATGTAGCGCATGCCGGCTGCCTTGGCGGCGTTCGCCCAGCGCGAGGGCTGGAACTGCACCGGGTTGAAGGTCTTCTTGAGATCTTCGTACTGCGCCTTGTACTCGACGTAGTTGGGGGTCTTGCGGCGACACCAGGCTTCATCCTCGGAGCAGATGGACCAGGATTCGACGACCCCCCACTGCGCATAGGGTCCCCAGTGCATCAACAATCCAAACTTCCAGTCACGCCAGGTCTCGAGCTTGGCAAGAACCAAGGGATCTGCCTCCTGCTCACGATCAGCAGATCCTAGCTGTGGACCAGAAGCGCAGGCCGCCCATCCGAGAGACAGGAGCAGAACACAGAGAAGGGGAGCCTGGAGGAAGCGACGCCTCCTCCCATCGGAATCAATCATCTTGGTCGAAGTACTTCTTGCGGATCCACTTGGGTTGCCACCGGTCGGCCTTTCGCGGACGACCGGTCAAGTCCATGGTCTGGGGTCTGGGATTCTCGACGCGGAGGCTCTGCTTGTCCCCCACCTGCTTCTGCCAGGATTCCATGAGGGCCCAGAGTTTCTGAACACGCTTCTGCTGCTCGGGCAGGGCACTCAGATCCAACAACTCGGCAGGATCTTCTTGCAGGTCGTAGAGCAAGGTCTTGTCGATCTCCGGAAAACGGATGAGCTTGTAGCGCTCATCCCTCACCGAGCGCTGTGTGCCCCGATACATCAGGAAGAGGGAGTCTCTCACCTTCGTCTTCTCGCCATGCAGGACCGGTACGAGATCCTTCCCTTCCACGGTGTCGTTCACCGCTGCACCGGCCAGCCCACAGAGAGTGGGATAGAGATCCAGGAGATAGGTCAGCGCCGGGCTCGTCTTGCCCTTGGGAATCCCAGGACCGGCGAGGATCAGGGGGCACCCCATGGAGTGCTCGTAGACACTCTGCTTGCCGAGAAGACCATGGCTTCCGAGCGCCAGACCATGATCCGCGGCATAGACGATGATCGTGTTCTTGGCGAGACCTTGCTCCTCCAAGGTCTTGAAGATGCGGCCGATCTGCTCGTCGAGATGGGTGATCAAGCCGTAGTATTCGGCAAGCTGCTCACGGATCACTGCGGGATCCCTGGGCCAGGCGGCCAGGCACTCATCGCGCACGCTTCCCCAGGTCTTGTCGGCGAACCACTCCACCTGTGACCTGAAGTTGGCCGGCAGGCTCGGCTTCTTCTTGTAGTACTTCTTCCGAAACTCGACGGGTGGATTGCGTGGATCATGAGGTGCCGTGAAAGCTACGTAGGCGAAGAAGGGCTGCTTGCGTCTGCGATTTGCACCCCCACCGGGTTTGTCGGCCTGTTGTTCGAGGAAGGAGATCACCGTGTCCGCAAAGAGTTGGCTCGAGAACCTCTTGGCTGTCCGCACCTTGCTGAATTTCCGGGTCTCAGGATCCAGATCCACGACCGGCACGCGCGCATGATCGGACATTCCCCCAAACATGACATTGCGTCCCTGTTGGAAGAAGCGCCGGAAGGACTTGCGCCCATTGTGCCACTTGCCCGTCGCGAAGGTGACATAGCCGACCTTGGCGAGGCTCTGCGGCAGAGAGAAGACCGCGCGCATGTCGTCACGCACATGAGGAAGGGCACGCCCGCTCATCAGTATGGCTCTCGAAGCCATGCACACGGCACCATGGCGAGAGCCCATGCAGTAGTTGTTGGCGAATCGATAGCCGCGCGCCGCCAGTCGATCCAGGTTGGGGGTCATGATGTCCTTATTGCCGAAGGCCTTCACCGAATCGGGACGCTGGTCATCGGCAAAGAGGAACAGGATGTTGGGCTGCACCGCAAGGGGGTGGGCCTCCGATCCTGGTTGCGTTGACGGCACTCCCGATTGCGCCCAGGCGCTTACCGAGAGC
>JAJRTL010000032.1 GCA_024278315.1 Planctomycetota bacterium | reverse complement strand
GCTCGGCATTGCTTCGATTCGACGACCCTCTTGGGTCGCCTTCATCTCGCGCAGCCGTCCTGAACTCGAAATGCGCTCGTCAGACCGCAAGAACGAGCTCGGCTGCGCCGATCTCGCATTTGCTCACAACGATCTCATGAATAGTCCGGGCTAGTATGCGGACAACATGACACAGACTCCGCGCCTATTTTCCGGATGGATCCTCCTCCTGATGGCCCTGAGCTCTGCTTGCCAGTCGCACCGATCCGGACGCGGATGGAACGGCAGACCAATCTCTGGGGTATACCAAGAGTTCCTGTTGTCTTGCCTGGCTCCTGCTCTTGAGAATGAAACGGCCCTCATCCTATCGACTCATCTGCCTTTGCCTCCTGGGGTGGCTTGGCTCCTGCACGATCGCGGACCTGCGGACGGAAGCGGTCCTCGAGACCCTGGATCGGGGATCGGCAGAGCGCAGGGGAAGGGAGTTGCTCGCGACGGCCATCCAGGCTGCGGGAGGTCAGAAGCGTTGGCAGTCTTTCTCGAGCGTGGAGATGAGGTTCGAGGATGAGTGGCAGGGTTTTCTCGGGTGGCTGTTCCGGCCGTGGCCCGGCAATCCGACGAAGATGCGGATGCGCTATCGCCTGGGGATGGGGGCTGTAGAAGGTGAGGTTCTGAACGGCCCCGATCAGGGGAGTCATTGGGGTGTGGACGATCGAGGCTTCTGGCGGACTGCGCCACGTGAAGCGCGCCGCTACCAGAGACGCAAGAGTGCGCGCTTCATCTTCCGGGCCTATCAGTACTTCTTTGAGTTGCCCTTCGAGATCGCGAAGGCCGATATCATCCTCTATGCCGGAGAACGCCGTCGGGACAAGAGGACCTACGATCTCGTCTTTGCGACCTGGAGCAGCGACGAGCCACATGGGGGTGATGATCAGTACCTGCTCTGGATCGCCAGGGATAGCGGGTTGGTGGAGATGGCCCAGTACACGATTCGTGAAAAGTATGACTTTGCCACGGGGGTGAACCGATTCTCGGACTTCCGTGAGGTCCAAGGGATGAGAATCCCACATCGGTACTGGATCGCGGAGGATCCCGGCGACACCAGGTTCGTCCACCGAGTGAAGCTCGAGAGCATCGTCTTCGACCGCTGAGTCTGGCGATCAGCCGAGATTCACCACTGCACGAGGACGATCTCGGAACAGAAGGCGGGGCCCATCGCGAGCATCAGGCCGCGCGTGCCTTCGAGCGGGCGTGGCTGGTCCATGACGCGGCGCATCACCATGAGCACGGATGTGGAGGAGAGGTTGCCTTGCTCGCGTAGAACGTCCCAGGAGAAGGCGACGTCTTCGTCACCGAGTTCGAGGGACTCCTGCATGGCACGCAGGACCTTGGGGCCGCCAGGATGGCAGATCCAGGAGTGGATGTCCTTGCGCGTGAGCTCCTTGTCTCCGAGAAAGCGATCCACGTCCGGTCCGAGCCCCTCGCGCGCCATCATGGGGACGCCTTCGCTCAAGATCAGCTCGAAACCACCCTCACTGATGTGCCAGCCCATGACATCCTCGGTGTCGGGGTAGATGTTGGAGCGCGAGTCCAGGATGCGTGGGCCCTCGCAGGCCATCTTGCGCGCGCGCTCGGCGCCGACGATCACGGCCGCTGCCGCGCCATCCCCGAACAGCCCGGTGGCGATGAGGTTGGCGATCGAGAGATCTTCGCGTTGGAAGGTAAGGGAGCAGAGTTCGACCGAGAGGAGGACAGCGACCTGATCGGGAAAGGCACGCACGTAGTCGGCCGCGCGCGCGATGCCAGAGACTCCGGCGACGCAGCCCAGGCCGAAGAGGGGAATGCGTTTGAGGTCCTGACGCATGCCCATGCGGTTGAACAGGCGAGCATCGAGCGAGGGTGAACAAACACCGGTGACCGAGGTGACGAAGAGTGCGTCGATGTCCTTGGGGACGAGACCGGCGCGGGTCAAAGCGTCGCCGATGGCCTTCTCGCCGAGATCCATGGCCTCTTCGATCCAGATGTCGTTGGTCTGTCCGAAGTTCTCGAAGGTGAGGTAGTCTTCCAGTGGACGGACCAGATGACGCCGATCCACGCAGACGTTCTCGAAGAGCTTGCGTGCACGCGTCTGAAACTCGGGGCCTCGCTTCCAGATGGAGGAAAGCGCTTCGAAGATCTCCGCCTGTGGGTAGGAGAGGTGGGGCAGTGCCGTGCCCAGGGATGCGATTCTCATGCTGGCTTCTGGATCCTGGTGCCTCTCATCGTATCTCATCCCGATACAGGACGACCTTGCCCTGCTCTGTGCTGAGACGGAGCATGTCCTCGAACTCCTCCAAGGTGGCAGGGCTTGCGTCTTCGCCCAGGAGGAGTTTGCCGCCCTTGAACTCCCACTGGCCCGAGAGCACCTGGAAGGAGGGAGGGTTCGATCCTACGAGGGCCGCTGCCGTGTAGGACCCGTCATCGTGGAAGTAGTAGAAGAGTTTGAGGAGAGAGGCGGCCGACTCGCCTTCGATGGTCCCCGAGCGGTAGAGTCCAGGGATGCTCTCCGCTTCTGCGGGCTTCCATTGGGCCTGATCCTCCCGGGACTTGACGTCCCTGTCCTCCAGGGCTACCACGTTGGACGCGTAGCAGGACGTGAATCCCGAAATCCCCAGGAGAAGGAGTGCAGCCCACCTGAGGCCTTGCCGGGTCGTCGCGGCTAGAAGCGATTTCCTGTCTTGCCTTTGCATCGCTACTTCGCCTCCTGGATCCGCGCGCGCAACCGGATCCAGACCTTGACCATCTTGTCCATGCCCACGAGCCCCATCTTGCTCGGTGGTGTGATCTTGTAGGCCGTCATGTCGAGCGACATCTCCCCTTCGACGTGGAGTCGGCGCGAGCGATCCAGGCTCAGGGTCGTGGACATGTCGACTTCCTGGCTCACCCCCCGGATCGTCATCTTGCCGTGCGCTACGCCAACGACCTTTTCGGCTTTGGCATCGACGCTCTTGCTCGTGAAGGAGAGCAGCTCGAATGTGATCTGGGGATGCTTCTTGGTGTCGAGCGTGTGATACATCTCGTCATCGCGACCCTCGACCCCGGTCTTGAGCATGGAGGCGCGAACCTGGATCGTCGTCTTGGGGTTTTTGTCGGGGTGTGAGAGATCCACCACCAGGCTACCACTCAGTTTGGAGGTCACGCCCGAGAAGTCGTGCAGGGTGCTCTTGCCGTCGAAACCCACGCGCGAGAGGGACGGGATGAGCTTCCAGCTCTGACGCTTGTCGAAGGCGACTGTCTGACTGGGCAGATCGAAAGACAGGAAGCCGCGTCTCTTCTTCTTGGCCTTCTTGGGCTCTTTCTGCGTGACGGCCTTTTCAGGTGGGGGTGTGGAGTGGCTCTTTGCAGTGGGCTCCGCACTCTCCTGGGCGCTGGGATTCGCATGGGTAACGGGATCGGTTTTCCCCTTGGGCTCGGTTTGCGCCATGGCACCCGAGGGGGTGACGGCGGTAGGCTCTCCCGCGCCCTGGACGCCGGGTGTAGAGTTTCGTGAGGCAGCACCGGCCGCGAAGGGGCGCCCCGGCATCCTGAGCAGGTCCGAGTTCTTCTTTTGCTGCAGGCTCATGTCCTGGAGGCCCTGCATCATGCGCTCCGACTGCTTGGCGAGCAGGGCCTGGTCCTGCCGCCGCTCCGCACGCAAGGTTGTCAGTTCCTTCTCGATGCGCTCGAGTCGCGCTGAGAGCTGATTCTGATGGTCACTGCTCTCCTCACTCAGGTTGTCCTGCAGGAGTGCCAGATTCTGCCCGAGCGTCTTGGCCAGGCTCCCCAGGTCCTTCTGAAGCGCGGCGAGCCGGTCCTCCATGAGGGCCATACCGTCATTCCCCTGATCCGATGCACTCCCTTCTTGAACCGTGATCTGGAGTCCTTCCTTGGTGAGGGCCCAGGCGGTGACGCCACCCAGGGTCCAGGCCAGGAGGGCCAAGGCGCCAACGATGCTGAGAAGTCTCTTGTTCATGCCTGCCCCCAAAGCAAGGACCGGGCCATCTGGGGATGGCTGGCAGAAGAAGCCCTGGAGGCGTGGAGAATGGCCCGAGGGGAGAGTGTATCGAGCACGAGGGGCCGGTCATGGGGGCGCCCAAGCTTGTAAGTCTTACACGGGGACTTGTAGAAAGTTCCAAGAGCGGAGCTCGGCAGAGGGAGGATCGAGGCAGGGTTTCGCGTGGGAACGCGGCGAACAGCTCGTTCGCGCCGCATGAGACCAATCCTCCCAGGAAGGTACGGAATCTGCTTGGTCCCGATCGAGGAAGCTCGAATCCGTGAACGCCAAGTCCGACATCATCCTGCTCCTGGGCCTGGCCCTGCTGGCTCTCATCTCGGGCTTCGGCTTCCTCGCGCTCGATCTCGACCGTGAGAATCGGAGCATGAAGTCGCGCGATACGGCCCAGGCGGCGGCGGAGGCTCTACGGGATCGTGAGTTCGGCCAGGAAAACCCGCTCATCTTCATGTTGGAGCCCCTGCGCAAGGGGCTCATCGATCCGAGCCATGATGCGGCGCTGCGACCTTGGATTCAGAGGATTCGCCAGCTCGAAGGGGTCGCGCAGGTAAGCGTCCTGCCAGAGAGCAGTCCGGATGCCCAGTACCTCGTGGTCCTGGTCGACAGTCCGGAGAGTGGGCAGTTCTTCGATCGGGTCCAGCGCATCGTCGAAGGCGCGAGGAAATCGCATCCCGCAGGATACCACTTCTATGCGACGGGTCAGGCCCTCGGGGAGATGGCCATCTCGAGGGCCATGGACGAGGAACGGGATCGCATCGTTCCCATCTTGCTGGGCGCGCTCTTCCTGTTGTTGATGCTGGCCTACCGGAGCTTCGTCCTCTCGGTGGGTGTCCTGGCTTCGGCCCTGCTCGGCATCCTCGTCCTTGGAGGTATCCAATGGATGTGGGGGATTGCGGTGGATCCGATCTCCTCCCTGCTTCCGCCGGTTCTCCTGACCGTGGGCGTGGCCGGCTCGGTCCACTTCATCGAGGCTTTCCTGGGCGGCCGCGCCGAAGGGGTCCCGACCCGTGAGGCCACGCGCCGGGCTTTTCAGGATCTGTTCTGGCCTGCGCTCTTGACCGTGAGCACGACGATTGCGGGGTTCCTGGGCCTTCTCCTGAGCCCGATCCCAGCCGTGCGACAGTTCGGCCTCTTGGCGGGCTTGGGTGTGGCCCTGACCTGCCTCCTCACCTTTCTCTGGCTGCCGGCCTGGCTGCGCGTCTTCGCCAAAGGCCAGAGCATGAAGCGACTGCGCTGCGAGCGCGGTGCCTGGTCGCATCTCAGTAGTGGCATGGCCATCTTCCTGGGTCATCGTGCGCGGGCGGTCGCCATCGGGGGAGCTGCACTCGTGCTCTTCTTCGTCTGGCAGTGGGTGGGCATCTCCGTGGACACGCATCCCATCCTGATCCTGCCATCCCAGGATGCCTTTCGCATGGAGACCGAGCATGTGGCCCAGGCGCTGGGTGGCATCGAGACCTTCGACCTTCTCTTGCCTGAGCGCTCGCCCAGGCATGCCATGGGCAAGCTGCAGGAGCTTCGTCGGGAGATGACCGAAGAGCCCCTGGTCGCCGATCTGATCGGAATGACGGAACGGTCCACGTCGGGGCTTCGCCGGCAGCGAGTTCTGCTGCGGCCATCGGGGACGAGGGAGCGCGCTCGCCTCTTCGACCGTATCGAGAGTCGTGCTCAGCAGCTCGGGTGGTCCCAAGCCGTGACGGCTGGCGCTCCGGTCATCGTGGCCAAGGACTCCAACCAGCTCGTGCGTTCGCAGCTCACGGGGATGGCGTTCACGCTGCTCTTCTTGTGGTTGACCATGTCGCTCGGCTTCCGCTCGATCTCTCTCGGGGCTCTGGGGCTCATCCCCAATCTCGTGCCGGCCATCCTCCTCTACGGTGGGCTCGCGTTTGCCGACCGCCCCCTCTCGGTGGGGTCGGCCATGATTGGTTCGGTCCTCCTGGGCCTCACTGTGGATGACACGATCCATTTCCTCTACCGCTACAAGAAGTCGCGCGTCTTCGGGTCGAGCCCACTCGTCTCCATTGCGCGAAGCTTCCGCATCGCCGGACGGGCTCTCACCATCACGACCTTGGTCCAGGCTTTCGGTTTTCTCGTCTGCATCTTTGGTGCTCTCGAGTCGAGCCGTGAGTTCGCTGTCCTGGCCTCGGCCACGATGATCGTGGCTCTGTTTACCGATTTCTTCCTCCTCCCTTCCCTCATGCTCTTCAACCGCGCGAGGCCAGTACAGTCATGAGTGATCGATCCCTACAGCCTTCTCGCTTCGATGTCGCCATCCTCGGAGGTGGACCTGCGGGCAGCCATATGGCGTTGCGCCTGGCGCGTATGGGGCGTAGCGTGGCCTTGGTCGAAGCGCGCACTTTTCCGCGGGCCAAGCCCTGCGGGGAGTTCATGAGTCCTGAATGTATCGGCATCCTCGAGGAGATCGGGCTCAAGCAGGCCGTCATCGAAGCTGGGGCCTGCTCGATCTCCCGGATGGAGTTGCATGGCTACGGTCGAAAGGCCCGTGGTGGCTACATGGCCAGGGACCTGCGTCCCGGAACCTACATCCATGGCCTGGCGCTCCGTCGTGAGATCCTGGACGAGATCTCGCTGCGTGCGGCAGCGCGCGAGCCTTCGGTCGAGCTCTTCGAAGGCCAACGGGCCATCCGCATCCTGCGCGACGCGACGGGCCGGGTGGATGGCGTGGGGTTGGCCACTGGCAATGGTGGGCCCGATGAAATCCGGGCCGACTACACGATTGGCGCCGACGGATTGCGCAGCCTCGTCGCTCGCGAAATGGGGGTCTACCATTCGGTCGAGTCCCTGGAGAAGCTGGCCTTCGTCTACCGATTCTCCGGAGTCGAGCCACAGGGCCACGCCGAGGTCCATTTCGTGGATCGTGGCTATCTCATCGCCGCACCTGTGGACGGCGGACTTCTGACGCTCAATCTCATCGTCGACAAGGCCTCCTGGAACGGTGGTCGGGACAAGCTGGCCTTCCTCCACTCCAAGCTCCTCGAAGCTCCGGCATTGGCCGCGAAGCTCGAGACTGCCGAACTTTCGGGGGAAGTGCTTGCGATCGGTCCGCTCGCATCGACGACAGAGGAGCAGGTCTTCGACGGGGCGGCCCTCGTCGGGGATGCCTGCGGTTTCGTGGATCCCCTGACCGGCGAAGGGCTCTACTTCGCCATGCGGGGGGCCGCCCTCCTGGCTCCCGCCTTGGACCGGGCCTTGGCGGCCGGTCGGAGGGATGCTGCTGCATTGCGTGCTTATGCGCGAGCAAGGCGGCGTGAGTTCGGGGCACGTTTTCTCTTGGCCAGGGGGCTACAGCGCGGACTCCGAAAGCCCGGAATCGCCCGCAGCGTGCTCTCGATCCTCGCCTCGCGGCCGAGGCTCATGGACCTCCTTCTGACGGTCACCGGTGATTCGGTCTCCCCGCTGCAGGCTCTGAAACCCAGAGTTCTGTTGCCGGCCCTCTGGCAGAGGTAAAGATGGGAACCCTGCGATACGCTTATCGCGAACGATTCATGACCTCGCAACGATCTCTTGAATCATCCGGGTTATGCTCCCTTCCACGACCACGTCGGTCACTCCTGATCCCATAGCGGACCTGTCTTGCGACGACCACTGCTGACAATCAAGGGCAAGACAAGCCTTCTCTTCCTGGGGCTGGGTCTCTTGCTCGTGTTGACGGGAACCCTCGTATTCCTGCAGCTCAACGCCATCCAGTTGGATGCTGCGCGCCTGATCGAGGAGACCCGTGAGTCGATCCTTTCGAGTGAGCTACGATCGACGATCCATGACCTCGAAGTCGCGGTGCGTCGTCATCCGGACGGGTTCACGAAAAGCTCCTCCGAATATCTCGAGCTGCGACGCTCGATGGCCCGGTTCCGGGAGCTGCTGACGAAGATCCGCGGTGGAGCGGGCAGTGGCGATCCTTCACGTGGTGAGCATCAGGCTGCGGAGGATCGAATCGCGGTTCGCATCCTCGACGACCTGGATTCCCTCGAGGCCTCGTTGCAGAAGCCTGGCGTCCAGAGAACGCAGGCCTTCGAGCAGTTGGCCTTTGCCAAGCGCTACGCGGAGATCCTTTCCAAGGAGACGAGAGAAGAGTCCGATATCGCCAACGCGGATCTCAACACCCGGGCCGAAGGTGCCCGATGGCTGCTCTGGATCTCTTTCTCCTTCGTGGTTCTCGGTTTCGTGTGGCTGAGCTCCTACTTCGTTCGTCATGTCGCCTCTCCGATTCTCGAGCTTCGTGACGGTGCGGAGCGTTTTGGTCGAGGGGAACTCGACTACCGTTTGGCTGAGACACGGCGCGATGAGATCGGTGAGTTGGCCTCGAGTTTCAACGAGATGGCGGAGCGTATCTCGCAGACGCACGGAGACTTGGAGGAGAGCCTGGCCGAGCGCACACGTGACTTCATCCGGGCCGCACGATTCGCGGATCTGGGCGTGTTGGCAGCAGGGCTCGCGCATGAGATCAACAACCCCCTGGCTTCGATCGCCAGCTCGGCCGAGGGTCTGGAACGTCGGATCGAGCGAGGTGAGCTGGATGCCCAGGAGGCTGCCGACTACCTCCGCACGATCGCTGCCGAGGCCTATCGTGCCAAGGGGATCACCGAGAGATTGCTCGCCCTCTCCAGACCTGGCGACGAGAAGCAGGGGTTGGTGGATCTGAAGCTCGTGCTGGGCCACCTCGAGATGATGTTCCGCCATCAACTCGAAAAACGCGGTCTGGTGCTCCGGATGGCATGTGGGGAGAGTGCCCACTGGGTCTATGGCAATGCAGAGTCCTTCGTCCAGGTGTTCAGCAACCTGATCCGCAATGCCGAGGATGCGAGCCCCGAAGGAGGGGAGATTCTGATCCGATGTCGAGGAGAGCAGAAGGAGTTCTGCATCGAGATCCTGGATCAGGGGCCGGGCCTGCCGGATGATCAGCAAGAGAGGATCTTCGATCCCTTCTACACGACCAAGGATCCAGGCAAGGGCACGGGCTTGGGCTTGTCTCTCGTCACAAGCCTGCTCGAGTCGATGGGCGGGCGCGTCGAAGTCGCAAACAGGCCAGAGGGCGGCTGCTGCTTCGCCGTCTATCCAGCTCTGGAACGGAACCTCAGGTCGGGCGCCGTCACGGAATCCGGAACCAGCCTCGGACAAGGGGAGAGAGCATGAAGAAGCGCCGCGTCCTTCTTGTCGATGACGATGACACCTTGAGGCGCGTGCTGCACAAGGAGATCGAAGGCTTTGGATACGAGGTCATCGCTCTTCGGGATGCAGAGGGGGTGCAGGCTGCGATCGAACAGGCTGTTCCCGATGTCGCCCTGATCGATCTCCGGTTGCCGGGTATGGGAGGGATGGAGCTTCTGGAATGGCTCCACGGCCTTGATGAGGACCTTCCTGTCGTGATGTTGACAGGACACGGTTCTGTGCCCGAGGCCGTGAAAGCGATTCGATTGGGAGCCTATGACTTCCTGTCCAAGCCAGCCTCCCTGGATCAGATCGAGCAGGTTCTGGGGAGGGCCTGCGAGCGGCGGGAGCTTGGGACGCAAGTCCGTGGACTGAAGAGGTTGGCCGAAGGCCGTGATTCGGAGGGTGTCCTGGGGGCGCAGGGGATCCTGGGCAGGAGTGCCAGGATCGATGATCTGCGACAGCAGATCGCCCGGGTTGCGCCTGGAGAGGCAGCGGTCCTGATCCAAGGCGAGAATGGCACCGGCAAGGAACTCGTGGCCCGGGCCATCCATGCAGGGAGCTCAAGGTCCGAAGAGGCTTTCGTGGTGCTCCACTGCGGAGCGATTCCCGATGGTCTCGTGGAGAGTGAGCTGTTCGGGCACGAACGTGGCTCGTTCACGGGAGCCCATCGCAGGCGTGCCGGCCTGTTCGAAGCCGCCGAGGGCGGGACCCTTCTCCTGGATGAGATCGGCGAACTGCCTCTCTCGGTCCAACCGGCTCTGCTTCGCGCCCTTCAGTTCGGCGAGATCCGTCCGGTCGGGTCCGAGCGCACCCGGCGCGTGGATGTTCGTGTCTTGTCGGCCACCCACCGGGACCTCGAGGAAGAAATCGACGAGGGCCGGTTTCGCGAGGATCTCTTCTACAGGCTCTCTCCCATCATCCTGCAGGTGCCGGCACTCCGCGAGAGAAGGGATGACGTTCCGCTGCTCGCTCG
>JAJRTL010000390.1 GCA_024278315.1 Planctomycetota bacterium | reverse complement strand
CTACGGAAGAAGAAGCGCAGGAAGTCGATCGGCTGCGCGCCGCGTCCCGACTTGAAGTTGCGGTAGCGCTGTTCGATGAAACTCCCGGGCTCGATCTTGGGCATCGAGAAGTTGTTGCTGACCAGATGGGGCACAAAGGTCTCTCCATCGGGATGGATCGTGCGCAGGAGCAGCACCTGCTCGGCAGCCGCCGCGTCGCGTGCTTCCTCGTGGGCCTCCACTCCCGCACGGTCGTTGATGCGTCGGAGTTGATGCGTCTCCTCGATCATGGATCCATCTGCGTTGACCCTCAAGATCATCTGATCGATGAGGAGGGTGCTCTGGTTGGTCTTGTCCGCCGTCTGTTACTTGTACCCCATCGCGACCTTCATGCCGTCGATCCGGAAGGATTGCGCCTCGGGGAACTCGTCCTCCATGCCCTTCTGCCGGTAGAGCCAGCGCCGGAGCGTGTGATCGGCGGGCTTGGCGGCGAGGCTCTTCTCGTAGGCCTCTCTTGCGTCGTCCGTCTTGCCCGCGAGGTAGAGCGCGTCGCCGATGTACTCCTGGATGGATGGGTCCCCAGGGGCCTTCTTGGCTGCGAGTCCCAGCAGGCGCGCCGACTCGTCGAACTGATCCTGGTCAGCGGCCAGCCAGGCCATGGCCTCGAGAGCCGAGCGCGCATCCGGCTGTTCGCGATGGGCGCGTTTCAGCAAGGCTGCACGTGAGACATAGTCGCCCATGCGACGGGCGAGTCGCGTGGCGCGGCCGAGCAGGTTTCGGTCGCCGGGGTGTGCCTCCAGCGCTTCGTGGATCATATCCCGTGCCTTGGCCATGTTGCCGCGCCTCTCGATGCGGCTGGCCTTCTCGAGGATGAGCCGCGAGCTCTGCGGGCGCAGCGACAACATCGTGTCCAGGATCCGTTCGGATTCTTCGGTCCAACCCCACTGGCGCAGGATGTTGTACTCCAGGGCTACGAGCTCGAACTTCTTGGGATCCTTGGCGCGATGCGCACGGACCAGGCGTAGCGCCTCTTCGCGCTTGTCGTCCTGGAAGAGGCGGTTGACCTTCTGCGTCAAGAACCAGGCGTGCCCCTCGTTGAGGCTGCCTGCCTCCTGGATCGCGCGTCGGATGTCGAGTCGACGCATGTCGAAGGGGATGTGGCGCGCCAGGCGGAGACAGTCCAGGTGAGCAGCCCGGATGCTGGCACTCTTGCCTCGTTGGGACAGTGCCGTGCGGCAGAGGGACAGGCCCACATCGGGCTTGCCGTGGCTGGCAAGCCAATGTCCCATGTAGGCGAGCATCGTCGCTGATGGCTTCTGTACGCTTTCGAGGACCCAGTTGCCGTTGCGGCGTCGCAGTGCATAGGCACCCTCGAGAGACAGTGGCGGTGGCATCTCGAGGGTCTGGGGGACGGGGGCGGCGATGCCGTGCACGAGCATCTCGGTCTCGAGCTTCAGTCCCTGGATCGCACGGCCCTCGGTATCCAGCAGGCGCAGTGCAAAGCTGCGCACGCGTGTGTTGGTTGTCTTCACGAGGATCTGGTTCCAGCCCTTGCGCAGGACGATAGGGCGGAAGCCGCGGATGCCCTCGTAGTCGATGCCGCGTCGCACCTCGGCCACACGATCTTCGTTCCAGAAGAGCTCGTAGGAGCCGCTGCAGAGGATGTCGATCCACGCCTTCTGGGATTGCTGCGCCTCGAGCTGGAAGAGGACATAGTGGCAACCATCCCTCTTCGAGGAGGGGAGGTCCTGTCCGGCATCGATCTGTGTGCGACTCAAGGGCAGCTTGACCTTGCGCCAACGGATCTTCCCGTAGCGACCCGCGTGGTCGGTCTGCAAATCGAAACGCCCAAACTCCGGAGAGTAGGACACGCCATAGTAGGTCGTGCCATAGTCGCCGAACGGGCCGATCGCCAGTCCATTGCGAAGCCAGCCATCTTTCTTGCGCAGGGCCTTGGCCTGATCGAATCGTCCCTGTTGACGGTGCCAGTTGGCCAGGAGGGCCAAGGCTTGCAGATCGCCCAGACCTGAGAGCTTGTTGCTGGCTTGGAGTTTCTCGAGCCAGGAAAGGTCATCGATTTCCTCGGCGCGTCGCAATCCATTCCAGCGCGAGAGGATCAGCTCCTCGAGCGCACCTCGGGCCGGCAGGTCCGCAGAGACTGGCAGGGCCTGCTCCAGACGACGCATCGCGCCGATCTGGTCGAACCGGGAAGGAAAGCGAGACTCGAGCAGGAGTTCGAAGATGGCGTCGGAGTTGCTGGCGGGTGCCGTGCCGGTCTGGGATGGCGACACCTGTCCCTGCGCGGGGAGACCCGCTGCCGAGAATATCAGTGCCAGAAGAGAGAGGTTCGTGAGTGTGCGAGTGAACATGATTCTGGGTCTTCCGGTGGGCTACTTCTTGGGTGTCAGGATCAGGGGACGCTTCTCGGCGGCCTCGACTTCGAGGGCCCAGTTGCGGAAGGCGGGGTAGGCGCTGGCCGGGATACGCTGGCTCTGGAAGCTGCGTAGCCGGGTTACCGTGAGCTTGTTGCCATCGACTTGGTATCGGAGTCGGTAGGCGGTCTGCGGTGTATCGAGCTCTTCGTTCTCGAGGTTCTTTTGCCAGGTGACGCCGGTCGGAGCGATGTACTCGATGACGATCTCCGTCGAGGCAGGCGTCGTGAGGATCATGTCGTAGAGACGCTTCTGAAGGCCAGCCAGGCCCGAGAGACGTGCCGGCCGGAAAGCGGTCTTCACGCGGAAGGCCTCGCCTTCACGGGCCACGAAGTCCTTGACCTTGAACTTGACCTTGTAGTGAACCTTCTCGTTCAGGTCTTCCAGATCTGAGAACTCCATGTCGAGGATCTCGACTTTGCCGAAGATGGAACCGAGCCGATCCGAGAGCCGCTCACGGCGCTTGCCCGTCTCGTTGCCGTACTGCATGCGCACGGATACTGCGGCATTGAGGAGAGGGCT
>JAJRTL010000389.1 GCA_024278315.1 Planctomycetota bacterium | reverse complement strand
TCCTCTTCCTCTTCCTCTTCCTCTTCCTCTTCAGAATCCTCGTATGCCTCGTCATCGGAAAGACTGAGGGCCAGATCCCCAACCGTCTCCCCTTCCGCGTCGAACAAGGCGGGCCGACTATCGTCTTCCTCCCCTTCTTCCCCTTCTTCTTCTTCTTCTTCTTCTTCCGCCTCGCATCCGGAACCTTCGTCGCTTCCTTCTTCGAGTGCCTCCTCGGCCGCTTCCTCCGGAGTCTCTTCCCAGGGAGCGGCCTCGTCGCCGGATGCTTCGGCTCCCTCGTCTGCGTTCTCGGAGACTACCACCTCTACGGTCGCAACTTCGGAGGTCTCGCTCGCGTGTTCCGCATCGGGGCTTTCCTTCAAGATCATATCCGCAACCTCATCTGCGCCAGCAGTCAGGAGATCAGGGGCGGACTCGGCAGAGGGATCAGGCTCTGCTGGTGCCTCCGTGAGCGCCTCGTCACTGCTCCCATCCTCATCCTCGTACTCATACTCCTCCTCGGCGGCGGCCTCGGCGGCACAGCGCGCCTCGTACTCCTCCAAGGTCAGGAGAATCTCGCGGGACTTGCTGCCCACGAACTCTCCTACGACACCATCCTCCGCCATGATCTCGATCAGGCGACTGGCACGCGTGTATCCAACAGCCAGCTTGCGCTGCAGCAGCGTGGCCGAACCGCGTTGCTCTTCGAGCACGACCTGCACCGCTTCCAGATAGAGTTCGTCTCTGTCGGCGGCCTTGCGTCCAGAGCCGCTCGGGTTCTGGGTCAGAGCTCCCTCGAAATCCTGCCCATCGCAGTTCTCCTCCAGGAAACTCACGACAGAATGGATTTCGTCATCGGAGACCCAACCACCCTGCGCACGCAGAAGCTGACTCGTTCCCGGAGGAATGAACAGCATGTCGCCATGCCCCAACAGTTGCTCTGCACCGTTGGCATCGAGGATCACACGACTGTCGACCTTGTTGGTCACCTGGAAGGCAATGCGGGTCGGGAGGTTGGCCTTGATGAGACCCGTGATGACATCTCGACTCGGCCGCTGTGTGGCGAGGATCACGTGGATCCCCACGGCGCGTGACTTCTGCGCGAGTCTCTGGATCGAGGTCTCGACCTCGGAGGCAGCGACGGTCATGAGATCGGCGAACTCATCGATGACCACGACGATGGAGGGCATGTGGGTCGGAGTCTTTTCGACGTCATAGGCCGGGCCCAACCTCCGTTTGAGCTTCTCCTCTCCCAGTTCGTTGTAGTCCGAGAGTTTGCGCACGCCCGCACTCGACAGAAGCGCATAGCGCTTCTCCATGGTCTCCACTGCCCAGGCCAGAACAGCTGGAGCGCGCTTCATGTTGGTGACGACGGGACAGAGGAGATGTGGAATCTTGGCGTAGTTCTGGAGCTCGACCATCTTGGGATCGATGAGGATCAGCCGTACCTGAGCAGGCGATTTGGTCATCAGGATCGAGAGCAGGACCGAGTTGATGCAGACCGACTTGCCCGAGCCCGTAGCCCCCGCGATCAGGAGGTGAGGCATGCGAGCCAGGTCGTCGATGATGGACTGGCCACCGACATCGCGTCCCAAGAAGAGAGGGACCGTCTCTGTGACGTCTGGGTGACCCTCGATCAGCTCCCGTAGGTAGACCAGACTCCTCTTGGAGTTGGGCACCTCGACACCAACGGTATGCTTGCCAGGAATGGGTGCCACGATGCGCACCGAGAGAGCTCGCAAGGCTGCCGCAAGATCGGGTGCGTAGTTCCGCAAGGAGGCCAGTTTCTGCCCTTCGCCGACTTCCAACTCGAACATCGTGATGGCAGGGCCGGCCGAGATCTCGACGACCTTGGCGTCCACGCGATGACTGGCCAGGCGTCTCTCGATGGCATCAGCAGCGGCATCCAGGCTGGCCCGATCCGCAACCGGGGCCTTTTGGCGATCCGAATCGAGCAGGTCGAGGGGTGGCAGGACGTAGTTGCCCCAGGTCTTCCTGGGCTTGCGTTTGCGCTTGCGGGGCTTCTCCGAACCGGCAATCGAAATCGGTCGCGCCAGCGCCGCGGTCTCGTTCTTCTGGTCTGTGGGCTCCGGGATCTGCTTGGGCTTGAGTCGGGTCTCTGCCGATGCGGGAAGGGGCTCGACGGCGTCTTGCTCATCGCGAGCTTCCCGGAGGCGGCGGCGACGTTGGGCGCTGGAACTCTCCCCTGATTCAGGATCCTCATCACTCTCGGGCGAGCCACCTTCCAGCCGTTCCTGATCTTCGTCCTCTTGGATCGCGCCAGCGACAGGTTGCTGCGCCTCCCTGATCTTGCGAGGGCTCCGCTTCGGCGGCTCTTCGGCGCCGGACACTTCGTCCTTCTCTGCACCCTCTCCGCGCTCGCGCAAGGGCAGGCAGCGATCCACGAAGTCCACCAGCCTGTTGCGGAGTTGCAGCGGACGGGCGGTCGGCTTCTCGACCTCGGCGTCTTTCTTCTTGCCCTTTTTCTCGACGGCTTTCGGCTTCTTCTTGGTCTTCGCTGAATCAGCGACGGGCTCGAAGAGGCTCTTGAGATCACCGAGGAGGTCGGCGAATGCCCAGTCGGTAGCCACGAGGAAGGACATTGTCCCGGTGACGAGCAGAAGGAGAAAGGCACCGAAGGCGCCGAAGGAGACATGGATCTTGGGGCCGAGAAAGGCACCCAGGACACCACCCAGCCCCTCCGGCAGACCTGGACCAACACCGCGGGCATGCAGATGCGGGCCAGCCAAGAAGGCTGAGATGACCACCATGAGCATGAAGGCGCCAAAGGCGCGCAGACCCGGCCTTGGGAGTTCCTTGCCCAGGAACAGGAGGAGCCCCCAGAAGATGGAAAACGCAAAGAAGAGGAAGCTCGAGAGGCCGAACACCGTCAGGAAGAGCCCGCCGGAGAAATGGCCAACGACTCCGCCCCAGTTGGATCCAACGCCCCGACTACCATCCTGGTAGGTGAGCGCGGAGATCGTCAGAAAGACCCCCATCACCAGGAGCGAGAAGGCCACGACCTCCCGAGCCCGGAAAGGGAGCGCGGAATCCCGGTCTTCGATCGGCACGAAGGTCCGCCCGCGTCCCTTGCCCTTTCCGGATTGAGTCCGCCCCCCATGGGAACGCCCGGACCTCGCCCGGTTCCCATGCTTGGATTCCGCCCCTGTGCGCGTAGCCATTCCTGTGTATCTCCCAGGGCCGCCCGGCCCCCTCCCCTCCAAGCCCCTACCACAAGGAGATCCGCAAATAGGCGGATCGAGAGGGAAGGTTCGGAATCATAGCGGTCTTGGCCCACTTGCACACGGCCCGGGCGAGCGCTTTTCAGTCCTGCAGGCGCTTTTGGATCTGATCGACGATCCGGATCGCCAGTGCAGCCTTGTCAGCGGCGCCAAGGGCCAGAGGCTCCGCATCGCGCTCGACCCACCAGCATTCGCCTCTGTCTCGCTCCATCGACGCCAGCTCGTTGAGCAGGATGGCTTGCAAGCCCTTTCGTTCGAGCTTGGACCGGGACCGCTCCACCGCTCCCACGAATCCTCCTCGTTCCTCGTCCATGTCTTCCAGAGCAAAGCCAATACACAAATCCGCCCGGTTCATTCCGGCCAAGGTCGCCAAGACGTCAGGATTGGGGACCAATTCAAGGATCTTTGACAGGTCCTCCTTGGCGGGCTTGCCGCTCACGCAGTGCCGAGGGCGTGCATCGCTCACAGCAGCGACACCCAGAAGGACCTCACAGCGGTTCTCCGAGAGTGCTTCCCGACACACCAGAAGCATCTCGCGAGCAGACTCCACCAGGACTCTCTCGACTCCTGCGGGACAGGAGAGCCCGACAGGGCCGGAGACAAGATGTACCACCTTTCCCCTGCGTGCCGCTTCGCTCGCGAGAGCGTAGCCCATCCTGCCACTGGACCCATTGCTCAGGAATCGAACGGAATCCAGGTATTCACGGGTAGGACCTGCCGTAATCAACCACATGGCACCCAGCTTATCCCGAACGATCCATGACCTCGATGCAACGATCTCATGAATCACGCGGGTCGGGATCGAGCCCGGCGGACGGACTGCAGGAGTCTGCGCCAGAGAAGGTGTGGAGGTCAGTCGAGTTCAGCTTTGTCCTGGTCCACCCGAAGAAAAGCAGGTGAAGCTACCGCTTCATCGAGGCTTCTTCGGATGGAGCAGGGTGAAACCGGACCGAGCTGAGGCTGCAGATTCTGTGGCGCGGGCTCCCATCTCCGCACATGTCCCAAAAGAGTCACTGGGTAATAAAACCGAGATTGCGGCCGAACCCAAGGGAACAATACCGGCACTGGCTCCGTCCTATGGGTGCCACGAGACCGGGTCCCTCGCCTTCGTGTTCTGAGTTCACGAGCCGATTGCCCCCTGGTTCCGAAGCTTGCAGACTCTCTGAGAGAGTTTCCGAGCAGCTCAGATGAGAAGTGGTCCCCTGGTTGACCTCGTCGCCAGCGGGACCATCGAGACGGAGCGAGGGATCCCGGACCTCTGGCATAAGCCAACGCGAGTACCAGACCAGACAACTAGACCCACGCGAGACTGCGAGGCTCATCGCAGGAAGCGCGCAGTGGAACGAACCCTGTGCGTTATGAACAAGGTCGGTTGGGGGGGGCGGAAGCCTGACCGCCTCCCAGATCCCGTCTCCACCTCGCACTGTCCGCGTCAGGGGACCTTGAGATTCATCGAAAGACGGGAGACTCGCGAATACGACTCGTAAAAAAGCAGGCGAGTTAAAAAGCCCGAGGATCCACATAGTGCCCCCGAGATTCCGAACACCGTGCTCGAAACCTCTCTACATGAATCCTCGTGCGAGTTTCTTCTGGCTGGTCCAGCCATCAACTGGCTGGCCTGGCCGTGACTCGCGTGAAACGAGTCTCCGTATTGTAACTCCCCTGAGGGGAGTGTGCGCGAGAAGTCTGTCCTTCTCAACGCATCCCCATAGGAACCGGGGACATGGAAGTTTCTCGGATCTTCAGAAATAATCCAGTCCCTCTCCTCGGGAAATCCGACTGATTGCCGGGTCAGAAGGGGGATTGCGCCGTAACCCCTTGCATACCAAAGGGCGCTAGATCTAGGCCGATGCCTGCTCAAGTTCAAATTCTCTTCGAGCTTCCCGGTTCTGCTCGAGGCCATACCGCCAGCGCCAGTACTGGCGCATCCATGGCGCAAGCGGCGCACAATGCGAAAGCGACTCATTGCTAGGTAATCCTACCCGTTTTCACCGTTCGATTCTGGGCGTTTCTACGCTGTACGGACTGGCCCTCGTTGGATTCGAGGGCTTAGCCCGGACGATTCATGACCTCGATGCGTCTGACGGCGTCTTTCGGTCCAGGACCGCGAACCTATCGGTTCGCTCGGCATGGCTTCGATTCGACGACCCTCTTGGGTCGCCTCATATCTCGCGCTGCCGTCCTGAACTCGAAATGCGCTCGTCAGACCGCAAAAACGAGCTCGGCTGCGCCGATCTCGCATTTGCTCACAACGATCTCATGAATCATCCGGGCTAGAGACCTGATCCGAAACCTCGATGAAGTCAGGAACTTCCTGTGATCGAGCTTTTGGGTCGCCAGCCCAGTGTTCTCTCGTCGACTCCATCGTTCTTTACCCGCCAGGGAGAATCACGTCATGAAGACACTGTCAATCACGCTGCTCGCCGCACTCGCTGTCGCCTCGTCCCTACCCGCACAAACCAAGTCATTCATCTACCCACGCGATCATGCTGCACGAGAGGGAAGCTCGAACAACGGTGCCTACCACATCACCGCAGGCATCTGCCGCTTCCAGTATTCCTATGAGTCCTGGAACATGGACATTCCCAAGGGCGCCAAGATCATCGCCTTCGGATATCGCCAAGACGGGTACTACGCCAACCGAGCGCTCAAGGTCCAGTTCGAAGCCCTCATGGGCCACAACTCACGCCTCCAGGAGAGCCTGACGAACCAATACTCCGCCAATTATGACTCCACCCCCACCACGGTGATCGCGAAGAAGATCTTCAACCTTCCAGCCATGCCCAAACCCTTGATGCAGCCGTCCAAGACCTTCCTGATGCTCAAACTGGACAAGGCATTCGCCTACCAGTCCCCCAAGAACCTCGTGACGGAGATCAAGGTCTACAACAACAGCAACGGCAACAAGACCTTCAACTACTACATGGACTTTGCTCGGTACTACTCTCCGGCAAAGAGCTTCGGACTGGCCTGCAAGACTTCGGGGAGCACCCTGCCCACACTGACTTCGGGCTCGGCCGTCCTCAAAGGCAATTGGCGCATCAACATGTCGAATTTCCCTGGCTCCTCTCCTTCCCTCCTGATCCTGGGGGGGAGCAAGACAAAGCTTCTCGGGGCCATCAAGCTGCCATTCAAGCTGGATGCCCTGGGCATGCCCTCTTGCTACCAGAACGTCGACGTAAACCTCATCATGGCTGGTCCAACGACGAACACGGGGGGCAGCGCATCGGTCAGCTTCCCGGTCCCACTCAACTTCAAGCTCATGGGCCAGAAGATCTATGCGCAGATGTGGGCTGCGGACATCTTTGCCAACAAGGCCGGTTTGGTGACCAGCAACGGTGTCGAGGTCCAGTTCGGATCCTATCCGAGAGAACACATGGTCTGGTCACTCGGAACCACAACCAACAAGACGGGCTACCAGAGCCTCAACTATGGGACGGTGGCACGCTTCGATTGCCAATGAGAGATGAAGGAGCCCAACCCCTTTGGACAAAGAGGGTTGGCTCGGAATGGCCAGGGATGAGCCGGGGGAAATCAGGCTTATTTCCCAATCTGCGAAAAACTCCGTTCGAATTGGGCCACCGCTCACGCTTCTTGTGGCGGTTCGCCCTTGTGGGCGACCGGGGAGGGTCCCCAGCCCGGTGGACTCTCGTCTGTACCAATCCCCCCCTCTTCGCATCCCGAGGAACTCGCCATGAAGTCCCTGATCATCAGCTCGGTCGGCCTTGCCGTCCTGGCTACCTCTCTCTCCGCTCAGAAGTCCGCCATCTACCCCCGCAGTCATGCCAAGCGCGAGGGCTATACGAGCCAGTCCAACGTGCACCTCGCCTATGGCAAGTCCCGGGTCCAGTTCTCCTACGAGTCCTGGAACCTGGATCTACCCAAGGGCGCGAAGGTGACCGCGTTTGGCTACCGCCAGGATGGCGGAAACAGCCTGAAGGCCTACAAGATCCAGTTCGAGGCCTACATGGGTCACAACTCACGGCCCCAGGAGAAGCTGAGTAGCACCTACAGCAAGAACTACGACTCCACACCAACCTTGGTCATCAAGAAGAAGCTGATGGACATTCCAGGCTTCACCAAGAACAGCGCCCCGAGCAGCAACTTCGTCATGCTCAAGCTGGACAAGCCCTTCCCCTATGTCAGCCCCAAGAATCTCGTCACCGAGGTTCGGGTCTACAACAACAACGCGGGCAACAAGAGCTTCTCCTATCCCTTGGACTACGCGCGCTACTACGCGCCCGTCTCCACCTTTGGCGCGGGCTGCAAGACCTCCGGGAGCTCGATCCCGACTCTCTCACCCAACGCACCCGTGCTTGGGCAGACCTGGAGCCTCACGATGAGAGGTTTCGCCGGCTCTTCGCCGACCATCCTGTTCCTCGGCGCCAGCAAGACCAAGCTGCTCGGCGCCCTGAAGCTCCCCTTCCCGCTCAAGGTCATCGGCATGCCCGGCTGCAACCAGTACGTGGACATGAATGTCATGTTGGTCGGCCCCACGACCAGCACCAGTGGCACCGCGTCCATGCGACTCAAGCTGCCCCTCAACTTCAACCTGGTCGGACAGAAGATCTATACGCAGGTCTGGTCCACAGACGTATTCGCCAACAAGGCCGGCCTGGTGACCAGCAATGGAGCCCAGGCCCAGTTCGGCGCCTATCCACGGGTCAACGCCGTCTACCGTAGCGGCAGCACCAACAGCAACACAGGTTCCTGGAGCTGGAACTGGGGCCTGGTCACCAGATTCGACTATCAGTAGACGAGAACCTGACTGACTGCAATCGCTGCGAGCCCGATTGCAGGGATTGAGACAGCTCGCATCAGGGCCACCGCCTGCCTGCGGTGGCCCGCTCTCCTCGCTGGGAAAGAACGATGGAAATGGGAAACAAGCCGGAAGAGGATCCGTCAAGCGACCCTGAGGAAGCGCTCAGTGGGGAACTCGATTGGCAATCCGAGCGCCTGATGGAGAAGCTCCTGGCAACCTGCCTCGCCTTGCCCAGGCATCGCATGGATCTGGCCATCGCAGAAGCCTGCGAAAAACACCCGACCCTCGCACCCTACCTGCGTCACCGCTATTCCAATCTCCTGCAGATGGGAATCCTCGAACTCCATGATGAAGAAGACTTGCAGGGCGAATACTCGCAGTAGCCCGCTCTATCTATGACCTCGATGCGTCGGCAGGTGGAGCCTCGTCCGGAGACACGCTTCCGCTGGACTCGGGGGCCTTCTTGGCGCGCTCGAGCAAGCTCGAGAATCGAGCCAGGGCGCGGCCGAGCAGCATGCGCACGGAATCTTCGGTCTTGTTCAGTTCTTCCGCAATCTGACGATTGGTGAAGCGCCAGATGCGACTCATCGTGACGACTTCGCGGTAGTGCTCGGGCAGCTCCTGGAAGGCCGTCTCGATCCGCATCAGCTCTTCTTGGACGATGGCCTCACGGCTGGGTGTGCAGAAATCGCCGTAGACACGTAGGAGTCGCGAATCCTGGACACTGCCCGCCTGATGATGGACGCCTGAGACCTCGCGCATCGCGTCGCGCTTTCCGGCGCGGTAGTAGCGGTTCTTGTCGATGACCTTGCGCAAAGCAGCGGTGTAGAGCCAACGACGAAACTGGGGTTCCCCCCTGTAGTCGAAGTTCTCGGCCTCCTGCAGTACTTCGCAACAGACGGACTGTACGAGATCGGAGACGCTCTCCTTGCGACGGACCAGATCGCCTGCCTGGAGGCGGATGTAGGCATGCAAGCCATCCATGTGCCGCTCGAGCAGGCTCTGGAGAGCAGGCTCATCACCTTGGCTGGCTTTGTGCAGAAGTTCTCTGTTCACAGTCACGGGGGGCTAGTCTAGCGAGGGTTGAGGATTCATCATTCGGATGTACGGACTGGTGAATCCTACCCTTTTTTCGGAAGGAAGATGACGAATCGCAGCCCACCTGGCGAAACTCCACGACTGATTCTGACCCGGCCACGGATCGGTGAGAACATCGGGTTCGTCGCCCGGCTCCACGCGAACTTCTCTCTGACGGAGCTGTACATCGTCGATCCGATGGAGGATTGGAAGATAGGAGCCTACCGAACGGGCTCCATGTGCCGGGCTCGCCTGGACGAGGCCAGGATCCTGCCCGATCTGGACGCAGCACTCGAGGACTGCACCCAGGTCTTCGGCTTTACGGCGCGCAGCGGCAGTGATCGGCTCGCGCTGGACCTCCATGAGCACCTTGTTACAGCGCTTCCACTCGCTGAGGAAAGCAGAGGGAGGCTGGCCTTCGTCTTCGGTAACGAGGAAAGCGGACTCTCCCAGGAGGAAACCGCTCGCTGCACGCGGCTCTTCAGGCTATCGCTCCCGGGCCTGACCTCTCTCAACTTGTCCCATGCGGTCGGTATCGTTCTCTCTGAATGGCTCCGGCATCACAGGGCGCCGCCCGCCCCACGCCATCGACGCCACCCTCTCCAGGATCATGCCGGCAGACAAAGGCTTGCGGCAGCAGCCCGGGAGAGATTGGGCGGTCTGGGCTTCGCAGTGGACGATCCTCATTTCGACGGCATGCTTCGACGTTTGGTAGAGAGCGCGGAGATCGAGACCCGCGACGCTCGCATCCTCCACAAGATCCTCAAGCACCTGGACTGGTTGCAGTCCCGCGACTCCTGAAGCCCTCCTGGACTCATGCTGACGCTCCCAGACAATCCCGACCCCATCCTCCTGCGCTCGGCGCGCCAGGGCGACCGAGAGGCCTGGCTCGCGCTCGTTGTGCGTCACGCACCAGCCGTCCGAGCCACCATCGAGGCCAGGATGCCAGGCGAGGAAGGGATCCTGGATGTCTGTGTAGAGGTGTTCGATCGGATGCATGGGCAGCTCTTCCTGGTCTCGGAGCCCAACTGGTTCCATCTCTTCTGTATCCGGACGACACAGGCCCACCTGGATCAGATGGGTCGGCGGCCGGAGCGTGTGCCGGAGCAGGGACCCGAGTGGATGCGTCGACTCTCTCTCGGTCAGCGCGAGGCCTGGCTCCTGCACGAAAGAGCCGAGAAGGAGGCGCCCTTCCCTGTGGCCGAGTATCTGGGGATCCGCCCGGAAGCCTACGAAGCCCGTTGGCAATCCGCGGAAGACACGCGTCGCAAGGTGGAGAGCAAGGGACTGGGAACGGTGCCCCCCGGACCAGACGCTTCCTTCACGGGCAAGCTGCAAGCCGCCCTCGCAGAGAAGCTGCCACCGACACCAGCAGGTTCCCGGAGCTGGACGCGAAAGCTCCCGGCGGTGCCGGCCGGGCTGGCCTTCCTCTTGGTCCTGGCTTTCTCTGCGCTGCTCGCCGCACTTCTCTTCCAGCGATAGCACTCTGCCAGACAATGCGTCAGGCCACAGGCATCGTCACAGCATCGCGGGAGTCATACCGCTCGCATGGTCACCAAGCTGCGAAAGACGATGCTCGCGAAGCGCCGTGCCAGCTCCATGTCGCTGCCACCAAGATCCAACTCGACCTCTTCACGATCGGTCGCCTTGGGGAGGAATGGCGGATATCCGTTCGCGAGCAGATACTGGCTTGCCGCGAGAGAAGCCACGATCAGATTGAAGTCGCGGAAGGGCGCGATGAGGGCCAGACGGCCGAAAATCCTGGCAGCCTGGTCGACTGGGTGCAGCTCCTCGAAGGGTTCGTCACCGAGCACGAGATCGAAGTGGCGGGAGAACCGCTTCATCAGGACAGGAACCAGGGCCGGGCCGGGATGGACGAGGCCAGGAACGGTGTCCCATGGCGATCCCGTCCGGAAGGTCCCAGGGTCCTGCCCCTCGAGATTCTCGGTCAGGGCGATGTGGATGTCCCGGAGGCGCTCCCCATCCAGGGAAGAGCCCAGCTCCACGGCTTCATCGATCTCGTCGATCGCGATGCGAAGGCCCAGGATCAGCCGGGCTTCGGGCTGCTGAAGCAGAAAACGACCTGGCCGCTGCTCCAGGCAGGCCTGCACGTCCTCCAGGGTCACGTGGATCCCGCGCAGGCCCAGAAGGCCCACCATCCACAGCTCATCGCGACGCTCGCGCATTTTGAAGAGCTCGGCACCGCGGGTTCCTCCTTCGAGGATGCGCTCGGCCAGGAGCAGATCCAGACGCTGGCCCAGATGATGAGGCGAGGGGAGGAGGTTCAAGACCAAGAGTCTCCGGAGAGTCGTGGGGAGTCGGGAATTCGGGGAAGGGACTGCTGAAGCCTACACCGCCCGAGACCGTCGAGACCCCGCTGCGAGAGGCTCTCGGCCGAAAGGATTCCCGATGCGCCGTTGGCAGGGCATACTCGGGCCATGAGCGAGTCTCCAACCCTGGCCGGTCTGCCGATCCAACGACCCAAGAAATCCCGATTCCGCCTCTTGAAGCGCCTCTTGCTGCTGTTTCTGGTGGTAATCGTCCTCCTGATCATTGCGGGCTACCTGCTACAGAACCTGATTGGGAACCTGATCTTCGACGGGCTCGTCTCCGAGATGAGCGCGGAGCTAGGCACGGAAGTCCAGTGCGAGAAGGTCGAGTTCACGTGGAAGAACGGCTTCGCTCTCACGGGTTTCCGTATCGCCAACCCGGAGGGCTTCGGCCCCACTGCAGCACTGGAAGTCGAAAGCGCCAAGATGGACATGCGGATCACGAGCATGCTCTCCGGCACGTACGAGCTTCGAGGAAAACTGGTGGCGCCCGAGATCGAGATCCGCAAGGACCGTGATGGCAAAAGCAACTGGGAGCAACTGGCCGAGAATCAGCGGCGCGGCCAGGCGGCGAGAGGCGAAGGAGGAAGCGGTCCGAAGCGGCCGCGCCAGGTAAAGGTGACCACTGGCGATGGCGGGGATACCAGTCTCGCAGAGGTCCGTGATCAACTGCGGAGTCTGGACCTGGATTTTTCGATCGAGAAGGGCAAGGTCCAGTTCGTCGACGAGCAGCAAGGCGAGCGCCATGCCATCGAACAGCTACAGCTCAAGCTTCGCGCGAGCCCGGAGAAGCAGGGGGCCCTGTTCCACCTGGGTGGCATCCTCACAGGTGCCAGTCAGGCAAAGACGAGCGAGATCTCGCTCGTGGCGACCTTCCCCCTGGAGGGCAGCCCCACGGTTGTCTTCAAGGCTCCCGACGGCATTCGCCTGCAGGACTATCGGGGCCTCGTCTCTCCCTTCCTCGAGCAGGACTTCGAGAGCTTCGCAGGCTTGTTGCGCGGCGAGATCCGCCTGGCATACCAGGAGGATCCCGCGGCACTCGAGGTCGAAGGTCATCTTCGCGTGGAGGACCTGGATGTCGTGGGTGGCCCCATGGGACAGGGCATCGGAATCCGCACGACACTCTGGTCGATGGATCCGACCCTCTCCCTCGAGCTACAGGGGGGCGAACAGGTTCCCGACCTCCAGGGAACCAAGGTCGACCTGGGCTTTTTGAAGCTGTCGATCATGAGCCCCGAGAGTGCCAGGCAACTCCTCACGAAGGAAAGCCAAACAGAAGCCAAAGGCATCCTGGGCATGAAAGTCACACTGGACCTGGAGGCGATGGGCAAGCAGATCCTCCATCCGGCAATCAATGGTTATTCAGGAAAAGTGACTCTAAATTTCGCGGTGGACCCCGCGATCCAGGACAAACGCCTGCTCCCCCTCGTCTGCGTCTATCAGATCACGGGCCTGAAGCAGGACAAGGAGATCACGGGCAAGGACTTCGTGCTACCACCCGACCTGCAGGGCAGCCTGGTGATGGACATCGTGGGAGGCGAGGAAATCGGAATCGGCCCCATCCGTGAGGAAATCAACGCGCCCGGGCTGAGCCTGCGAGCCACGCTCGAGGATGCGATGAGCGCGGCGAGCAAGGGCAAAGTGCGGATCGATCTGGACCCGGTCAAGGCTGGTTCCTGGTTGAGCCCCAATCTCCCTACTGGCCTGGTCCTGCACGGAAAGAGCCAGGTCGAACTCGACCTGATCGGCGGCAAGTTGGGTGAGGGGTTCCCTCTCTTGATCGAAGGCAAGATCCTGAACGACGGTCTGTCCTACGAGGGCAACCGACTCGACAAGGGTCACTACAAGATCCACTACGCCAAGGGGCGCCTGGATATCGACACGGCGGAATCCACGACCCTCAACAAGGGGCCCATGCGGATCACGGCCAAGGTCGAGGGGCTCGACAAGCCCGACGGCGATATGTACTTCAGTTTCCGGACGCAATGGAAGGAGGGAGTCGCAGCCTGGGGGCTCACCCCCTACCTGCAGTACGCCTTCCCCTTCCTTGCAGGCTTGGATATCCAGAAGGGAGCCAAGCTCGCCAAGCTGGACTATCGCTCCTTCGCCAATCTGGACCTCGAGCTGGCAGGCAAGATCCCCGCGGACGGCAACAAACTGACAGAGGCCATGAAGCTCTGGAGCGGCAAAGGGAAGCTCACACTCAAGGATGGGTCCTTTACACCCAGTCAGGCATTTGCAGGACTGATGAAGCTCTTCGGCACCAAGGACAAACTCAATTTCCGCCAGTTCACCAATGGATTCGAGATCAGTGAAGGGCGACTGAATTTCAAGGAAGCCAAGATCGGAGGCGGAGACGGGCACCTGATCCTACGTGGCAACACGACGCTCGACGGCAAGCTCGACATCAACGTCGACTTCACCGACCTGCTCTCGCGCCATCGGGACGGTCAGCGCGTTCTGGCTGCCGCATGTGGCAAACCCATCATGGCCCACATGGGCGGCACGCTGGTCTCTCCCGACTTTCCCATCCAGAATCTCATCTCAGATCTCTTCACCAATGCCATCAAGGGTGGCGTCAAAGACCTCCTCAAGGACATCCAGAAAGGCAAGAAGCCCGAGGACTCCCTCAAGGACTGGTTCAAGAAGCTCAAAGGCAAGTAGCCGTGGAGCGTAGGGCCGATGCAACAGACCAGCCTGCGGCTGGCAGCGGATCGCCCAGCCATCGCTTCACCGGGAACACCTGGTCAAGCCCTCAGTTTCTCGATGACCGCAAGCCTTCGGGGAGCATGATGGAGAGGCGCTCGCGCGCTTCTGCGGTAATGGCCTCGGGAGAAGAGAGGATCGCGTATTCGAGTGGATTGTCCATGATCGGGCAGGGGTTGGCCGCAAGCCCCTTGGCCAGCTGACGCACGACGTCCTTGGCCATCGCGGCGTTGGCCTTGAGGACCTTGATCACGGCCTCGACACTGACGTCGTCCTCGCTCTCGTGCCAGCAGTCGTAGTCTGTGGCGAGCGCCAGGTTGGAGTAGCCCATACCGGCTTCGCGTGCGAGCTTGGCCTCCTGGAGGCCTGTCATGCCGATGACGTGGACGCCCCAGCTACGGTAGAGATGGGACTCGGCGCGGGTCGAGAACTGGGGCCCTTCCATGCACAGATAGGTGCCACCCTGATGGACCGTGGCTCCGGCCGCGCAGGCTGCCGTGTAGACACGCTCGGCGAAGGGCATGTAGATCGGATCGGCGAAGTGGACATGGCCAACGATGCCATCCCCGAAAAAGGTCTCTCCGCGGTGGCGCGTGCGATCGATGAACTGATCCACGACCACGAGATGACCCGGGACGATCTCCTCACGCATGGAGCCTACGGCCGAGATCGCCAGAATCTGGTCCATGCCGAGCTTCTTCATGGCGTAGAGGTTGGCCTTGAAGGGCAGCTCACTCGGCATCAGCGCGTGACCCCGGCCATGCCTCGGAAGGAACGCGACTTCGGTCCCTTCGAGGATCCCTACCGTGAAAGCATCCGAGGGCTTGCCGAAGGGAGTCTCGACCTCGACCTCCCGCACATCCGTGAGACCTTCGATCTCGTAGAGACCACTACCGCCAATGACGCCCAGCTTGTTCATGAATCCACCCTGCGATCGGGTTACAACGGGGAACCGCCATTCCTGGTGCCCCGGAGTGCGGCCCCATATCGTCTCCCGGGGCGGAGCAAGATAGAGCCATCGGCATGAAAAACGAAAGCCCCCTTCCACAAGCCCCCCCCCCTCCACGTGAGATTCCCTTCAAGAAGTCTGTCGGCTACGCCTGGGCTGGCCTTCTGCTCGGCGGGATTCTCCTCGTAGACGGCATCATCACAGCCGTGATCTTCCAGACCGTCATCACAGCAGATCTCTCCAAATCCATCACCGTGGGACTACCAGTCGTTCTCGGCGTCCCGGGCCTCGTGTCCCTATTGTTGGCCCAGGGCCGGATCCGCAGACGCCGGCGTCTTCTCGAGAGCGGTCGGGCAATCACCGGCAAGGTCCTGTCCTGCGAGCCCAAGAAGAACTTGAATCCGCCACCCTGGGTCCTGACTTTCGGGATCGAGGACACCTTGAGCGGACAGACCATCCAAGGGGTTCGCTGGTTCCATCCCAAGATGTGGTCCTGGTCCCAGCAGCCACCTAGGCCAGGGCAGGAATGCCTGGTCGCCCTGGACGAGGGCTTGACCCAGCGGATGGAAATCCTCGCCGTGGAAGGCTGGCAGGCCTGGGAAGACTGAGGGCCGTTTCTCCCAGGATCCAGGGGCTCCAGCCTCTCTCCGAGGCGGAATCCTTTGCCGTCCGTGGCTCTGCGTGGGAGAATCCTTCCCCGTTTTTGCAGCCAGAACCAGCACCGCCACCATCAGAGCGAAAGGGGCCCCCGGCCATGAAGGGCATCGAGGTCTACGAGACAGGCAAGTTCCGCTACCGCGAAGATCTACCGACGCCCGAGCCAGGGCCGGGGCAGATCCGGATCCACATCCAGGCCGCAGGGATCTGCGGCACGGACGTCCACATCCTCAAGGGCGACCCGAGCCTGGACGCCATGATGAACTACCCCGTGGTGCTCGGCCATGAGTTCTGCGGTGTCGTGGACAAGCTCGGCGAAGGTGTCGAAGGCCCAGCCGTCGGCAGCTACGTCTCGGCCGAGATGCACGAGTGGTGCGATCGCTGCCCCGCCTGCCTTGCTGGCAAGTACCACGCCTGCCAGTTCACCGAGATCCACGGTCTGACGAAGGACGGTTGCTTCGCCGAGTTCATCGTCCTCCCGGCGCGCAACGTCGTGGAGTTGCCGAGAGACCTGCCCATCAAGGGCGGGGCCATTCTCGACCCGCTGGGCAATGCCGTCCACACAGCCCTCAAGTGCGAGGTCAAGGACCGCAACGTCCTTCTCATCGGCTATGGCCCGATAGGCGCGATGGCGGCAGAAGTGCTCAACTTCGAGGGTGCCAAGCGCATCTGGATCACAGACGTCAACGCCAAGGCCCTTGCCCGCGCACGCACCTGGATCGAGACGCAGAGTCTGGAGGACAGAGTCGTGATCCTGGACGTCTCCGGCAATGGTCATGGCAAGGCCCACGACCTCATCCTCGAGGAGAGCGGAGGCGGAGCCGACGTCGTCCTCGAGTTCTCGGGGCACCCTGCTGGCATCAACGACGCCTTCTCCCTCGTGCGCGCGGCGGGCGACGTCGTCCTCCTCGGCCTGCCCAAGGACAGCGACGTCACGATCCAGGACTTCGGCAAGAACGTCATTTTCAAGGGCGTTACCGCCCACGCCATCATCGGCCGCGAGATCTTCGCCACCTGGGACAAGCTCCAAGACCTCCACAAACGCGGTTTCGACATCGCCCGCATGGTCACCGGCGAATACGCCCTCGAGGACTTCGAGACCGCCCTCCACCTCTTCGCCAACGGCGAAGAGCAGAAGGTCGTCCTCTACCCCGCAGGCCTCCCCACCTGACTCCCTCCCCCACTCCCCGAGTACATGGGGTCAGGCCCTTTTTCTCCGGGCATTTTGCCCGGAGAAAAAGGGCCTGACCCCATGTACTCGGCTGGATTGGGGGAGGGGGATGGGAGAGGATTGCGGGTCGAAAATCGCAGAGCAGCCACAGAAGAAACGACAGGAGTCCACGATGTACGGTCAGGTCCAGAAACGTCTCCAGGAAGAACTCGCCTCGATCCAGGAGGCTGGATTGTTCAAGGAGGAGAGGATCATCCAAGGGCCCCAGGGGGCGAGTATCCAGGTGCCCCAAGGCGAGGTGCTCAATTTTTGTGCCAACAACTATCTGGGGCTGTCCAACAACGAGACGCTCAAGGCAGCGGCCAGCAAGGGCATCGCGGAGTATGGCTTTGGCCTGAGCTCGGTGCGCTTCATCTGCGGAACGCAGAGCATCCACAAGATACTGGAAGAGAAGATCAGCACCTTCCTCAAGGCCGAGGACACGATTCTCTACACCTCCTGCTTCTACGCCAACGGCGGACTCTTCGAGGTTCTGCTCGGAGCCGAGGACGCCATCATCTCCGACGCACTCAACCATGCGTCCATCATCGACGGCATCCGGCTCTGCAAGGCTGAGCGCCATCGCTACGCGCACGGCGACCTGGCCGAGCTGGAGAGCATCCTGAAAAAGACGCAGGGCTCGCGCACGCGGATGATCGCCACCGACGGCGTGTTCTCCATGGACGGTCATGTAGCCAAACTCGCCGAGATCTGCGACCTGGCCGACAAGTACGACGCCATGGTCATGGTCGACGACTCACACGCCACGGGCTTCTTTGGTGCGACCGGGCGCGGCGCGATCGAGCACTGCGGGGTCATGGAGCGCGTCGACGTCGTAACTTCAACGCTCGGCAAGGCCCTGGGCGGTGCCTCGGGTGGATTCACCAGCGCCAAGAAAGAGATCGTCGACTTGCTGCGTCAACGTTCGCGCCCCTACCTCTTCTCCAACTCCCTGCCACCCGCGCTCGTCTCGGCCTCCATCGCCTGCATCGACCTGCTCTCCAGCACGACCGAGCTGCGCGACAAGCTCGAGGACAACACGCGTTGGTTCCGGGAGGTGATGACGGCGACCGGCTTCGACATCAAACCGGGAGTCCATCCCATCGTGCCGATCATGCTCGGCGACGCGCGGTTGGCGACCGAGATGGCCAACAAGCTGCTCGACGAGGGGATCTACGTCATCGGCTTCTCCTTCCCGGTCGTCCCCAAGGGCGAGGCCCGCATCCGCGTCCAGATCTCGGCCGCCCATGACCAGAGCCACCTGGAGGCTGCGGTCGAGGCATTCAAGAAGATCGGCAAGGAGCTTGGCGTCATCTAGGGCTGAACAAGACCCCGCATAGCGCGGCTCGAATCAACGGGACGCGGCCTCCGATGTGGGGCCCACTGGGGCGGAAGTCGCCGTGGCAGGAGTCACTGGGGCCGATGCCATCAAAGCTCGTCCAGCATGCGCTACACGCCGATCCAGCTCATGAGCTGATCGTGGGGAGATTGTGGTATCGCCACCGTCCATGAGGCGGTGGCAACCGGCGCGGCGGTCGCACTTGCGAGGCATCATTGGCTTTGACAAGGGAGTCCCAGCAGGGCCCGGTCGACGAAACATCGACCTATCCCGAACGAGTCATAAATCATCCGGGCTGCGCCACTGAAGGCATCACCAAGCCGAGGACGATAAGAACAGCATCTGCCGGCAGGAGCGCGGGCAGGCTAGCAGCTCGATCAGACGAGGCAGAGACTCCATGGTCCACATCCACGTGCATGAGAATTGGCGTCTGCCGGATTGTGCAGCCACGGAGGAGCAGGACTATCTGAGCCGCCGCGAGATGCTGGCGCGGATGGGTCTAGGGCTGGGTGCCATGAGTCTCCTGGGCCTGCCGGGCTGCTCTACCGAAGAGAACGCACGCGACCCCTTCGGCCCCCGCACGATCCCCGCCGGAGGCAAGCCCGAGCTGGCGCCGGGCGCACCGCTGCAGGCAGCCATGAAGCCAGGCTACCGCAAGGCCAACCGGAGGCTGAGTCGCGAGGATCTTGTCCTGCGCTTCAACAACTTCTACGAGTTCTCGCTCGACAAGGAGGAGGTCTGGAAGCTCGCGCAGCGCTTGGAGACCCAACCCTGGTCGGTCGAGATCGCAGGCCTTGTCGACAATCCACGCACGCTGGACCTGGAGGATCTAGAGCGGCTGGTTCCGCCCGAGGAACGTGTCTACCGCTTTCGCTGCGTCGAGGCCTGGGCGATGACCGTGCCCTGGATCGGTCTCCCGCTCGGCGCCCTGATCGACAAACTTGGCGTGCAGGACAAGACGCGCTATGTCCGCTTCCACACCTTCCTCCGACCCGAGCAGGCACCCAACCAGAATCTCGAGAGCGGCTACGCCTGGCCCTACTACGAGGCTTTGACGATCGAGGAGGCCCGAAACGAACTCAGCCTGCTGGCCATCGGCCTCTACGGCAAGCGGCTCTCCAGGCAGAACGGCGCTCCCATCCGGCTGGTCGTACCCTGGAAGTACGGTCTCAAGAACATCAAGTCCATCGTGCGCATCGAGTTCGTGGAGAAACGTCCTCCCACGTTCTGGAATGCCATCGCGCCCGATGAATACTCCTGGCACAGCAACGTCGACCCCAGTGTGCCCCACCTGCGCTGGAGCCAGGCCAGCGAAAAGCTGCTCGGCAGCGGTATCCGCGTTCCCACCAAGCCCTACAATGGCTATGGAGAACAGGTCGCCGGGATCTACCGGCCCTGACAGGATTACCCCACTGGCCCGAAGGCCTGCCGTATCCATCAGCCCATAGAGAGGAGGTAGGATGACCCCAAGTCCCCTCGCGTTCCCCGTCCTTGCCATGCTCGCCGTCGCCTTGCCACCCTCGGCCCAGGCCCAGAACAGGACCGGTGCCAGTGCGGACTACCTCAAGCACGGCGACTCGAGCCGACAGAGGCTCCAGATCCGCTGGACGACACCAGCCGTCCTGATCCGCGAGAAAACGCACGCTCTCACCCTCCAGAAGGCCATCGAAGAGCTGCGCGGCAAGGATCCCCGCCCCTTGCTGATCCACCGCGATGCCGAAACCTCCCACAAGAAACGCGATGACCGGGTGATCCGCCACCTGCAAGGCGAGGACGTCCGACTCCTCACTCATTGGTTCCACTGCGTCCGCCTGGGCCGCAAGGTTCTCGATCCCAAACACCCCTATCACGCTCTCTTCGAGGGCAAACGCATACCGCAGGTCCTCGTCATCAGCTGGGACGGCAAGACGTTCCGTCGCCTCTACGGCGGAGAGGACGAACGTACGACGATCGGGGCCCTGGCAGCTGTCGCCAAGTTGGAGTATCGGCGCGACGCGCTGGCAGCCATCAAGCAGTGGAGCAAGCTGCTGATCCAATGGGACAAGCTGGATAGGGACGCCGAGGAGTGGGAGGAACGCCTGGCGAAAGCCATCGACAAGCGCGGAGACGGCTCGGCCAACGCCCGAAAATGGCGTAGCCGCCTCGACGGGCAGGCACGCCACCGCGCCGCGCTGGCCGAGAAGGAGAAGAGACTCCAGAACCTCGGCCTCAAACATGACCCTAAAGCCAGGACTTACATAGACTTCGAAGCGGAAGCCGCAGCGGCCGTCAAGACCCGCACAGGCCCATCCGAGCTCGAACGACTCAAGCGCAAGCTCGAGGAGAAGAAATGAAGGGACACCCCGACCGCGATGGCTAAGCGAAAGGGCACGCCACCCGGGAGCCAATCCATTCCAGACCTCTCCAGGGTCGATACGCTTCTGTTACGGCATCCTCATTGGCGGCTTGCGTGACTCCGAACATAGGCGAGGATAGATAGCTTGGTAGAGATGTTGGGGAGAGCGCCAGCCTCCGGGCCTCCCGCAACCATGCCATGCCCCTTTTCGCAGAAAGCTCTCCATTGCCAAGGTTCGAACGATGCTCAAGCACATGACTCTTGTGGGTTCCCTGGCGGCCGCGCTCTTCCTCATGGGTGCACCCGTCAACGCAGCATTCCAGTGAGGCGGAGGCGGTTCCGGCTCGGTCGGGTCGGGAGGCGGTTCTGCAGGCGGAGGATCTATCAGCACCCCAAGTGGTGGCAGCGGTGGACGTGCCGGGGGTGGACGTGGCGGTATACCCGTCAGCATGGAGCGGCAGACGACAAGCAAGAAGCGGCTCGGCATCAAGTGGGACCATCCAGTGCCAGCCGGAGAAGAGGCCCTGGATTTCAACTCTGCCTTGGATGAGATCCGCGGCAAGGACCCTCGCCCGCTGATCATCCTGCGTGATTGCGATAGCTGCAAGGGTCGCGATGACGCCCTCCTCTCCAAGACACTCAGCAACGAGAAAGTCCTCCTCCTCACACACTGGTTCCATTGCGTAAAGCTGGACCGAAGAGTCGTCGAGTAAGGTCACCCCTACCACGTCCTCTTCGGGGGCAAGAATCCTCCTCACCTGTTCATCTCCTCCTGGGCCGGCAGCAAAGTCATCCCACTGCCTGGAAGCCAGGGACAGAAGAAGGTCTGGTCGAGCCTGACCGCGGTCATGAAGGTGGACTACAAGAAGGATCCCAACAAGGCCATCAAGGGCTGGCGCAAGATTCTGAACACCTTCGACAGTCTCGATTCGCAGCTCAAGGAGTTCCGTGCCCAGCTAGAGAGGATGGAGCTCAAGTACGGCCCCAACTCGGACAAGACCAAGAAGCTCGAAAAGAAGATCGCCAAGATCGACAAGGCCATGGAGAAGGCCGTGGCCGCCGAAAAGAAGCTGATGAACCTCGTCCTGCGCCACGCTCCCAAGGTCAAGACAGAGGCCGATTTCGATTCGGAGGCGGCAGTCGAAGTATCCAGCAAGAAGGGCTCGAGTCTCCTCGACCGATTGCGCAAGAAGTCGCAGAAGAAGGAGCCTGGGGTCCCCAAGGGCAACTAGCCTGCACACCGTCCACTCGACCAGGTCAGCTACTGCACGAGTGGCTTCGACATGGCAAGCCCCCTTTCTCCGGCAGGAGGAGGGGGCTTGTTCGATTCATGCACGCGGCACAGTGAAGTGCCGGACTTGGGCCACAAGAGAAACCCGTCCCGGGGACCGGACCGCGCTCAGGCGGTGGCCCAGATCAAGAGAGCCACTCCAAGCAGGATCCGATAGACGACGAAAGGCCACATGCCGAGACGCTCGACCAGACGTAGAAATGCGCCGATGCAAAGATAGGCCGAAATCGCCGAGACGAAGAATCCGACCAGGAGCTCTCCGACACCCAGTCCGCGTAGACTACCGGCCTGCGCGAGGTCGAACGCCGTCTTGCCTCCCACGGCGAGGATGACCGGAATCGACATGAGGAAGGAGAATCGCGCGGCACTCCTGCGATCCAGACCGACCATCAGCCCCCCCATCATCGTCGTCCCCGACCGACTCGCTCCCGGAATCATGGCTAGAACCTGGGTGAGGCCGATAAAGACCGACGTGGCCGCGCTCAAGGAGCGCAGGGGTCGTTCCTTTCGCCCCAGGATGTCGGCAGCCAGAAGCAGCAATCCAAATCCGATGCTGGCCCATGCGGTGACGGAGACACTGCGCAAGGTCTCCTTGGCCTCCTTGCCGTAGAGAGCTCCCACAACCACGAACGGGAGCGTGGCTAGCACCAGGCCCCAACCCAATCGAGCACGCTCCTGCTCCGGAGAGTCCACCGCCGGTTTCCTGCGGAAGGACGTGAGAAAGTCCCGCGTGAGGGGGCTGAGTTCCTTCCGGAACCAGAAGATGACAGCCGCGAGGCTACCCAGATGAAGCACGACATCGAACGCAGCTCCCCGGTCACCCTCAGCCAAACCGATCCATTCCCGCATGAGGATCAGGTGTCCTGAGCTCGAGATGGGAAGGAACTCGGTGAGTCCCTGGACAAGGGCCAGCAGCGCGGCTTCGAGAAGCTCGATCATCGAGGCAATCCTACACCCGGCACTGGGCCAAGGATCTGTCTACTGGACAATCCTGACCGCAGGACTGACGGCGCAGGGCCGCAAAGCGCAGATGCCACCGATCGATCAGCGCCCCACACGACGGCGCTGAACCAGAATGACTTCACCCTTCTGGCGCCCCTCATCCATTCGGGATCGAGGTCGAGTCGCTTCGACTCGATGCCCGAGATCTTCCCCACCGACACGAAGCAGTTCCTTCCTGACGATGTCCATCCGCTTCCGTCCAAGTTCCTGATTGACGACCTTGGTCCGCCTGTCTTTCTGCCGATCCGAGCCGGGTCTAAGATGCGAGAAAATGGCTTCGAGCGAGACCTCCAACTCACCCAACTCCTGATCCAATCGGCGGAGATCGCCCCCCCCCCGCTCTGCATCTTCCACTCTTCCGTGCTGATACAGGGAGACCAGGCGCTTCCTCAGACGGGATCGTTCTCGAGCCAGCTCCTTGCGCTTGTGCAGCATCCCCTTGGCCAAGGCTCGGCATTCTTCGACCGGAGGATTACCAATGCGCTCGGCGTACTTCCAATCTTCCATACCACTGAATTCCTCGATCCGAAGGGTGATGTTCGGATCCGTCTTCAGCGTTCTGACCAAGGTTTCGATTCGCTTCTTCTGGGTCGGTGTAAGCATGCTCTGCCCGGGCTCGAATCGGAACTTCGTCGGCGCACCCACGGCCGAGGCCCGCTTGTTGAAGTCGAGCCCAACGAGGGATGTGACTCCACCAATGAGGCGGAACGGGGAATTCGTGACCATCGTGGTCAGGGACCGGGAGAGGGCATTCACGACGATCCCTCGGACCTGGCCTGGGGCGACAGCCCCCTGCTCCACGCTGAATGAAAAGGGGTAGACGTGCTCACCATCGGAGTTCCGGGTCAGGAACAGGGTTGCATCGAGGGGAGCTGGCAAGCCCAGATAGTTGGATAGGAATCCATCTTTGGGCTCGCTGAGACTCAAGAACGTGAATACCGGGAAGACCGAGACATGGACTCGTCCTCTGGCGACCTCGGTCGTGCTACTGAGATCGAGCACGCCATCACCGATCACGACTCCCACGCGTTTGGCCAGGGATTTGAACGTCAACAGCTCCAGTGATGCGAGGTCCAGCTTGTACTGTCCGGACAACGTGGGACGCAGATGCATCGAACCCTTGATGCCCAACTCTTCGAAGACAGGTCTTTTCTCGAGCGTGACCGGCGGATCCTCCGAATCGACGAGATTGGACGCTGTACTCACGAGCCCACGAATCAACCCTCCACTCTCAAGCCTCTTGGGTAGCTCGACCAGCCCCCCATCGATGTAGGCCTGAAAAAGGATGGGGCGACGAGGCGAACCGGGCCCTTGCGAATAGTTCTTAACTTCGGCTTCCAAACCGACAATCGGAAGAACCATCGGAGGCGACGCCCGCAGATCCTGGTACACGAAGTCGCACCCCGACACCGAAAGGGTGTCGACCCGAACGGCGGGCTGGAAAGACTTCGGCTCCGGGCTCGATCCTTGCCCCTCTAAGGCGGAGGAGTTCACGGTCTCCACCTCCACTGACACATCCTTCTCGAGCTCCGCAGAATGCGTCTCGGGCATGAGGAGACAGAGACCACCCAAGATGAGTCCCTCCTCCGTTCTGTCGATACGACCCCGTGGCGTATCCACACTGACCGACCGGATCCAGAGTCTTCCCGTCTGCGGTTCGAATCTCCTGACGAGGATCTCCAGGGAATCCAGTCCCGCAAGCACTCTCCCTTGTGGCTTGTCACGGAACTCGAACTGGTCCATCTCGAAGCTGAATCCGAATCCATTCTCGAGCGGAAACCTGGTGCGGCTGGATCGCCTCATCTGCAGAGTCAGCCTCGAATCCATCTTGAGCACACCATCCGACAGAGCCCGCCCATGGATCTTCTCGCGAAGAGAGGGAAACACCTCCGTCAAGCCCTCTCCCCGTAGACCGTCGACCCTAAGGGAGAGAGAAAGCTCAGGCATGACATCCCAGGGTTGGGCGAGGATCTTGAGCTTCAGATTCCGAAAGATGGGCTCGAGGCTTGCCTCCAGATTCAACTCCATCGGCAGCAAGTCGTCGAAGTCTGATGGGACGACTTCGATGGGCTTGGGAGTCCAGAGCTTGAGGTGTCCCAGAACCGGTTTCGAATCCTGAACGGACTTATCGACGAAGTGGATCTTGTCCAAGCCCAGAGAGAGCCTCCCAAGATGCACTGCGGCGATCTTCTCCAGCGGCACCCGCAGAGTCCGAAGTCGTCTGAGCCTCTTTTTGTTCTCGGCGGCAATCCGTTCGTTCTCTGTGCTGGGGTCCTCGGACTCCTCGATGCCTTCATCTGGCGCATGTTCCGGAGCGATGATCAGCCCAAGCGCTCGCAGGTTCTTCTCTTCATCGCGACGAAGCCAGATCTCATGCCCTTGCGTCACCAGACTCTTGATGTTGTAGATCTCGTTCTCGTGATCGCTACGGGAGACATCGAGTTCGAATCTGTCGAGACGCCAAAGATCCTCCTCACCATCACGCAAGCGCCAGCCTTCGAGCTCGGCTTGAATCGCACGGCTCCCATCGGATTCCAGGAGACGAAGAGCAACCTTCCCTTCAAGCTTTCCACGGCTCAATCCAAGGGACAAGTTCTCTGGAAGATACGAGCCCAGACTTCCCTCCCGGATCCCAGCGGCCTCGATGCTCATCCCTAGAGCCAATTCAGGCCTCTTCTCCAGCTCTCCTTGGATTCGAAGCTGATCGACGTTGTCAGGCACCGACAAGGACAGGTCCCAGTTCAGCGAAGCCCCTTCACTATCCACTGAGAGATCCTTGACCTTCAGGTCCAATGTCACCGGAATCTCCGACTTCGACTCCAGAAGCTGATCCAGGAACTCCAGACGGAGCTGCCTCAGATCCAGACTCCTCAGCAGGAAGGAAGGCCTGGCGACAGGACCCTCTGCCTCTGTTTCCTCGTGGTGGTCTCCATTTCCCTCGGGAGTCCTCGATAGCCTGCCACGGGAAGCGATCTTCACATCTCCCTCTCCTCGAGTCTCGACTTCGTCCTCATCAGGATCCTCCCGCCTTACCACCTTGGGCTCGAGCATTCGGACTCCAGCAAGGTGGATGGCCCCCGCTTTGTCCCGTTTGATTCGCAGGACAGGCTTGGTAATCCGGACCTCCTCGACCTGCGTTCCCGACTCACTCGAGGACAAGCCAAGGACCTCCAGAGCTGACAGTTCGAAGAGTGATCGCTTGCCGTCCCTGAATCGCACATCTCCCACGACGATGTTGGACGGAAGGATCCCGGACTTCCCGAGACCAGAGACTTCCATGCGCAAGGAGAGCGATGCAGAATCGAATTCGGGAGAGACTCCGGCAGCTTCCAGAAAGGGCTTCAGGTTCTGTCCTCGAAGCCCCCCTCCTTCGAGCTGCATCGTGAGAGCACGCCCACCGTCCTTCCGGGACATTTGTCCGGTGATCTGCAGCCGATCCAACATCTCGCGGATGGAGACGCGAAAGTCGAATTCGAGAGGACGCACGACCTCGCCGGCCTCCCCAAGCTCGAGGTGTTTGATGTCCGCAGACCATAGTCCATGGATATCGCGCAGACGGGCACTCTCGGATCGATCTGTCAGGTGAACCCAGGAATTGTGCCCCAGAAATTGTCTCAGCCAGAAGCGGCTCTCGACATCGGCAGACGCCGGCTCGGGGGATTCACCGCCGGGAATCGAGGGCGTGATCTCCGAGGACCCGGTCGTCGCTCGAGAGAGCGATTCCGAGTCGGACGGATCCAGGAGCATCATGCCGAGAAGATGGAATCGGTCCTTCTCGTCTCGCACAAGCTCCACGCCGAGCCCTGAGACTTCCAGTAACTCCATACCCTGTCCGCCCGAGGGACGACCTTGGATCCAATTCTTTGCCTCAACTTTGTCCAGGACGAGGAGATCCTTGCCGTCCTTGAGTTTCATGCCATCGAGATTGAGATCGAGACGCGTCCTTCCGTCGGCCAGGCTCTCGGTCCGGAGCCTGGCCGCAAAGCTCAACTCGCCTTGCACCAACTCGGGCGCGAATCCTGCCTCGAGAAAATAGGGGGAGAGTCGCCCAAGAGTCAGCCCCGTCATCTGCGAGCTCACCTCGAACTTGTGGATCGATCCCAACGGCTCGAGCACTCCAGCGAATTCCCAGGCCTCGAGGCTCCCTGGCAGCGCCAGGGAAGCTCGGATCTGGGTCGTGGGAGGGGGGTCCACTTCCCCAAGTGCCAGCCCCTGAACCGACAATTCCTGGATCTTCAGATCCTGCGTGACTCGCCTGGACTCATCGCGCAGCGAGAGCTCCAGGTCGCCTAGATTGATCTTGTCGAACAAGACCCCCATACCGCTCGGTCCACTCTCTGCGGTACCGTGCGGTGTCTCGCCACGGCTCTTGGTCTTTGGCCCCGATGCAGTATCCAGGAGAGCCCATCCTGCAATCGACGGTTGGCCATTCTCCAAGATGCCTGCGCGCACGCGAAAGCCGCGCCAGGTCAGCTCGCTCACATACAACTGTCTGGAACTCCAAGTGTCCACAGCCGCTTCGAGCTTGCCCATGCCGAGCGTTTGTTCACCATCCATGAATACCTGCATCTCATGGACGTCGATCCTCCCAAAGGACCCCGTCGATTCGTCCTCGCGTGGTTCCAGATCCACAGCCAGCCTCAGCTCGAGTGCCACATCCTTGGCTGCTGGCCAGACCCCCAACTGTCGCATGTGCCTTTCGACAGCCCGAGGCTCCAGTTCCGCCACATGAAGCGCCACATTGGCCTTCAGGATTCCAGGCCCGGCAATCCCATCCACATCCAAGCGCAAGGCTTCGATCAAGCTGGGGGATGCAGCGGTGAAGACGAGATGATTGCGCTCCTTCCTGGAGCCAAGATCTTTGCCTACGAGGTTACAGAGGATCTTGGCCTCCAGCTCGAACCCCGGGCGACGATCTTCGAAGAGCAAGCGAAGATGTTGGACACGGATCGAACCAATCTCGACGGGGAGAGTGAGATCCAGCCTCTTTCCGGCACCAGGAACATCGGAGGATCCCTCCTCCTGAACCACTTGTTCAACAGGCTGCGAAGCCGCATCCAGGGCGTTCTCGTTGCCGTACTCACCGATCCGATCCCAGAGTGTAATCATCCGATCCGGCTCGAGTCCGAAGCGTAGATCGACGCCGTCCAATTCGGCCCACGGAAAACGGATGACCCCGTCGCCGAGGAGTGCACCCAGGTCGAACTGGACGTCTCCTCGATCCAGCTTGAGCAGAGGTTCCTCAGATTCAGACCCATTGCTTGCATAGAGGGCCACGTCCCTCAACTCGACACGCAGAGTAAGGACGCTGAGACGAATCTCACCGAACTCGAGCCGGATTCCGATGGACTCACAAACGGCTTCCGCCACATAGGGGATCGCCACGTGAATGGCAACTCTCAACAAGAGCGCCAGCAGCAGCAAGCCCACGAGGATGCGGAGCGGCCAGCGCCACCAGCGCCGGGCTCGTGACTTTCTCGCTGTCCTTTCGCCCTTATCCGGAGCAGCCTTCACTTCTGCTTCTCCTTCGCGCTGCCTTCTGCCTCCCATCTTCTCACCAATGCGACATAGGCCTCACGTCGCCTGGCCTGGGTGTCCATCGGTCGATAGTCACCGAGATCCTCTCCGCGGCTCTCCAGCCAAAGCGAGGCCCGTATGCGGGGGCCAGGTATGTTGGAGATCAGGATCGACCGATTCTCCATCAAGATACGCCGATGCAGTCCCTCCAGACTCTTCGATGACTCCAGAAAATCCTGCAGCATCCCGGGGTATCGAGCCAACTCGCCAGCATGTCGAACCGCAAGCGCCAGCATCTCGGGCAAGGGCGGATCTGCCTCGAGCTGCAACAGCAGCTGCGTCCAAGCCTCCTTCTCCAGGATCCAGGCGAGCTTGTCGGGATTCAGGTCTTCACCCTTCTTGTCCTGTAGCTCTGGGAGCAATCGCAGGATGTACGACGCCAAGAATGCCTCCGTAGCAGAGAGGCCTAGATCCAAGGCCAGCCCGGCCCCTGTCTTTCCCGCCTGATTCACGATCATGGCACGCCGTTTCTTCACCAAGGCCAGGGACTCCAGGGCATTCGTGAGATCAATGGCTTGAGCCTCACCCGGACTGACGACAGAAGTTCTCTGCTGGGCTTCCTCGGCTCTCTGTAGCAAGGAGGCTTTGCACTCCGCAATTGCCTCATCGAGACCCCGATCGCTGTGAGGCAAAGCTTCCAGATAGACTGCCACCCAGTGTTCCTTCAACCGCGCCAGCTGGACACGCCAGGTCAGGAAGACTGGAGACTTTCCGACTTGTGGAGCCCGATCCAATACGATCAACTCCTGATCCACGACCCCCGCGAGATTGTGCACGGTCGGCTCCACTCTCTGCCAGAGGATCGACAGGGTCAGCTCGTCGGCGGTATCTCTCGAAACACAGAAGGAGATCGTCCTGTTGCCTGCCCCCGCACCATCATCTGCGTCCGCTTCCCTGGCCTTGAACTCCAGGGTCAAGCCCTTCGGCAAGACACCTTCGGTGGCAGATATCCGGGTCGCAACCCTGCTCCCACCTATCTCGATCCAGTTCTTCAACTCTCTCGCTCTCTTGCCAACAGCGACCTGACCGCCTTGAGCGATTGCGGAGCTGGGCAGGACGGGCCTTCCCCCATCCGTGGCAAGGATCAGGCGTGTTCGCTGGGTGATCGGCTCGAGGTCCTCCGAAAGCTTCTTGGTGAGGAGCCACGCGTCCATCCGAACCCTGTAGACGTCTGTCCTGGCAATCTCATACCCTCGAGCCACGAGCGCGGACCCCTCCTGTGGCCGTCCCGGAAACCAACTCTTCGTGACCTCGATCTGGGGCAACGGTATCGGGGCCGGAGCCGAGGCACAGGCTGATAGCCCAGACAAGGCGAGAGGCAGCAATCGGGATGAAACGGATCCTCGCAAGTCGGGCTCGGTAGGGAACAGGCTGGGGTCGCAGAAGAGTCGATATCATAG
>JAJRTL010000388.1 GCA_024278315.1 Planctomycetota bacterium | reverse complement strand
GTCCCGACCTGCATCTTCTTCAAGGATGGCAATGAGGTTTCCCGCTTCACGGGTCTCCGGGACGTGACCGAAGTGAAGTCGCTGGTCGAGAAGGTCCTCTAGGCCTGGAGCCACACCGATCCCCTCGATAGGATCTCCCTCGATCCGGTCGTGGCAGACGGACGAAAAGAGGCGTGCCACGGCACGCCTCTTTTCGTGTACCAAGCCCCCATGCACTGGAAGCCCAAGGAGATCGCCCAACACTTTGTGAGTCGTCAGTCTGTGGGGTTCGACTTGGGGATGGGTTTGCCATCCTTCCAGAGGTAGAAGCCCTCTCCGCTCTTCTTGCCGCACTTGCCCTGCTCCACCAGACTCTCCAGCAATCCGGGAGGGTTGAATCTGCGGTCGTCGATGGTCTCGCTCAGATACGCGGCGATGGCCAGACGGACATCGAGCCCGACGAGGTCGGTGAGCTTGAGGGGGCCCATGGGGTGGCGATAGCCGAGCTCCATGGCCTTGTCGATATCCTCTGCGGAGGCGACGCCCTCCTCGACCATACGGATCGCCTCGAGGCCGAGCACGAGACCCAGGCGGGAGGAAGCAAAGCCCGGCGAGTCCTGGACGACGATGGGGTCCTTGCCGAGCGCCACTGCAAACTCGCGCGAGAGCTGCACGCACTCCTCACTCGTCTGCTCCCCACGCACGAGCTCGAGCAACTTCATGAGCGGGGGCGGGTTGAAGAAGTGCATGCCGAGAAAGCGGTTCGGAGACGGGATGGTCTCCGCGATCTGGGTCACCGAGAGAGAGGAGGTGTTGGTGGCCAGCAAGCAGTCCGTGCTGACGTGGGCCGCGACCTCGCCGAAGATCTTGCGCTTGAGAGCCAGGTCCTCGGGAGCGGCTTCGATGACCACGTGCGCGCCTTCGACCGCATCCGCGATTCGTGTCGAGGTGCGCAGCCTGTCCAAGGTCTGCTCCCGGACCTCCTCGCTGACCTTGCCCCGTGCCACTCCCTTGTCGAGCATGGCGACGATGCCTGTGCGACCTCGCGCCACGTATTCTTCTTCGATGTCGTAGAGACAGGTCTGATAGCCACACTGAGCCGCCACCTGGGCGATGCCGGCCCCCATGGTTCCGGCCCCCAGGACGGCCACGTTCTGGATCTGTTCGAGTCGACTCACGGTTCTCTCCTCTCTGGGACCAGGCCCCGTCATTTCTTCTTGCGGTCCAGGAAGGCCTGCATGCGGTCCTGCTTCTCTTGCGTTTCGAAGAGCACGGCCTGCGCCGAACCTTCGAGGAGTGCGGCCACATCGGGACGCACCCGAAAGAGGCTGTTCATGACACTCTTGGCGAGTTTGCTGGAGAGCCTGCCCATCCCGGCGATACTGCGCGCCACCTCGAGTGCATGCTCGAGGAGTTCGTTCTCGGGGACGATACGCGAGATGAGACCGAAGCCAAGGGCCTCGTCTGCTGACAGGATGCGGCCGGTGAGAACCAGGTCCTTGGCCACGCCCATGCCCACCAGTGCTGGAAGCCTGTGCATCCCACCGGCCGCAGGCAGGATGCCAAGCTTGAGCTCCGGCTGACCGAATCGCGCCGAGGGTGCCGCGATGCGGATGTCGCAGGCCATCGCCAACTCCATGCCCCCCCCCAGTGCCCAGCCGTGGATGGCAGCGACCACCGGCCAGGGGAACTCCTCGATCTTGCGGAAGAGGCCCGAGTTGATGCCAGCCAGGCTCTCCTCGGCGTCGCGTTTCTGCAACTCCGCGATGTCCGCGCCAGCCACGAAGGCCTTGTCACCCGCTCCGCAGATGACGACGGCACGCAGATCAGCGTCCTTCAGGAGTTCGTCCAGACGATCCGACAGTCGTTGCACCAAGGCCAGGTTGAGGGCATTGCGCTTTTCCGGTCGGTTGACCGTCAGCACGGCAATGCCTTTCTCTGCCCGATCGAGAAGAACCAGTTCGTCAGTCATTTCCTTCCTATCCTGATCTCGGAATCCATGCCCTTCTGGGCGCATCCAAACGGCCGGGATACCAGCACCACACTACGGGATCTCCACGACGACCTTGCCGAAGACCTTGCGTTCCTCGAGCAGCGCATGCCCCTCGTGATAGCGATCCAGGCCTTCGAGGACCTTGCCGATGACGGGCACGAGACGTCCCTGTTCCACCAGCTTGCAGATACGCAGCAGGTCTCCCTTGCTGCCCATGGTCGAACCCAGCAGCGAGAGACTCTTGAAGAAGATCTGTCCCAGATGGATCTTCACCTGGGGGCCCGTCGTCGCGCCGCAGGTCACCAGCCGTCCGCCCCATCCCAGGCACTTGATGGACGAGCCGAAGGTCTCCTGCCCCACGTGATCGATGACGACCTCGACACCGCGGCCGTCTGTCCACTCACGTACCAGGGCGACGAAGTCCTCTCGCTTGTAGTCGATCGCCTTATCGGCGCCGAGGTCCAGGCAGCGCTGGCACTTGTTCGCGCCTCCTGCAGTCACCCAGACCTCCGCTCCCAGCATCTTGGCGATCTGGATGCAGGCCACCCCCACGCCGCTGCCGCCGGCCTGGATCAGGATCCGCTCACCCGGCTGGATCCTGGCCTTTTCGATGAGCATGTTCCATGCAGTCTGCATCGTCAGCGAAAAGGCGGCCGCCTCGACGAAGCTCGAGCCCTTGGGCTTGGGGTGCACATTCGCGCGCGGCACACAGGCATACTCCGTGGCCAGTCCATCTCTCGCCTCCCCCAGGATGGCGTAGCTCCGACAGAGCTGGTCCTTGCCCTGGAGGCAGGCTTCACAGTGCCCACAGGAGGTTCCCGGAAAGACGACGACCTCGTCGTCGACCGCCAGATCCCCGACACCGGGTCCAAGCGCATCGACGAGACCGGCACCATCGGAACCCGGGATCAATGGAAGAGGGAAGTGATGCCCGGGCACCCCACGACGGACGAAGAGGTCCAGATGATTGAGAGCCACGGCCCGGATGCGCACGCGGACCTCCATGGGGCCCGGTTCGCACAGGTCCAGATCGACCATCTCCAGTCGATCCCTTTCCCCGTGTTCGCTGATTCTCACTGCCTTGCGCGTCATTGGATTGCCTCAGCGCCCTTTCTCCCGCATCCAACCCATCGATGCAAGAATCCACTCCTGCATTTGCCGATGCGGGCCGTAGGATCTTCCCTACCCACTCACATGCGTAAGCTTGTGCCAACGGGAGCTATCAGGGCCACAGGAACCCCTCCGAACAGGTGCGACCATGACACTCGATCCCCTCTCGGATCCTCACCGCTACGAGGACAACGACACGCTCTTCGGCAAGATCCTGCGTGGAGAGATCCCCGCAGACGTCGTGTATGAGGACGAACACTGCCTGGCCTTCCGGGACATCGACCCGCAGGCCCCAGTGCATGTTCTCATCATCCCCAAGAAATACATCCCTAGACTCTCGGAGGCAGACATCGAGGACCGCACGATTCTCGGGCACCTGCTCGTGATCGCCAGCCAGATCGCCCGCAAGGAAGGGCTTGCCGAAGATGGATTCCGAATCAACATCAACGATGGGGTCCAGGCAGGCCAATCCGTTTTCCATCTCCATGTCCACCTGTTGGGTGGGCGGGAATTCTCCTGGCCTCCCGGTTGAGCCACTGTAGCTCTCCCACGGCCCAAACCGAAACCACGCTCCGTCCCCAATCACCACATTCGAAGCTGTCACGTCCCGGAACACCAAGGCGGTCACAAGACCACCTTCCCGCCATGGTATCCAACGTAGACAGACACCGAGGACCCAAGACCAATGCTAGACCGTAAGAACTATTTCGTCCGAGAGCATGTCGGAATGCTCAAGCTCCATGAAGCGTACGACATCCTGGACCCCGAGACCGGTGACCTGATCGGCTCGGCGACCGAACAGGCCTCATCGCTCAAGAAGATCAGCAAGCTCCTGGTCAACAAGAAGTTCCTCCCCTTCCACATCGACATCGCGGACGCAGAGGGCAACACGCTGCTCGTCATCCGGAGAGGATTCACCTTTCTCCGCTCCAAGGTGGATGTCATGGATGCCCACGGCAAGCTCATCGGCTTCTTCAAGCAACGCTTGATGACCATCGGTGGCAAGTTCGGCATCTACAGTGCTCAGGAGGAGCTGGTTGCCGAGCTCAAGGGCAACCTCATCGGCTGGGACTTCAAATTCATCGACAAGGCCGGCCAGGAGCTCGGCTACGTCACCAAGAAGTGGGCAGGTGCGGGCAAGGAGCTCTTCACGACTGCCGACAACTACATGGTCTCCCTGACCGAAGACGTGGACCGCCTCGCCGTTGCTCCGCTGCTTCTCGCAGCAGCCATCTGCGTCGACCTCGTCCTCAAAGAAAAGTAGCCCGGACGCTTTGCGACCTCGGTACGTCTGACGACGCCTTTCGGTGCGTCAGGTGACGTTGAAGTACTTAGCCGCCGGATGGTGGCAGATGAGAGCACTCGTGGCTTGCTCGGGCTCGAGTTGCCAATCCTCCGAAAGGCTCACTCCGATGCGATCACTCTCGAGGAGGCGGATGATCTGCTCCTGATCCTGGAGATTGGGGCAGGCGGGATAGCCGAAGGAGTAGCGGCTTCCCTGGTACTTCTGCTTGAAGAGGTCGCCGATCTCCATGGCATCATCCTGTGCGATGCCCAGCTGCTGGCGGATCCGCTTGTGCCAATACTCGGCGAGCGCCTCGGTCGCCTCGACAGACAGGCCGTAGAAGTGCAGATAGTCATCGTAGCGATCGGCAGCAAAGAGCTTCTGCGCCGTCTGGGTCGCCACCTGCCCCATGGTCACGAGTGAGAGCGCGACCACATCCTTGTGCCCAGACTCTTGCGTCAGGAAGAAGTCCGCCACACAGAGCCGCTTGCCCTTGGTCTGCCTGGGGAGACCGAAGCGAGCAACCTCCTTGTCCTGATCCTCGGGATCGAAGAGCACCAGATCGTTCTTCTCGGAGTGACAAGGATAGAAGCCATAGACGACCTGCGGCTCCAGAAGCTTGTCCTCGCTGGCGCGCTGGCTCCACTCCTTGAGCTTGGGCTCGGCCACCTCGCGACGGATACGGGTGTGTTCCTCTGCGCTCAGGCCGCGTCTGCGGTACTGCCACTGAAGACCGAAGAGGGCCTTCTTGTTGACGTATTGGAGGATCGTGCCGAGATCCAGCTCATCGGCTCCCACTTCGGCCACGCCAAGGAAGGGAGCTTTCGGAATCTGTGCAGGCAAGAGCCGCTCGACCGATGGCTCCGCATACTCGAGAAAGCGCGGGGCCAGGCGCGTCTCCTTCTCTGCGCGCGTTTCCTTGCGTACAACGCTATGCGGCGTCTCTGCCGTGAGCGTCTTGACGCGCGTCGTGTCCGTGAGCTCATCCATTAGATGGAGCCCGGTGAAGGCATCGGCACCATAGAAGACTTCATGCGAACCGTAGGCTTCGCGCAGATCTTTCTCGACGTACCCACGATTGAGGGCCGCACCACCGCAGATCACGGGGACCTTGTATCCACGCTCCGCCATGAGTTCGAGGTTCTCCTTCATGATGACCGTGGACTTGACCAGGAGCCCACTCATCCCAATGGCATCCGCCTTGTGCTCTTCGCAGGCCTCCAGCATGTTCTCGAGGGGTTGCTTGATGCCGAGGTTGACGACCTTGTAGCCGTTGTTGGTCAGGATGATGTCGACGAGGTTTTTTCCGATGTCATGCACATCGCCTCGAACGGTCGCCAGCACGAGGATGCCCTTCTCGCTACCTTCGATGCGATCCATGTACTGCTCAAGATACGCCACCGAGGCCTTCATGGTCTCCGCAGACTGCAGAACGAACGGGAGCTGCATCTCGCCCGACCCGAAGAGATCTCCGACGACCTTCATTCCGTTCAGGAGGATCTCGTTGATGATCTCGAGCGGCGGGTGGGTCTTCATGGCCTCTTCGAGGTGCACCTCGATGCCTACGCGGTTGCCGTCGATGATGCGCCGCTCAAGCCGTTCCTCCACGGGAAGACTCATCTCGTTGGCTGCGGCATCCTCATCCTGGGCCTTGCGCTCCGAGAAACGATCGATGAAGGCGAAGAGAGGGTCGTAACTCTCCTCTCTTCGATCGTAGATCAGATCGAGGGTGATTCTCAGATCATCCTCATCCAGTTTGTGTACCGGCAGGATCTTGGCCGCCGAGACGATCGCGGCGTCCAGGCCATGCTCGATGGCCTCGTGCATGAAGACCGAGTTGATGATGCGACGCGGATAGGGTTTGAGACGAAAGGAGATGTTGGAGAGACCCAACAAGGTCCGTACACCGGGCAGCTCCTTCTTGATGGCCCGGAGCCCCTTGAGCGTCTGGATTCCGGCATCCCTGCTGTCCTCGTCACCCGATCCGATCGTAAAGGTAAGAGGATCGAAGAGCAGGCAGTCCGAAGGCAGACCATGCCTCTGCGTCACGATGTCGTGGATACGACGTGCGACCTCGAGCTTACGCTCCCAGGTCTTGGCCATGCCATCCTCATCGATGGTCAAGGCGACGAGCGCAGCTCCGTACTTGCGCGCCAGACGACAGATCTCGTCCGCCTTCCCCTCTCCATCCTCGAGGTTGATCGAGTTGATCAGGGCACGACCCCCACAGATCTTGAGCGAGGCTTCGAGGACGTCCAGCTGCGTGGAGTCCACCATGATCGGCAGGGGAACCGCGGTCACGAAACGCGTGAGCGCCTCGGTCATGTCGCGGGTCTCGTCCCTTCCGACATAGGCCGTGCAGACGTCAATGATATGCGCCCCTTCACGGATCTGTCCCTTGGCGATCTCGACGAGGCCATCCCAGTCCTCGGCCAGGAGCATCTCCCGGAACTTCTTGGACCCATTGGCATTCGTGCGCTCTCCCACGAGCAGTGGGCCACTCTCCTGATCCAGGGGGACCGCGTGATAGAGGGAGGCCACCTGTGGCTCGATGCTCGTCGGCCGCTCCTTGGGTACGATCCCCTCCACGGCCTCGGCCAGTGCCCGGATGTGTTCGGGCGTCGTACCGCAGCATCCGCCAGCGGCACTCGTCCCGAACTCCTCGACGAACTTGCGATGGAAGCGCGCGAACTCTGCGGGAGTCAGGTCGTAGACCGTCCGTCCGTCCACGTTGCGAGGCAAGCCCGCGTTGGGCATGACCAACACCGGACGCGTGGAGTTTGCCCCCAGGAACCGCACGTGCTCCTGCATCAGGTCGGGCCCTGTAGCGCAGTTGAGTCCAATGACATCGATGGGCAAGGACTCGATCATGGCGAGTGCCGCTCCGATGTCCGACCCCACGAGCATGGTGCCCGTCGTCTCGACGGTGACCGTGACGAAGATCGGCACCTCGGCACCCGTGATCTCCATGGCTTCGCGACTGGCGATCGTTGCACACTTCACCTGCAGCAAGTCCTGACAGGTCTCGATCTGGAGCAGATCGACGCCGCCCTCCAGGAGGCCTCGGGCCTGATCCAGGTAGAAGTGATAGAGATCGTCATAGTCGACGTGCCCCAGGGTCACGAGACGAGTCGTGGGCCCCATCGAACCAGCCACGAATCTCGGTCTGGCATCGGTCGAGAGCTCTTCCGCCACCTTCTTGGCGATCTCCGCAGCACGACGGTTGATCTCGATCGTGGAGTCCTGCAACTCGTACTCAGCCAGGACCAGTGCCGTGGCCCCGAAGGTATTGGTCTCCACGACATCCGCGCCAGCCTCGAAGTAGGCCCGATGGATGTCGCCGATGACATCCGGGCGTGAGAGCACGAGATACTCGTTACAGCCCTCATTGCCACCGAAGTCCTCGTCCTTGACGTCGGACTCCTGGATCATCGTTCCCATGGCACCATCCCAGACGAGCACGCGCTGGCGCATGGCGCGAAGCACAGCGAAGCGCTCGCTCCGCTCGTGTGGCTGGAAGGCCGAAGGTACACCGCCGTCCGATGGGACCTGCTGTTCTTGGGGCTCGTTCATGCTCAGCTCTTCTTGATTCCGAGGGCCACCACGATGGGTAGGCCCGGATTGCGGTGATCGTACCCTGCCTTGCGACAGACGGGGTTTTCGAAGCCTGCGGCCTCGAGCCATTTGCGAAGCATGGCCGGCGTGAAACCGGGGTGGGCATGCCCATACTCCTGCTGGATGCGTGCTTCCTTGTGCCGCCCGAGCGTCAGGACCAGACAACGCCCACCCGATCGCAGGAGACGATGAGCGGTCAGGAGAGCCTGCGCGGGCCGCTCTGCATACTGCAGGCTCTGCATGAAGAGCACACTGTCCGCCGAGCCATCGCCCAGAGGTGGGTCCTGCATGTCGCCCTTCACGAATCGGACGTGGTCCAGTCGGTTCTCCTTGGCGCGAGCCTGCCCCACCTCGATCATGCGAGGATGGAGGTCCACGCAGATGAGTTCCTCACATGCGGGCGCCAGAAGCTCCAGGAGCGCGCCATCCCCCGACCCCATGTCTATGCAAATCCCGAGTTCGAGCAGAGTGGTCAGACCCGCCGCAACCGACTCGAAGCTCCGGCCAGGCACATAGCGGCGATCCAGGGAGCCAGCAGCCTTGTCCACCCAGGCACCGCTCCTCCGCGCCAACACGACCTCCTCCATCCGATCCCGGTCGGACTGGAGCAAGGCATCCGGTTTGAGCTCCTCACCCAGGAGATCCCAGAGAGCCCGCCCATCCGCATCGAAGATCTCG
>JAJRTL010000387.1 GCA_024278315.1 Planctomycetota bacterium | reverse complement strand
ATATTACATGGCTTGTGTCTCGGATTCGCCGCGCTCTGCTTTCTTCATCGCGGGCTTGATCTTCTCGGTGCTGTCGATAGGATTTGCGCTGTGGGGCCAACGGGAGGAATCCTGGAGGAAAAGTGGGGCTCACTGCTCCCGGCCTTCCTCAGACCCGTGCCCATCTCTCTCTTTCTCTCCAAGCCACTTCGACCCACCTCATCCTGCTGTGGAATTCTCCGGCTCCTCAACCCTGAAACTCGACGCCAAAGGCAGGGTCTTCCTGCCCAAGCGTTACACCGAGTTCGAGGACGAGAAGGAGCCTGGGGTCAAGCGGGTCATGACGCACTTCTGGCTGACCCTGGGTCTGGATGGCTGCCTCTGGCTTTTGGACCAGAACGAGTGGAAGCGTATGCAGCGTCGCCTCAAGGCCATGGAAGTGGGCGACAAGAAGCAGCGCGCCGTGCACCGGTTGTTCTTCGGGAACGCCGAGCGGCTCAAACCTGACTCCCAAGGTCGCATCACCCTGCCCGAGAAGCTCCGGCAGAAGGTGGGGATCGAGAAGGAGATCGAACTGGTCGGCGCAGGCCGACGCATCGAAATCTGGTCTTCGACCATCTACAAAGCGCAGATGGTCGAGGCAGAAGCGAACTGGATGGATGACCTGGAAGCGGTCCTCGGTGGGGGAGGGTTCGAATGAGCTCACCTTGCGCCAACCGGAGGGGCTCGTTGCCCCTCCGGCCCGTCCCTTCCAGGGTTTCCGGGCGGTGACTCCGTCCAGCAAGCGACCGGGGCCATGGCCTCACCAACCTGTTCTTTTACAAGAAGTGATCGAGGACCTCGCCTTGGAGGCGGGGCTCACAGTGGTCGATGCCACGGTGGGTGCTGGAGGGCACGCCATCGAGATCGCCAAGAGCTTGGGCCCCACCGGAACCCTGGTCGGTTTGGACCGGGATAAGGAGGCCCTCCAAGTGGCAGAAGAGCGTCTGGCTGACGCCTCCTGCCGTGTGGAACTCGTTCACGAAAGTTATCTGTCTCTCGCTTCCGTGCTTGCGGATCTCGGCCTTGGGAGGGCCGACCGCATCCTCATGGATCTGGGAGTCAGTTCGATGCAGTTGGACAGCCCCGGGCGGGGCATGTCTTTCAGATTCGAGGGTCCTCTAGATATGCGATTCGATCCAACCCAGGGAACGACGGCCATGGAACTCTTGCGGCGGGCAACCGAGCAAGAGCTCTCGACCTGGTTCTCGGAGTATGGAGAGGAGCGTTACTCGCGGAGGATCGCCAGGAGCCTCGTCGAGGTTCGAAGGGGAGGGATGCTCCCGCGCACGACTGGTGAACTCGCGGATCTGGTGGCCCGGGCGGTGCCACCAGCGGCGAGGCGGGCGCGCATCCATCCCGCGACTCGTGTCTTCCAGGCACTGAGGATCGTGGTCAATCGTGAGCTCGAAACCCTGGAGGGGGGATTAGAGCAGGCTGCGCAGGCGCTTGCGCCTGAGGGGCGGCTCGCGGTGATCAGCTTTCACAGCCTGGAGGATCGCAGGGTCAAGGTCTTCATGAGGGATCACATGAATCCCCTCCGCAAAAAGCCCCTTTTTGCGAGTGAGGAGGAGATTCATGTGAATCCTCGTTCCCGGAGCGCCAAGTTCCGGGTCGCCGTTCCGAGGGCGGCATCTTCCGATCCCAAGTCTAACGACGCAGGGAGCAGGCTGTGAGGTGGTCGAGTGCGCGGTTGGCGCTCGGCCTCTGCTTCACGGTCTGCTTCCTCGTCGTCATTCTTCAGGCAAGGATCCAGCAGGTCAGGAGCCTCATCGGTTCCCTGCACAAGCAGGGCCTGCAACTCGAGGTCAAGCGTTCCTGGCTGGAACGTTCGATCCTCGAGAAGACGAATCTCACGGTTCTCCGGTCGAGGCTCGCCCAACTGAAAGCAGAGGGTCGGGACTGATGCCACGCTGGGGGACATGGATAGAGGCGTAGAGGGTTTGGCTCTCTACAAGGTGATTTCTGTGACGTGTGCGGTGGTGTTGTGAGCCACTGCAAAGATGGAAGGAAGGGCATCAGCCCCATGGCTCGAGCAAGAGAGACGCAGGAACGGAACCTACGGGGGGGAGCCTTTCCTTTTGTTCGAGCCATGGTGCTGATCGTTCTTTTCCTGGCGGCCGTCAGGCTCGTGCAGGTCCACCTCCGCAATGGTGTGGAGGCGCAGGTCACCGCGCTCGGACGAAGTCACCTCCAGCTGGAGAAGCCACGCGCCCGCCTCTTGGATCGTAATGGCAAGGCTTTGGCCGAGTCCCTCTTCGTCTACGACATCCAGCTGGAGTGCTGGGCCAATCGCAGCTTTCCTCGCGAGGTGGCCGAGGCCTTCGTCGCCATCGTCGAGAAGCACCGGCCGCTCACGCAGTCAGCACGTGACCGTCTCCTGGGGCGTTTCCTGATGCCGAAGCGTCCCAAGGATCTCTGGAAGAGCCCGCAAGGCGACGTCAAGTCCAAGGGACGACACCGTTACTACTGGGTGCGCCCGCTCTTCTCCAGGCTCCAGGATCCGGCACTGATCGCCGACCTCCAGGAGTTTCGCAAGGCCAGCACGGTGCGGATCCTGGAGCAAGCCTGGGGTCGCAAGCTCGACAAGGTGGAGAAGAAGATCTGCAAGCGCGATTGGCGTTTCGATCTGGATTTCTCGCCGAGCTGGAAGCGCTTCTATCCTCTGGGGAGAGCGGCCTCTTCGTTGACCGGCCTCCTCAGCAAGGCCACGCGAGTCGTCGTGGTCGAGGGCCAGAAGCGCATCGAGGAGTACGATGCCCATCAGGGACTCGAGAAGCAACCGGTCCTCGCTTCGGAAGGGAGCTACAGCATCGCGCTCCGCAGGGGGCTCGTTGGCAGGGGTAGCAAGAGGCGCGCTCTGGTCTTCGCGCCAGGGCATGACAGTCTGGCCCTTCCGGGAGAGATCGGCGTGCGCAGTCTGGTCACGACGATCGACAGCGAGCTGCAGGAGATCGCCTACGAGGCGCTGGTTCGAGCGGCCAAGGCCGTGGAGGAGCACTACGCTGACCCTCGACGCGCCCACACCGTCGAGAGTCCCGGCATCGACTGGGCGGTCTGCTTTCTCATCGATCTCGAGAGCGGTGACCTGCTGGCGGCGGCGGGTCTACCCAGCTACGACCCCAACCACTTCCAGGCAGGCGATCTACTCGTCGCTTCGACCCACAAGCGTCTCTTTGCTCCTGGATCCATCATCAAGCCCCTCCTCGTGGGGCTGGCGATGGACCGCGGGGTGGTCCGACCGGGGCAACAGATCGAGTGTGAGGGGCAGGGCGGCGGACGGATCTGGGCCTATGGACCGCGGCGGGTGACCGATGATCATCTGGTCGGCGTGCGCCCGCTCGAGATCCTGCTTGCGGAGTCCTCCAATATTGGTGCGGTGCGGGTCGGCATTCTGGGTGGACCTGCCGTGCATCGGGATCTCCTGGCCCTCCTCGACCACGGGCGTGCTCCGCGGATCGGACTCCCGCTCCAGCGCTACCTCAGGGGCAGCCGCAAGGGGCAGGTTGTGGAGGGGGTCGTGCCCAGCGAGAAAGAGCTCACGGATCGGCAGTACAAGTACTGGACGGGGCCCTCGATCTCATTCGGTTACCAGATGAATCTCTACCCGCTGGGGTTAGCGGAGGCATTTGCCTCGCTAGTGACGGGGCGCAGGTTTCGCTTGCGGCTTCTGGATCGACTCATCACGGCCACGGGCGAGGTACAGTACTTTCCCCAGGCCGGGCCCGGCAAGCAGGTCTTACAGGACTCCACGGTCCGCTGGATGCGCGAAACACTCAAGACCGTCATCACGCACGACAAGGGAACAGCCCGACACATCGCTGGACCCGGCGTGAGTGGCATCTTGGCAGGGAAGACCGGCACCTCGGTCACCCGGGCGGGT
>JAJRTL010000386.1 GCA_024278315.1 Planctomycetota bacterium | reverse complement strand
GTGCAAGCTACGACTGCTACTATGCTGAATGGGACACCAGGAAGAAGGGCCCGGCGGTCCTCGTCTATGGCTCCTGGATCCTCAGTGGTAATTTCTCGGAGGGGTCCGTCTTGAGCAGGGCCACCCTGACCCTCCATCCGAAGGGTGTCGCCTTCTTCGTCTCGACCTCCAGCACGTGGCACACGCTGCCGACCTCGAGCGGTGCCTTTCAGCGTGGCCTGAACGGCTCGCCCCGAGGCTATCTGGCCCTACTCGACACCAAGTCGCGATCAGCGCCCTTCATCTCCTACAGCTCCGAGTATGGAGGTCTGTCGGTTTCCTTCTGTACGCCCCTGGGGATGGCTGTCCACAGCAGTGGGGACCTCATTCTCGTGGGAGCGGCCAGTACAGACCTGCCGATGCTGCCTCCCGTCTTCCAGGACAAGCACGGGGGTGGGACCAGCGATGGATTCGTGGCCCGCCTCGAACCACGGAGCTGGGGCTCAAGGTTTCTGTCCCTGGGCTCCTCCTGCAAGGGGTCGGCCGGCGTGCCCAAGCTCACCGGACTCGTCGCGAGTCTCGGCTGGAGGGATGGGAGGCTTGGTGCCCTGAGGATGCAGGCCAGTGGCTTGGCCACCTCCAAGGTCTGCGCCTTCCTCGTGGGTTCCCACAAGAGTTGGCTCTCTGTCCCCCTGCCACTCAAGGTCGGAACGACCGCCTGCACACTCCAGGCGAGCCCTGTCATTGTGTTCCCCAGCAGCTCTGGCAGCGGCGGCAAGAGCACCCTGGACATACGCATGCCTCTCGACCGCAAACTCTATGGAGCGCGCGTGGCCGTGCAGACCGTTATCATCGATCCGACGGCCAACACCACCAAACTCGTGTTCACCAACGGACTGCTCGCCGAGATCGGCTGGTAGAGGAATCGCCCGAGTTGAGGCGGATTGGAGATGGCGACGCAGCTTCCGCGATCAGGACGTGGATCGCTGAGGGAAGACTGGGGTCAACCCGGGTTTCCCTGATTCGCGGACCCTGTGCGGATGGACCAGGATGTGGGGAATCGATGCCTGTCCTGCTTCCAATCTGTCCTGCTTCCAATCATCCTGCTTCCAATCATCGAGTGATTTTGGCAAGCGGCGTTCGATCGCCGCCATCCACACCCTTGTCGAATGGCAGACATGCGCCGCATGATCCCACCTGAAGCACCTGAAACACTCAGGCCGCAGAGTCCAAGATGGGCAGCAGGAGCGGACAGCGCGGACTGCCGCGGCATCGATGATTGTCCTGGTATTCCCTGAGCGAGAGCCTCCGGCCGGGCCGGCAATTGCTGGGCGGTAGGGGCTCGAGGCGGTAGGGGCCAATGCGAGGCACCTGCCAGAGGCGGGGCTAGCGCTCTTGAGGAGAGGACGCAAGATAGCAGCGATTGTCGCTCGCATCCGCTTGGCAACGGTGTCTCGCCCACTTGACCGCTGGAATCGAGATCTGCAGAATACGTTGATTCGTCTCACCAGCCGTGGATCTATGTGTCTATCCCAGCGTTCCTGAGTCCCTGGAGAGAGTTTGCCATGCACAATTCATTCTACATCAGAGCATCAGTATTGGTTCTTGTCGTCGGCTCTGTCAGCGCGCAGAGTTTTCCCGTACCGAAAGCCGCAATACCCACCGTGGGCGCCGAAAACGTAGTCCCGTTTGGTGCGAAAAGTGGAGCAAAGCAGTGGATCAACCAGCGCTACCAGAGCCTGGTGAAAGCGAAGCAGCTCGGGAACTCCTCGTCCTTGGTCATAAGAGATCTTGCATTCGCGCCCTATTTGGTCAGCCCAGAAGTCCGGCACTTCGACAGCATCGAGATTGTCATTGGGCAGACCAAGGCAACGACATTGGTATCGAAGTTTGCTACCAATCTCGCCGGGAACGTCAAGACTGTGCTCAAGGCCACCAACTACGACTGGCACGTCAAGGGTAATCGGTGGAATCGCATTGGCCTCGACATGCCTTACAACTATCTACCAGCGGCCTTTGGTGGAAACCTTGTGATCCAGATCACCGTTACCGGAGCTCACTCCCCGAGTGGCAGGGGATTCCGCTCCAAACTTAGAGCGCAACGCGTGACCGCGAACAACTGGGCCGGCACTCCGCCGACCACCGGCACCTACTCTCAATACATGGCCCTCATCCTTGAGGTCGTCGTCGGCATGAACGACCTGGGAACATTCGGGATTGGATGTCCGGGAGCTAGCACGGTCACTCCCAAACTCTCGTTCCAAGGCAGCGCGAAGCTCGGTCAGTCGTTCTCGATCAATCTAGCTTCAGCACCGACCAGTCGCCCGCTGTTCCTTGTGATTGGGTCATCACGCTTCGAACCAGCCGTGGACCTTTCGAGCCTCAGTTCGCCAGGCTGCAAGTTGTACCCAAAGCTCGACTTCCTCTTGGGCACTGCGACAAGCCGGCTTGGAGCTCACAGCATCAAGCTCCCTGTTCCGAACAACAGATCGCTGGTGGGGACGCGCCTCTACAGTCAATACTTCATTTTCGATAAGTCCAAGTTCTCATCTACCAACTACGGCCGCATCCTGATAGGCAACTAGCCCGAACGATTCATGACCTCGATGCGTCTGACGGGGATCTTTCGGTCCAGGACCGCAAACCTGGCGGTTTGCTCGGCATTGCTTGGATTCGACGACCCTCCCGGGTCGCCTTCATCTCGCGCAGCCCCCCCCCTGAACTCGAAATCTCCTCGTCCGACCGCACATTTGCGAACGGCTTCGCCATTCGCAAATGTGCTCGCAACGATCTCATGAATCCATCCATCCTGTCTAGATCTGGACCAAGCGTACAAAAGCGCTGAGATCCGCACTTGCCTTGCGAAGATAGCAGCTTGAACAAGAAAGCAGCACAAAGCGAGGGGGTCTCAGATGGGAGGAATTCCACGGAAGTGGGACACGCACCGCCAGCAGGACCCAAGATCCGCCGCTGGAGCGGACTGCTGCGGGATCGATGAGCGCCCTGGTCTCCCGGTCTCCCCTTCGGTCTCCCATGGCCGCGGAATGCTACTTGCAGGTTGCGGCTGGCTGACCTCCGATCCGCAGCCATGAGGACCACACATGCGCCGTCCATCGAGCACCCCATGTCCCAGCTTCTCTGCTTGCCTGATGCTGGCCCTGCTCGCCGTCTCTGCGGAGAGCAGAGCTCAGAAGCCCATCAAGGACATCGATTCGAATCCCCTGCAACTACGGCTGAGCACCAACCCCTCGCCAGCCCGACCGGGCTGGCGGCGGGAGAGACAGTTCCTTCGTCTAGGGGCATGGACGTATTTCAAGGGGAACACGCCTGTTACGGGAGCGGAGCTGTTTCGGACCAATGGGACCAAGACCGAGCTCGTCAAGGACATCTATCCGGGATCGGATGGGTCCAACCCTACGGATCTGACCCTGATCGGAGGCAAGATCTACTTCTCGGCCAAGGATCCCTTGCATGGCCGCGAACTATGGGTCAGCGACGGCACAGCGAAGGGTACAAGGATCTTGATCGACTTCGTTTCTGGCTCAGCATCCTCCAACCCCCTCTTCCTGATCGGACTGTCCAAGGGGCGTATCCTCTGCGTACTTGGAGCACGGTCCGTCATGGGGCTCTGGGTCACGAATGGCACACCTGCGAGCACGAAGCAGATTGCCAAGAGCGTGACGCCCTATGAGTATCGAGGCATGGCCGGAGTGAGAGACGGCTCCTTGGCCTATTTCGGATACAGGGGTGGGATCTGGAGCACAGACGGAACAGTGCGAGGAACGCGACTCGTATTGAAGGCGAAAATGACCTACGGGCCTTTCCGTTCCATCGGAACCAATGCGATGTTGTGCGAGGTTCAAGATGCAGCCTTGAACGCCGAGATCTGGATGCTCCCAGGAACACCAAGGACGCCGGTACGCCTCTTCACAATCCCTCGCCCCATGTTCAACTCGGGGCTAGGGCTCCAGTGGAGCGTCGAGTTCAAAGGCAAGATATGGTTCGCTGTAGGGCGCAAGGACACATTTGCTCTGTATTCCACAGATGGCACTCCAAAGGGGACTGTGAAGGTCTCCTCCTGGACGGGTCATCTCGACATCCTCCAGGGTTTGGTGACCGATGGAAAGACGCTCAAGTTCGTCATTTCGAATCACTTGTCGAATCAAAGCGTGATCTGGATCTCCGACGGCACGACGAAAGGGACAAAGCCTTGGATCAGTTTGCCAGGCTCAGGAACACGACGCCTCTGCTTGAGCGGTGGGAAGGTCTTCTTGCGTAGCTCTACCGCCCAGTCGGGTAGTGAGCTCTGGGTCAGCGACGGAACGAAGGCAGGCACATTCATGGTGCGTGACCTTGTCGTTGGCACCAAGAGTTCGATACCTTGGTCGATCACGGAAGTCTCTCCCGGCCAGGTATTCTTCAGTGCCGATGATGGTACCGGGCTGAACAAAAGAGAGCCATGGATCAGCAAGG
>JAJRTL010000385.1 GCA_024278315.1 Planctomycetota bacterium | reverse complement strand
TCCCATCATCATGCCGGCATAGCCCACGACCAGGATGAGCAGCCCCGAGAGACCGAATCCCGTAGGGATCTCGCTGCCCTTGCTGAAGATCCAGGAGAGTGCCAGGAGCAGGAAGCCAGCCATGAAGGCGTAGATAGCATTACAGAAGAAGTCCATCTTGTAGAGTCAGACCTCAGCGGAAGCCATCTTGGCCTCGCCTCGCCGGACCGCCAGGTTGGTGAGCCCCTGGATGAAGACGGCCGCGTCCTTGCGGAAGGACACGGGGTCATGGGCCTCACGGGCCATGCTCTCCAGGCTGACCAGCAAGCGCGCCTGTGTCTCGAGATTCTGATCGGGATGATCTCCCTGGCCGAAGACAATCTTCAGGACCAGGTCCTGGGGTGTCATCCAGGCCGGCGCATCCTTCTGGCTGAGGCTTGGGGGGAAGAAGACGGGGTAGTGGTCCGCTCTCCCGATGGCTTGCCGCAAGGCCTTCGAAAACTTGTCGTAGGCCTGGCGCCCGGCGCTCTGCTCCTGGGCGGTCATGCCCCCTGGCTTCTCGAGCGCCTGCGAGAACTCACGCAAGTCCTTGGCCTTGAACAGGACGTCGCTGACCTGCACACGGGTCTTGCCACCAAAGAGCTCGGTCAGGGCGCCTTCCACCGGGATCGAGACCCGCGTGAAGTTGAGGTGATTGATCAGGTTGGCGTATTCATTGAGTCCCGAATACAGCGCCAGGAGATTGACCTCGAGCGGACTCCGCCGGCCCTTTTTCTTCTCCCGCGCAGGACGCACGAGTTGGGAGAGCTTGTCGAAGCCAGGCTGTAGCTGATTGAACGAATACCGGTCAAAGCGTTTCTTGGTCCGGAAACCCTCGTCGTCGCGAAAACTGATTCCCAGAGCATCGACAACGTTGCTGTCCTCGATACGGAAGACCTCGTAGTCGTTGGCGTGCTCGGGGAAGAAGAGCGCATCCAGATACCAGGCCACCGGCCCCAGACGCTCCCCGTCGGGGTGCGCATCGGTGGGAGGCGTCAGGACGCTCGCCTTGCCATTGAGGCGACGCAGAAGCCAGATGGCCTGCGTATAGAGAGGCTTGACGCGCCCCCCCTCCAGCACCGCGAGCTTCTCGAAGGACTCGATGAGCTCGGGGTCCCAGGAGGGCTTGGCGTGCTGAGTCTGTGCCCCGCCACCTGCCCCTGTGGGGTGGTTGTGTCCGGTATGGTCGCCTTGGGCGCGCGCCGTGACGGCCAGCGGCAGAGTGACGAGAACGAGTGCTGCGATGCGCATGGCATTCGACAGCGTCCTGCGTGGTGTGAAGGGCTTCATGCTGTCCACTTCCTTTGTTCCTTCTTGACCCACTTGGAGAACTTCTGCGTGAAGTGCAGGAGCATGCCCAGTGCGATGATCAGGCAAGCAATGAGCGGTACCTGATCTGTCGGGTTCTTGGCAACGGAGAAGACCGAGTACATGGGTCCGTTGTAGTCGCGTTGCTGCGGTCCGAAGCTGGACTGATAGAGGGCGTAGCCCTCCTTGCGCAGCGGTCGATTCATGGAGATGTTGACGGGGACACCCTCGCCTCTGGGCTCTCCATCCACCATCTCGCGAACGATGACATCGCTCTCGTAGGCCTGCGGCATCATCGTGCGCGGATAGTAGATCGCGCGGAAATCAGCAAGCTCGATATTGAACGGAAGTCGATGGGTCTCGCGGCGGAGCCGGAACTCGTAGGCCTGCCCCTCGAAGGTCGCCGTGAAGGGATAGACCTCGCCGGCGTCATCCCTCGACCCTCCGGCAAACAGGATGGCCTCGGGGATCGCATCCCCCCCCTTGCTGGTCATCAACCTCAGGTAGCAACCGGCCTGGTTCTGCTCGTTCTTCTTCTCGAGCCGCCTGCGGACGAGGAAGAAGCCATCCACGATCTGTGCCGTGGTCGAACGTCCCGCCCTGCGAGGTTGCGCATTCGGGAGGAAGGTCAGGACCTCCATCTCGAAGGGCAGCTCATCGCGTCGGAACAGACGGGAGTCCGTCGGTCCCAGGTCGGCCAGATCCCCCCAGGGAATGACCCAGCGCTTGACCTTGCCCTCCGGCGTGCGCGTCGAGATGCTGATCTCCCAGGTGTGGTAGGTCTCGAACTGGCTGCTGTTGCCGCCCTCCCAGACCAGGATCGCACCCTCGACTCCCATGGCATAACGGATGAAGCCCGCCACCAGCAGGAGGATGACACCCAGGTGGGTGATCACCACTCCGACGTTACGCTTGCTGATCCGGATGCGCATCAGGCCACCAACCATCAGGTTGAGCATCAGGAGGCCCATGAGCAACATGCCTCCCGGAAGCGGCAGCCCTGGCTGGAAACCACCGACTCCCGGAAGGTCGACGTGATGGATCACGAACCAGGAGTCGAAGTATTTGACCTGGGCATCGAACAGGGACATGTGTGCCTGGGCTCGCGTGCCCAGATACGTGATGAGTCCCATGAACAGCAGGATGCCGAAACAGAGATGGAAGGATCCGAAGATCTTCAGGAAACCCTGCCACAACAGGGCAGGGATACTCTCTGCGCCGGTGACCGTAGCTTCGAGGGCCAGATTGACCTGGACTCCTTTGCCGGGCTCGTCGGGCGGACGCTCGCCTTCGGGGGTATCGGGACAGTTTTCTGGGCTGGTTGTCATGACTGCTTACCTCGAGTCTCAGCGCATACGCAGGGACTGAACAAACTTGACGAAATCTCTCTGGGCGGCCCGGACCTTGTCGGTCGGACCTGTGAGTTTGATGGCGTAGCTCGTGCCTGAGGTCTCGACATAGACAGCCAGCATGCCGGCCTTCTCGATCCGTGGACCACTCATGCCCTGGAAGGATCCTTCGATCACGAGCAGGGGCGTCTCGACTCCCAGGACCCTGAGTGGAGACAGGCGGGTGAGCTCGGTGGTGCTCATCGGCTTGAGTCCCATCTGACCCCGCCAGCGATTGAGGTTGGGCAGGAGGCCGCCGCCGGACTGGGAGACGTAGCACTCGGTGATCCCATCGCTGCCGACGTCGAAGTTGAGGGTTCGGTACTGGCTCCCGGGCTTGGCCTTCCAGGTCGCAGGCTTGTCGTACGCCATACCGCCCTTGGCCGCAACCGCCGTCGGCTGGCTGGTGGCCGTTCCACCGGTGCCGCTTCCCGCCTCGACCGGCGCATGTCCGGCGGGGAGCGCAGGCTCACGCGTCCAATGGAAGGAGGCCGCGAGATCCAGGAAGTTCTGCTTCTCCTTCTGCAGGAGGTCCGCCGGACCTTGCATCTTGAGTAAGAGCGAGGCCTGATCGGAAACCAGCATGAGGCCCATGAGGCCCCAGTTCTGCTTGCCTCCACCTGCGCTCATGCCGGCATAGCTTCCGGTCAGGTCGAGCAGGATGGCCTTGCTGTTGAAGAACTTGTGCAAGGGCAGCTTGGCGACCTCCTCGGCCGTCGTGGGCGCGTTGCCGATCTGGTTGCGCCATCGGTTGACGTTGGCCAAGAGGCCTCCCCCGTCCCCACCGAGGATGGACAGGTGACAGGTCGCGTCAGGATGCCCTGGGACCTTCATCTTGAGGGCCACGAACTGGCTCGCGGGAAGCAGCGTCCAACCCTTCGGCAGGGTGTAGGCCGGCCGGGGCTCTGCCTGCGTCGTCTTCGGCTGGTCGGGCTGTGCCCGGAAACCGAAGCGCTCCGCGCTGGTGGCCTTGCCCACGTGACCTTTCTCGGGGGGGGCTTCCACCCTGGCGGGTCCCACCTCCCGGACCGAGGCTTTGCGGCCGCAAGCCGGACTCAGAAGGAAGAGGGACACCCAGACAAGGCTGGAAGAGATCGTGCTCAGATTCGTTCTCTTGATCATCGGAAGGTCCTTGGACCTGATTGTGGTTCTGAAGTTGGGAAACATCCTAGCCATGAAGTCCAGAGTTTTCGCCCCGACCTTGGACCCAGGCAATCATGGGAAAAGGCCCAGCCTGTCCTGGTAGCCCCAGTCCGCCGCCGATCCCTCCCTTGGATAGTCCCCGTCTGTTTCCCCGTATGAGTCGCTCAGTGGACCATTTGCATCATTCCCGGGCCTCTTAGGCCCGACCGCCGGTGCTTTGCTCAGTTGCGTCGGTTGAGGACGAAATCCGCCATGGCTCTGAGGGCATCTACATACTCATTATCGGGCAGACCCGATAGTGAATTCAGTGCTTCCCGCAAGGCATCATCCGCGCGGTCATGCGCATAGGCCAGCCCTGGCCGCAGGTCGAACTCCCGGATGAGGGTCTCCTGACGCCCCTCGAGCTTCTGATCCTGGAAGATCTCGTCGAATCTACGACGCCCCGGATCATCGAGATCGGCGTAGAGCTTGAGGAAGGGCAGGGTCAGCTTGCCCTTGCCGAAATCCGTCCCGAGAGACTTGCCAACCACGGCCTCCTCCCCCTCCACATCGAGGCAGTCATCGATGATCTGGAAGGCCGTGCCCAGAGAGATTCCGAAAACCTTGCAGAACCGGATCTTCTCCGCATTGGCCCCGGCGTAGCTGGCACCCAGCTCGCTGGCAGCCCCGTAGAGGACCCCGGTCTTCTCCCGAATGACCTTGAAGTAGAGATCCTCGTCCGTGGCCACATCGAAGCGGTGCAGCATCTGGGTGATCTCGCCCTGGCAGATGATCCTCGTCACCTCGGCCAGAACCCGGCTGCAGACCTGATCCGGCATGCAGACCGACATGTGGAAGGCCTTGGCATAGAGGTAGTCGCCCAGGAGCACCGACACCTCGTGACCGTGGATCGCGTTGAGACTGGGCATGCTGCGGCGGACCAAGGCACCATCGAGGATGTCGTCATGCACCAGGGTGGCCATGTGGATCATCTCGATGATCGCGGCCACCTGATAGTGGGTCTCCTTCAAGCCCCCGATGGCGCGTGCCATCAACAGGACCATGGCAGGACGCAACTGCTTGCCCTGATACCCGCCCACGTGAGCGAGGAGAGGCTCCAGCTCCGTACGGTCCGGCAGCAGGGCTTCCCTCACGGTCGTCGAGACGATCTCCAGGTCCTCGCGGACCAGGGCGGTCACATCTTTCAGGGCTGTAGTTTGGGCCACCAGAGGTCCTCGGACTCAGTCCTTGTCCTCGGGGGGACTGATCTTGCCCCCCGATTCGTCACCGGGAAGCTGCTTCTTGTCCTCGTCCGTTTCGCCCTTGAGACCCTTCCGGAACTCAACGATGCCCTGGCCTAGGGATCGGGCCATGCCCGGAATCCGGTTGCCGAACAGAAGCATCACGACAATGAGAACAATGATGTATTCCCATGGTCCGCCGAAAAAGATCGCGAGAGATGTAGGCATGATTCTCGATGATGAGGGAACAGCAGCCCTACCGCGGGATGCTGGGCGGAATAGCTTAGCGCAAGACGATGAGAAAACCCATCCTGGGATCCCACGTGGACCCGGGTTGTGGTGTTCGAGGGATCTGAGCGAGAAGGCCCCATGGGAGGGCCCCATGGGAGGGCCCCATGGGGGCTGGCCCAATGACCCGGGGGCCCTGAAACAGGAATGGGGAGTGTCCGGGGTCAGGAGCCCTTCTCGGACTTGCCCGAGAAGCTGGCACTGTCCTTGTTTTCCTGCCACCACCGATCCCAAGGATCGAACTCGGCAGGAAAGTCCTCCCCCGAGAGCTGCTGGAGCTGGCCCCGGATGCGCTCTTTGGCGCTCTCGTTGCTGGTCGTCGCGAGCATGGAGATGAGGAGCTCGACGCCCCTCTTCTTGCGGTAGTCCTGGCCCAGAAGCTGACTCATGAGTGCCTCGTTGGATTCCATGACCTGGCGCAGGAGCCCTGTCTGATGCTGGCGCTCCATGACGAGGCCGGCCAGATAGATGAAGAGCACCCCGAGAAAGAAGCGCGTGAGACCGGACCAGGCCTCAACACTCAGCAAATCCTGAACAAAGCCCAACGGGGAGATCAGCATGAGCACCCCCAGGGCCAACAGCACAAGGGGTGTGATGCCCTTGCGCCGGTCGACCTGCTGCAGGATCTCCTTTCGCTTGGATTCGTCCATGGCAGCGTGCTAGCTCAGCATCTCCTTCATGGCTGCGCCGATCCGCGAGGGGCTCTCGACCACGCGAGCTCCGGCATCTTCGAGTGCCGCCACCTTCTCGCCTGCCGTGCCCTTGCCGCCCGAGATGATGGCGCCTGCGTGGCCCATGCGCTTGCCTGGGGGCGCGGTGCGCCCGGCGATGAAGCTCACGACCGGCTTCTTGACGTACTCCTTGATATAGGCCGCCGCCTCTTCCTCAGCCGTTCCGCCGATCTCGCCGATCATGACGATGCCCTCGGTCTGATCGTCTCCGTTGAACAGATCGATGCAGTCCACGAAGTCGGTGCCGTTGATCGGGTCGCCGCCGATGCCGATGACCGTGCTCTGCCCGAGACCAAGGCTGGTCAGTTGCCAGACAGCCTCATAGGTCAGGGTTCCCGAACGCGAGACCACGCCGACCTTGCCTGGTTTGTGGATGTAGCCGGGCATGATTCCGATCTTGCAGCCGCCATCTTCCGCAGGCGTGATGATGCCTGGGCAGTTGGGGCCGATGAGCCGACAGTCCTGGTCCTCGAGGACCTCCATGACCTTGGCCATGTCCATGACGGGGATGTGCTCGGTGATGGCCACGATCAGGCGACAGCCAGCGTCGGCAGCCTCGAGGATGGCATCGGCACAGAAAGCTGCGGGCACATAGATGACCGACACCTCGGCACCGGTCTTCTCGACGGCCTCCTCGACCGTGTCGAAGACGGGCACGCCTTCGGCTTCCATTCCGCCCTTGCCCGGCGTGACTCCGGCGACCATCTGGGTCCCGTAGGCCAACATCTGCTGCGTGTGGAAGCGGCCTGCGCCGCCGGTGATACCCTGGCAAAGGACCTTGGTGTCCTTGTCGATGAGAATGCTCATGGTTCGATTCCCCCTTAGCCCTTTTCGAGGCCCTTTTCGAGGCCCCTGACGGCCTTCACGGCTTTTTCGGCGGCCTCGTCGAGGGAGGACGCAGTGATGAGATCCAGGCCGGACTGGGCCAGGATCTCCCGGCCCTTTTCGACGTTGGTGCCTTCGAGGCGGACGACGAGGGGCACTTCGAGGTGCACCTCCTTGACCGCGTCCACGACGCCCTGGGCGATGACATCGCACTTGGCGATGCCTCCGAAGATATTGACGAGGATGGCCTTCACATGCTGATCGGAGATGAGGATCTTGAAGGCCTCCACGACCTGCTCCTTGGTGACGCTGCCGCCGACGTCCAGGAAGTTGGCCGGCTGGCCGCCTTCCAGCTTGATCACGTCCATCGTCGACATGGCGAGCCCTGCCCCGTTGACCATGCAGCCGATGTTGCCGTCGAGCGCGATGTAGGAGAGGTCTTGCTCACTGGCGACGACCTCCTTGGGATCCTCTTCGGTCAAATCGCGATACTCGACGATCTCGGGGTGACGGAACAGGCCGTTGTCGTCGAAATTCATCTTGCCGTCGAGGGCCAGGACCTGGCCTTCCTTGGTGACGACCAGAGGGTTGATCTCGGCGATGGAGCAGTCCAGCTCATCGAAAAGCCTGGCCAGGTTCATCATGACCTTGATCGCGTTCTTGAAGCTCGCACCTGCGAGTCCCAGCTTGAAGGCAAGCTTGCGTGCCTGGTAACCCTGGAGGCCGAAGCCTGGGTCGATGACTTCCTTGAAGATCTTCTCGGGGGTCTTCTCTGCGACCTCCTCGATCTCGGTGCCGCCCTCGGAACTGGCCATGAGCACGGCCGCGCGCGAGGTGCGATCCACGGTGATGGCCATATAGAGCTCACGCTCGATGTTGGACCCCTCCTCGACCCAGACCTTGTTGACGACCTTGCCCTCGGGGCCTGTCTGATGGGTGATCAGCGCCTTGCCGAGAATGGCTGCCGCGGCATCCTGGGCCTCGTCGGCGCTCCGCACCAGCTTGACGCCACCGCCCTTGCCCCGTCCGCCGGCGTGGATCTGGGCCTTCACGACGCAGAGCTCGGTGCTGAGCTCGTCGTAGGCCTTCCTGGCCTCTTCGGGTGCGCTGACAACCCGGCCTTCGGGGACCGCCACGCCGAAGCGCGCCATCACTTCCTTGGCTTGATATTCGTGGATCTTCATCTTCTTGCTCGATCTGTGGAAAGCAGGGAGGGCACGGGGCCCCGTTCTCGCCTCGAGGATCCCGGGAGCACCCGAGGCCACGCACGGCGTTTGAGGGCGAGCAGGATAAAGCGGAAGGCCGCCGAGAAAAGCACCATTGGGAGGAGTTCTGGAGGGGAGGAGGGCCCGCAGGCTCCCCCTGTGGTCTGGAGTCACTTCGAGATCGCTCCTGCGAGGCGGGAATTCAGCTCCCTGGCCCGATAACATCCCCGCCCATGTCCGAACCCAAGAGCGCCGGTATCTTCGCCCGTCAGCAGATTCGCCAACTCGTAGACGAAGGCGCGCTCCTGGCTGAACCTCCGATCGAGGAGAGACAACTCCAGCCGGCCAGCCTGGATCTTCGGCTCGGGACCCGCTGCCACCGCGTGCGGACGGGATTTCTGCCGGAAAAATGCACGGTTCAGGAGCGACTCGATGAGCTGACGCTCTTCACCTTCGATCTCCATGAAGGGGCCATCCTCGAACGCGGACACTGCTATGTAGTCCCGCTGCTGGAGTCAGCGAAGCTGCCGGCCGACGTCCTGGCGCAGAGCAATCCCAAGTCCTCCACGGGGCGCCTCGATATCTTCACGCGCCTGCTGGCCGACCGGACCGATCGCTTCGAGACCTTGCCTGCAGGCTACGAGGGGCCGCTCTTCCTGGAAGTGCTGCCGCGCTCCTTCTCGATCCGGCTCCAGACCGGACTCTGCCTCAATCAGCTGCGCTTCCTGCGTGGCAAGCCTGAGCTGTCACGCGAGGAGCTGCTCTCCGTGCATCGCGAGACACCGTTGCTCTTCGACGACCGGGGCGAGCCGATCCGGGGCGAGGCGGCGATCCAGGAGGACGGGCTCACGATGGGCGTGGCCCTGGCCTCCGACGAGGAGATCGGCGACATCATCGGCTACCGTGCGCGCCGCTACACCGACGTCCTGGACATGACCCAGGACGGAACGCACGATCCGCTCGACTTCTGCGAGCCGATCCCGGCGCCCAAGGACGGGCGATTCATCGTCGAGCCCGAAGAGTTCTACATCTTCGCCAGCAAGGAGCGCGTCCGCGTGCCCAAGGAGCTGGCCGCCGTGATGCTGCCCTACGACGTCGGCATCGGGGAGCTGCGCACCAACTACGCGGGATTCTTCGACAACGGATTCGGTGACCCGACGGGCTGTCGCGCCGTGCTCGAGGTGCGACCCCACGACGTCCCCTTCCTCGTGGAGGATGGCCAGGCCTTCTTCCGCCTGCAGTTCTACCACTCCCTCGCTGTCCCCGACCGCAGCTATGGCGAGGGCGGCTCCCACTACCAAGGACAAGCCCTCAAGCTCTCCAAGCACTTCCGCACGCGGGACCAGGCATGACCAAGGTCGACCAATTCGAGAGCCAGTTCCGGGCGGCAGGGCGCGAGCCCTTTCGCTACGAGCCTCCCCACTTCCACAGGATCCTCGTCGTCACGGACCTCGAGGGCGAAGAAGCCCTGGCCTGGCGCGAGCAGATCTCGGCATTCCTGTCCGGCCTGCCGCTGGTGGAGGGCTGCCCGCAGGAACGCATCCTCGACCTGGTAGAGGGGCAGGACTTCCGCACCGAGAAGGACCTCCTCGACATCGTCGCAGACAAGAATCCCGACCTCGTGGCCACCTACCGCCACCTCCACTCGGAGGGTTGGCGATGGCACTACAGCCTGGGTGAGCATGTGGATGTCCTCATCGGGGCCACGCAGGTGCCCGTGCTGCTGCTACCGCATCCCAAGGCGAAGACCAAGGCGGCGCACGCCATCCAGGACACCAACCGCATCATGGTCATGACGGATCATCTGACCGGTGCGCATGCCCTGGTCAACTGCGGCGCGGCACTCTGCCAGAGCCAGGGTAGGCTCTATCTGTCCCACCTCGAGGACGAGGCAACCTTCGAGCACTACGTCGGCGCTATCGGCAAGATCCCGAGTATCGATACCGGCAACGCACGCGAGCGACTCACCGAGCAGCTGCTCAAGGAGCCTCGTGACTACATCGAGTCCTGCCGAGAGATCCTGGCCGGGAAGCGGCCCGGCATGGAGGTCGAGGCCATCGTGGAGTTCGGCCGTCGGCTCGCGGTCTATGCCAGTCTCATCGAACGTAACGAGATCGACCTGCTGGTCATGAACGCCAAGAAGGACGACCAACTCGCCATGCGGGGCATGGTCTATCCGCTGGCCGTGGACCTGCGTCACATCCCCCTGCTCCTCATCTAGGCAAGCGCATGAGCCTCCCCCACCCCACTCTCACCGCTTGCGTCCAGGATGCCCACGACCTTGGTGCCGAGGTGCTGCACACCCAGGTGCCCATGGGCATCACGCTCCTGTTCACGGCGCTCCTGGTCGGACTGATCCTCTGCCTGGCACTGGAGGAGAAAATCCACGCCAAGAAGTCACTCATCGTGGTGGGCTTCGCCATCCCGGCTGTCCTCCTGGCCGCCTTCCTGGACCTGCTGCCCTACGGTCCCTACGAGATCGGCGGTGAAGCCCTCAACATCCCGGTCTTCATCCCTCCCATCGACTGGGGCGTCATCACGATCATCCTGGGATCCAGCATCTTCGTCGACGTCACGAGCCGTTCGGGACTCTTCACCTGGATCGCCATCCGACTCACCAAGGCCTCGGGGGGAGATCCTCGGCGCCTGCTCTGGTTCTATGGCCTGATGACGGTGGTGTTTTCTGCGGTGCTGAACAACGTCACAGCCATGATCATCGTGGGGTCCCTCTCGGGCGTGTCGCTGGACAAACTGGGGCGCAAGGACAAGCTGCTGGGCTTCCTCCTGATCGAGGGTCTGCTGACCAACATCGGTGGCCTGCTGACCCTCATCAGCTCGGTACCCAACATCATCGTCGGCACGACGGCAGGCATCAGCTTCGTGGGCTTCTTCGTCGCTGCAGCCCCCTATGTGATCGTGGCCACCTGGATCACCCTCTTCATGGGCGCCCGACTCTTCGCCATTCCGAGACTGGTAACGCTCGAGGAGAAGGAGGAGGCGCTCAGGCTCGTCGAGAGTTTCGATGAGAACGACGGCATCGAGAGTCGGCCCTTCTTCTGGTTCTCGACCGGCATGCTCGTCCTCTTCATCCTGACGATCGCCACGACCTCGGCCTGGCATCCCCTCTCCGATCTCGGGATGGGCTTCGTGGCTCTCCTGTTCGCTGGCGTCATGCTCCTTCGCTACAAATCCGAGGTGGACCACTTCTACCAGGCCGTGGACTGGGATCTGCTGGCCTTCTTCGCCGGACTCTTCGTCTTCATCAACGTCCTCGAACATGCGCAGGTCCTGGCCATGATCGGCCAGGGGCTCGAGCACATCCTGGCGCTGGGCCAGACAGCCGGCTCGGCAGCCCTCCTCGTGGCCTCGGCGGCCTTCTCCTCAGTGACCGACAACATCCCCCTCTCGGCCATGCTGGCCAAGATCCTCTCAGGCATCCCGCTCGAGGGCGGCGCCGTCCGCGGCCCCGACGACCCGATGTGGTGGTCCATCATCTTCGGCGCCAACCTGGGCGGCAACCTGACCCCCATCGGCTCTGCCTCCACCCTCGTCGCCGTGACCCTGATCCACAAATACAAGATCCCGCTGAGCTTCGGAGCCTTCGTCATGAAGGCCCTGCCCTTCGCCGCCCTCCAGATCGCCCTCGCCGTCGCCTACGTCCTCCTCCGCTTCTAACCCGAACGATTCATGAGATCGTTGTGAGCAAGAACGAGATCGGCGCAGCCGATCTCGTTCTTGCGGTCTGACGAGCGCATTTCGAGTTCAGGACGGCTGCGCGAGATATGAGGCGACCCAAGAGGGTCGTCAAATCGAAGCCATGCCGAGCGAACCGATAGGTTCGCGGTCCTGGACCGAAAGACGCCGTCAGACGCATCGAGGTCATGAATCGTTCGGG
>JAJRTL010000384.1 GCA_024278315.1 Planctomycetota bacterium | reverse complement strand
AACTCCGCCGCGAGAAAGAGGTCTCCCTCGTTCTCGCGGTTCTCGTCGTCGGCGACGACGATGGGTCGCCCAGCCTGGAGCTCCTCGATGAGCTCTTGGATCGATGCCAGCTCGACCATCATCTTCTCCTGCGATCAGGCATTCATGAAGCGGCGGAAGACTGCAGCTTCTTCTGCAGCTCACCGGACTCGAACATCTCGAGAACGATGTCGGATCCACCGATGAACTCGCCATCCACGTAGACCTGCGGCGTCGTCGGCCAGTTGGAGAAGGCGACCAGAGCCGGACGGATCGTGGGATCATCGAAGATGTTGATGACCTCGAAGTCGACGCCACACTCGGTCAGCACGGCAATGGCCCGATGCGTGAATCCACACATGGGCTGGTTCTTGGATCCCTTGCCGAAGCAGACGACCCGGTTGGCTTGGACGGTTTCCTTGACCTTTTCAGCGTTCCATTCCATCTCAGTAGTTCCTCATCATAGGCTGGTGTTCTAGAGGGCCAGGTGATCCCGGCCCTCGAATTCGGACCAAAGATCTTCGCGCTAGAAGGCCGTTCTGGCAAAGGCCGAATCCACTCTCGCAGGATCAATACCGCGCGTCAGGCCTCAGCGGCTACGAGACAGCGACCGAGCGTGGCTCCCGCACCAAAAAACAAGCACTTCTGCTTTCCCTCCACCCCCCTCCCTGCCGAGGATTCACCCATGGCAAGGTCTTTCGAGCGTCGTTCCCTCCCATGCCTCCTGGGCCCGGGCCTCCTCATGCCCGCCTTTCTGTGCTTCGTGGCCGCCTGTGGCAGCTCCCCTGGCGGATCAGAGGCAGCCCCACCCAGCATTCCCGACAAGGAGATCGAGCTCAGGGACATCCTGGGCTACGAGAGCCGCCGCAATCCCGAGGCTCGGGACAGGATCGTGGCCCTCACGCGCAACGCGGACCCGATTCTCCGCGCACTGGCAGTGCGCGCTCTCGGTCGCGCTGGCGGCAACGACAACACCGACGTCCTGCTGATGAGCCTGGGAGATCCGGCATGGGTCGTTCAGAAAGAGGCGCTCTTCGCCCTGGGCCAGACCCAGGACCCGGAAAGCCGCATCAAGGCCGAGGGAGTCCTCCTCTCCAAGCTCGGAAACACGGACGGCTCCGCCCGAACCCTGGCCCTGGTTCTCGAGGCTCTCGGCAAGCTGCTGGACGAGTCGAGCGAAGCACGCATCCAGGGATACCTGACCGCCCCCGAACCCGGGGTCGTCGCTGCCGCCTCGCTGGCTTTGCATCGCATGCGAAGTCGAAGCATCCGGAACGGCAACAAGCGCAGCGAGAAGGCCGACGAGATCCTCGCCACCGCGCTCGGAAAGGCGCTCACCGGAACCCCCACGCCGGAGACGGAATGGAAGCTGGTCTACACCCTGGCCTCGCTGGAGAATCGGAGCAGCGTTGACGATCTGCTGCGCGTCGCAGGGCCCGACCACAGCCTCTGGTCCCGCCTCTTTGCCATCCGCGGCCTCGCCAACATCAAGCGCGAGGGAAAACGCGCCTCGACGCCAGTCAGGATGAGGCCTTTCGCAAGATCCTCTTGAGTTCCCTCAAGGATCCCAGCCCCTTGATCCTGATCGAGGCTGCCCTGGCCGCAAGCGACCCAAGTCGATTCGGTCGCAACAGTTCGCCCTCTGGCTCCGAAGCTCCCTATCAAGACGGCGAGATGTTCAGCGCCATCAAACGCCTCCTCATCCATGACAACGGCAATGTGGTGGCAGCAGCGATCCTGGGCATCGGTCACTTCACGGTCATGAAACGTCAAGCGCGCGCAGCTCTGGACTTCGAAATCGCCAGCGAGGACCCGATGGCGCGCGCGCGGGGGGTGGAGGCCATGTCCCGGCTCCTCGGTCAGGCCTTTGCGCGTCAGCTCGAGATCTCGGCGAGGGACGAGAGCTGGCTCGTCCAAGTCGCCGTCGCACGCAGTCTGCGCTTCGTCGACTCGCGCAGCGCCCTGCCGATCGCGCGCGAGCTCTTCGGCACTCCCGGCAAGCAGGACAGCAAGGTCCAGATCGCCGTCCTGGAGGCGCTGGTGCGCCACGGCGAGCATCCAGCGAGCCTGGAGCTGGCCATCCGAGGCCTGGATTCGCACGATCCCGCCCTGCGGGAGACGAGCGCGACTACGCTGAGCCGCATAGGAGTCGCCGGGGACGAGAAGACCCTCGCCGCACTCCGTCGGTCCTATCTCGACTCGGAAGGCTTCGAATTCTCGGATGCGAGGCAAGCCATCATCCTAGGCCTCGCCGAGCTCGGCAAGAAGAAGCCTGGAACACGCGCCTTCCTCTTGGAAGCCATGAAGGACGGTACCTGGCAGGTCCGCAAGGCTGCCCACAAGGCCCTCGAAGAGAACTGGAGCGCACAACCGGTTCCCGACGTACGCCAACCCGAGACCGTCTTCCCACCCCATCTGCCGCCATCCAGCCAGCTGGCCGGATTTCTGTCCTCCCGTCCAAGGCTGGCGCTGGATACGACGCGCGGGCGCCTCATCATCGAGCTCTGGCCCTTCGAGGCGCCAGGGCACTGCTACAACCTCTTGCAGTTCATCCGTAGCCACAAGTATGACGAGCGCATCCTGCATCGTGTCGTGCCCAACTTCGTCGTACAGGGCGGTGACCATCTCGGCAATGGCTACGGCGCGCGCAGCTTCAACGGCGCACGTATCCGGGATGAGGTCAACACACGCCCCTTCCTGCAAGGAACGCTCGGCATGCCCAAGAGTGCCGAGCCTGACAGCGGAGGAGAGCAGGTCTTCCTCTGTCTGGTCCCCACGCCCCACCTGGATGGCCGATACACGAGTTTCGGCCGTGTCATCGAGGGCTTGGATGTCCTCTCCAGGCTTCGCCTGGGGGACAAGCTCCTGAACTGCTTCGTTCTCGAAGACTGAACGACACCCTTGGACGCGTCCATACATCCATGACAAGGCACGTTCCATGAACCATCTTCTGCATGGTTTCGAAGGTCGAAAACCAGAGCGCGCATAAGCCCCCTGCTACCGGATCCTCCCCAGCGCCCTCAATCGACAAGTGTTGAAAGTCGATACGGGTCGAGGTCAAAGAACCACCAGAGTGCTGCAAAAGGGGACAGCGGGATATGAAACGCACCATGGTCGAAATCCTATTGGGGGGAGCCGTAGCTGTGCTCCTCTTGGGCTTCCACAGCGACCTCCAGGATCTCAGGAACACGGAGAGTCAGCGGGAAGCGAAGATCGAGGCCATGAAGAGCGTCATGGATGTGGCGCAGGCCAATCTGGACGAGGCTCTGCCTCAGAGGGTCGCACTCCAAAGCGATGAGATCGCAAAGGTCTCGACACGGCTGGCCAAACTCTACAGGGAGCTGAGCCAGATCCAGAATCGCTTCGACGTCCAGACCCGAGCAGCCATGACGCAGGCCAAGGAAGCCAACTCGGGCAATCATGAGCTCAAGGTCGCAGTCGAGACCACCAAGAGTTTCGTCTCGCGACAGACTTCAGATCTCTTTCGTCAGTCCAAGGACCTCAAGACTCGCATCAGCGAGACCGAGGACCTGCTAGGTGAGGTGCTCAGCGCCGTCAACCGTGACCCTCAGGGGATGAGCCGCCGGATGCTCCAGCCATGCGTCCAACTCCAGGGCGACGAGACCGTGGGATCGGGCACCCTCATCTCCTGCGAGAAGGACAAGAAAGGCAAGGGCTACGTCACCTACGTCCTCACGGCCTATCATGTCGTTCGTAACATCCTGGCCGACGAACCCACCTTGGCGCGCAAGGGTATCGACGTCGTCATCTACACGAGCAACGGCAAGATCACCCGCAAGTGTGACGTCGTCATCTCCAACCCGAAGGCCGATCTGTCGCTCGTCAAGCTGCGCGGAACAGGCAAGGTCCCGGTCGTGGCAGAGCTCTCGACGCGCAAGGAACTGAACGCGATCCGCGTCTGGACTCCTGTCTATGCCATCGGATGCCCTCTCGGCAACGATCCGATCCCGACCGCTGGCTCGGTCTCGAGCCTCAGCAACAAAGTTGGTGAGACCAACTACTGGATGATCAACGCGCCCACCTACTTCGGCAACTCCGGCGGTGGGATCTACAATGGCCAGACCTACAAGCTCTTGGCTGTCTTCAGCAAGATCTACACGCACGGCAACACGCGACCTGTCGTGATCCCTCACATGGGTCTCGGCGTGCCGCTCACCAGGGTCTACGACTGGTTCGACAAGGAAGGCTATTCCCACCTGATCCCAGCCGACGACAAGAGTGTCTCGCAGCCGATCTTCGCGTCGCCCGGTCGGTGAACATAGGGCGCTCGGATCGCGCTCGGGTATGCTCTGAGGTCAAATCCTCGACATCACCCGGGCACGATCTTCCGTGACCCGGACCGCGACACCTGGAAACACCGCCTTGCTCACCATCGTCATTCCCGCCCTCAACGAGGAGCAGTCGATCGAGTCGATCTGCCACCGTTGCCTGGGTCAGGTCCCTGCGATCCGCGTAGCCACCGGGCACGAGATCGAGATCATCGTCGTAAGCGATGGCTCCACCGACCGGACCGCCAGCCTCGCGCAAGCGATCCAAGGCGTGCAGACGATCATCTTCCCCAAGAACCGCGGCTACGGCGCCGCCATCCTGGAGGGCTTCCGCCAGGGCAAGGGTGAGCTGGTGGGCTTCCTCGACGCCGACGGAACCTGCGACCCTGCCTTCTTCATCCCGATGATCCAGGCCGTCGAAGGTGGCGCCAGCGTGGCGCTCGGGAATCGGCTCGGCGATCAGAGCGAAATGCCAGCCATCCGCAGGCTCGGCAACCGTTTCTTCGCAGGCCTGATCCGACTTCTCTCGGGAGCCAAGGTCCTCGACTCGGCCAGCGGCATGCGTGTTCTGCGTCGCGATCAGCTCGAGATCCTGCTGCCGCTACCCGATGGCCTGCACTTCACGCCTGCCATGAGCTGTCGCGCCGCCCTCGACCCACGACTGGAGCTCGCCGAGGTCCCCATGACCTACGCCGAGCGCGAAGGCCGCTCCAAGCTCGGCGTCGTCCGCGACGGCCTGCGCTTTCTGCGCGTCATCCTCGAAACCGCCGTCACCTACCGCCCGCTCCTCATCTTCGGCTTCGTCGGCGGCCTCATGCTGCTCGTCGCTGGCGTCTATGCCATCGTCCCCATCCGCACTTGGATCGCCACGAGCACCCTCCCCGACGACAGCGTCTACCGCGTGCTCACGATCCTCGTCCTCGGCACCGGCGGCCTCGTCATGATCTACGCTGGCGCCCTGGCCGAGAGCGTCTCGCAGCTCGTCAATCCAGCGCGCCCCGCCTCCGGTCCCGGTCGTCTCGTGCGCAAGCTCTTCTTCTCGCACCCCTTCCTGCTCGCCCTCATCGCCTTTGTCATCGCCCTGGCCTCCAACGCCCGCGCCCTGCTCCAATACTTCGAAAAGGGCGAGATCGATGCACACTGGGCCACCATCGCCTTCGGCGCCTTCTTCGCCCTCGCAGGCATCCAGCTCCTGGCTTTCGGCCTGCTCCAACGCGTTGGCCATCTCCTCGAACTCCGCGCCGACCAGAAGGACCTCTGAACGAACTGTCCCGATCGAGGACAAGGGGGGGCTGGGAGGGTCGGGTGGAACTTCCTATGATCCCACACACCCCGAACCCGGGTGATTCATGAGATCGTTGCGAGCACATGCGCGAAGTCATGAATCGTTTGGGACAAGCCCCCGCAGGCTCACGAACACGGAACTGCATCATGAACGGCGTTCTCACGTTTTCGATCTGTGCACTGCTGGTCAGCTGCGCACCCCATGCCAATCCTACGGAGTCCGAACTCTCTCGGCAGTTGAACGAGGAGGCCGCGCCCAACCCCGCTGCGCCGGAGAATGCCAGGCAGGCAGGGAGCAGGAGGCTGGCTGCCAGAGGCGGGGCCCAACAGGCGGTAACCATCAAGAACGGGCTGGCCTGGTTGGCGGGGCATCAGTCCGACGATGGGCGCTGGCGCAGCGATGGTTTT
>JAJRTL010000031.1 GCA_024278315.1 Planctomycetota bacterium | reverse complement strand
GCAATGATCCGTTCACTCTTGACCCTCCAGGGCGGATCATTGCGACGGGGAGGGGTAGCTGGATCTGCCCTGATCCCGAGCATGAACCGAACCGGGCGCAGCTCAGCTTACCGCAGCCCAATGCAGCGGACCCTCGTGACCCGACCCGCTTGTTGTTGTCCAGGAAGATTTGTGGGGCAAGGGCAGCCCTAGCCCCACCCCCAACCTCCAATCCCAGCCCCCAACCACACCCCCAAGCAACCTCAGCAGATCAGCGCTTCGCCCGCTTCTTGCCATCGCCCTTCCAATGCTCAGAAATCAGAGCCCGAATCTCCTTCGTAGCCAACTGGAAGTTCCGGCCATTCGGGCGTGGTTCGGGGAACCACTTCCACAAGAACGACCCCAGGACGCTGTCCTCCTTCTCGATGGCGGCGAGGGCGACCGAGAGGCAGCGTCGCTGGAGGGGGGAGGCGGCGGGTCCGTCGGTGCGGTGGTCCCAGGGGGTCCTGGCGGCATCGAAGCTGCGGTTGTAGCCCAGTTCGGTGAAGAGGACGTTGCGGTGGTGTTCCTTGGCGTAGGTGCGCAGGATGAGCATGCGCTTGTTCCAGGCGGACTCGAGCGCTTGGCTGCTGGGGTCGTCCTTGTCGGTGAGGGGGCAGTAGGCCTGGATGCCGATGACATCGAGGGCGTCCCAGAAGCACACGCGTCGGAAGTCGGTCCAGTTGGCTGCGTAGGAGAGGGGGGCCTTGGTGCGCTTGCGGACGCCTGCGATGAGCGTGCGCCAGCGCTTTTCGTACTGGATGGTCTTGTCCAGTTCGGTGCCGACGATGAAGCCATCGGCGTCCTTGCAGGCTTCGGCCATCGTCAGGATCCAATGGGAGTACTGATCGAAGAATCGATCCCAGCTGGCCTTGTCCGTGAAGGTGATCTCTCCGCGCCAGCTGAAGCCCGAGCCCCAGTAGGCGAGATGTGGCTTGATGAGGACCTTGAGACCGGCCTTGTGTGCTAGCTTCACGGGCTCGCCCCAGTAGACGGGCACGGCCTGTGCTTGCTTCGATGTGGGACGATTCGCACCTCGGCGTCGGCGCATCCAGGAGACACTGCCGTCGCGACGGATGCTGGCGTAGGGATGGAAGGCCACCCACTCCGCTCCCGTGCTTTTGATCTTCTCGAAGGTGGGCAGCATGATCCGGGCGTCAGCCCATTCGCGTCCCATGCCGTGCGTTGAGATCGTGATCCCACGGATGGCTTCACCCTGTGGAAGATCGTCCCCGGCCTTCTCGCTGGCAGCGGGTTTGGCTGAAGGCTCTTGGGCGGTTGCCCGGGTTGCGAGCGGGAGTGACAGGCCAAGGAGCAGAAGGAGCGTAGTGGGGCGTTTCATGAAGGGGCTTGCTCCCATGCGGGCGATGAGGTCTCAGGAGTCGAGGTCCAGCTTCTCAAGCTTGGGCGCGATGACGGCCCGACAGTAGGGCGCAGCCTGATTCTGTCGGTAGTAGTCCTGATGATAGCCCTCTGCGGGGTAGAAGTGGCTGGCTGCCGTGATCTCCGTCACGATGGGCTGGGAGTATTTCCTCGAGAAGTCCTCGGAAGCCTCGTAGGCCTGCTTGGATTGCAGGGCCTCCTCACGCTGGGCCTCGCTGTGATAGAAGATCGCGGAGCGGTACTGCGTCCCGACATCGGCTCCCTGGGCGTTCAGGGTCGTGGGGTCATGCATGGCCCAGAACCAGTCCAGGATCTGCGAGAAGCGAATCTGCGCGGGATCGAACTCGACCTGCACGACCTCGGCATGCCCCGTCTCTCCCGTGCAGATGTCGTCGTAGCTCGGATCCTCGTGATGACCGCCCATGTAGCCGGACACTGCCCGCACGACCCCGTCCACCTGGTTCAGGACCGCTTCTGTGCACCAGAAGCACCCTGTGCCCAGGGTCGCCAGTTCTGTATTCATGCCGCTACTTCCTCTGACGCTTGCGCCGTTTCGCACGCTGCGCTTCCATTACCTCGGTGTAGGTTCGGTCCACCTTGGGACGGTTCTCCCTGTTCGCCGTCTCCCACGCGATGGCATACACGAGACGTGCCACCCGCGCCAGCTTGGGGAAGTCGATGCGGTCCACTGTGTCCGTGGGCCTGTGATACTGCGGATGGAAGCCTGTGAAGAAGAAGGCGATAGGAATGTCCTTCTTGGCGAAGCTCACGTGATCACTTCGACTGAAGACATCTTCTTCGTCGTACTCGAAGGCAAATCTCGCGTATTTGTCGTTGGCATCCAGGCAGATCTGGTGCAGCTCGTCGGAGAGCTTCTGGGTCCCGACGAGGTGCAGGCTGTTGATGTTGTCCTCGGCCTTCTCCTTGGTGCGTGCATGTTCTTCGTTGCGTCCGATCATGTCCATCTGGAGCTCAGCCACCATGCGGCGGTTGTCGAAGATCGGGTGTGCCGCGTAGTGCTTGGATCCGATGAGTCCCATCTCTTCCCCGCAGAACGCCATGAAGAGCAGGGATCGTCGGGGCTTGGTCCTGTTCATGGAAAAGGCGCGTGCCACGGCCAATAGGCCCGTGGTTCCCGAGCCGTCGTCGTCAGCGCCGTTGTTGATGACCGAGCCACGTATGCCGATGTGGTCGAGGTGGGACCCGATGCCGACGATCTCCTTCGAGAGTCTGGGGTCACTCCCGCGGATCATACCGACAACATTACAGGCGAAGACGGCTTTGGTCTCGACTTCGATGTGGGTCTTCAGCTGGAAGCCTACTACGGCCCAGGTGCCGCCATCGGCCTTGGCGTCCAGATGGGTTGCGAGTCCCGCCCGCTCCAACAACTGAGCGGCTGCTCCGGGTGTCAGAGCATAGCGGTTGGGGCGACGACAGCGGCCACTCAGGTTCTGGCTCTGGCGACCACCGGTGTAGCGCACCGAACGCGCGGCGGATGGATCCAGGGAGGCTTGCTTCTCGTCGATGAGCACGATGGAGGCGGGGCGGGCCCGCATCAGGGCCACGAACCCCTTGGTACGCCCATAGGGCCCCATCTCGCTTTGATCCAGGAGCATCACGGTCTTGCCACGCACCTTGTCTGCGTCGACGTCCCCTGCCTTCTTGGCCAGCACGAAGACGAAGTCCATCGTCTTCGTCGAAGCCTCGGTAATCCTCCCGCCGAGGCCTCGGCCCACGCGGATGTTCAGCAGCTCTTGGCCGTCATTGTCCAACAGGGCCAACCAACTCGTCTTGGACGCCACCTGGGTTGCCGCGAAGGGAACCATCTGGAAATACCCCTTGTTCTCTCCGACGGGTTCGAGCCCAAACTCCCGGAACCGGTCCGCGACCCAACGCGCCGCTTTCTCGAAGCCCGGTTGGCCCGTAGCTCGCCCTTCCATGTCATCCGCTGACAGTACCTCGAGCCACTTGCGGCAATCCTCGGCCTGGATCGATGCGAACCCCTTGCGCCAAAGCTTGGGGACATCGGCAAGCAAGGTCGCGGTCGGCAGCCTGTTCCCGACCAGAGGGCTCGAGGTCGGACCCGCGGGTTCGACCGGTGTCGTTTGGGAACCCTGTGCCTTGTGGGAACCCTGTGCCTTGTGGGAAGCCTGTGTCTTCTGGGCGGAATCCTGCGGACCCAGGGCAAGGGTGGCAGGGGCCAAGAGGAGTGGAAAGCCGAGGAGGAGGGAGGGGATTCTTGCGGACATGAGGAACTCGCGTCGAGTGACAGGAAGGGGCTCGGAAGGCCTCGCCAGAATGGCTGCCGATCCATACGGCAAGCACCTCTGGGGCGAGGGAGGAAAGCCACGAAAACAGTCGTCGCGTCAGGCTGCGTGGCCTCTGAGTTTCGATCGGTGCTGGCATGCTCTCCTGGCTCATGGGCTACGCCCGATGCCTGCCAGCCTCGGCTCCAGGAAGTGCTCTGCCAACAAGGCAAGCCTTGACCCCCAACGCGCTGCCTCATCTACTGAGTTGTCTCTTCTCCTCCTGCGAGTTCCGGGACATGAACAAATACGCACTCCTTCTCCTCCTGACCCTTCTATTCTCGATTCCGACCCGCCGGTCCGAGGCTCCGCGCGTCCTGACCGGGATCGATGTGCTCGTGGAGACCGGATTCCAATCGCTCGCAGGACGCAAGATCGGGCTGATCTCCAACCACACGGGTGTGGATCCAGCGGGGGTGAGTACGGCGCTTCTGCTGCATCGGGCCAAGGGTCTGGAGCTGGTGCGTCTCTTCTCTCCCGAGCATGGTTTCGAGGGCAAGAAGGACAGCAAGGTCGGGGATTCCGTGCATGAGGCCACGGGGCTGCCCATCGTGAGCCTCTACACCGATACGCGTGCGCCCAGCGAGAAGAGCCTCGAGGGCATCGATACGCTGGTCTTCGACATCCAGGACATCGGTTGTCGCTTCTACACCTACATCTCCACGATGGGGGAGGCCATGCGCGTGGCGTCCAAGAAGAAGCTGCGCTTCGTCGTCCTGGATCGCCCCAATCCGATCAACGGACTCGACGTCGGCGGACCCATCCGGGATCCGGGCAGGCAGAGCTTCGTGGCCTGGCACGACATCCCGCTGCGCCATGGGATGACGGTGGGGGAGCTGGCCCGGATGTTCGACGCCGAACTGAAACTGGGCTGCGATCTCCAGGTCATCCTTATGAAGGGATGGAAGCGAAGCCAGTATGCGGATGCAACTGGCCTCGTCTGGGTCGATCCCTCTCCCAACATGCGCTCGCCCGTGCAGGCCCTGCTCTATCCCGGTGTCGGCCTGCTCGAGACGACCAACCTCTCGGTCGGCAGGGGGACGGATACTCCCTTCGAGATCATCGGTGCGCCCTGGATGAAGTCGGTGGCCCTGGCAGAGAGCATCAACGCGGCAGGCCTTCCGGGTCTGCGTTGTGTGCCGATTCGATTCACACCCAAGAGCAGCAAGCACAAGGACAAGCTCTGCCATGGACTACGCTTCTGGATCACCGATCGCAGCTCCTTCGATCCGATCCAGCTCGGTTTCTGGTTGGCCTGCGAGATGCGGCGCCTCCATCCCAAAGCCTGGGATCTGAAGCGGTTCGATCGCCTTCTCGTGAACCAGCGGCTCTACGACGCGATTGCGAAAGGCGCGAAAGCCACATGGGTCATGGAGCAGGTGTCCCGAGAACTGTCCGCATTCCGCAAGCGGCGCGCGCCGTACCTGCTCTACAAGTAGGGAGCAGGGTCAGGGCCGGAGGAGTCGCTCTCAGACGTCCAAGGCCTGGCTCAAGAAATGGCGGAGTTCGCACATCTGTGCGGAGCCGAGCCCTTGGCCCACGTAGCTCGCGCCGTAGACGAGGCCTGCGATCAGGATCGCGACAGGTGTGAAGTAGAGCGCCCAGGGGTCTTGGCCAAGGACGAGTTGGGAGATCCCAAACATCGCGCAGCCGATGGCCAGCAGGATGCTGATGGCATAGCAGGCGAGATAGAGTGCCCAGATATGGGGGTGGGGGCCGAAGCGCCCCTGGATGCGGCTGCCTCCTCCTTGTGGGCTCAGGACGAGGGAGAGCTGAGGAGACCAGAAGTGCACCTGGTCCTCGGCAGGGAGGAGATCGATCTTGTCCAGGGCCAGGTGGAGGGCCACCACGGAGGAAGAAGCCTCGAGGGCGCGTCGCACCCCCGCCAGTATCTCGGCGGGGGTTTGGGACACCTCCAGCGTGAATGTCGGGCGAGGCCGTGGTCCGCTCTTGGCGAGTGTTGGGTCCGAGGAGCTGGTCATGGAATGAAAGGCTAGCGCCTCCGTCGTCTCCAGTCCCGTCGTGTTCCCGAGGGGCGACCGCCGCGCTCGAAGGCCGGGAGTTCGAGGAGTTCTGGATCCAGTGCGTCCATGGCAGTCTTCAACTGCTTGTGGAGAGACTCCTTCTTCTGTTCTTCCAGTCGTGTCAGCAACATCTTGGCGGTGTCTGCTGCAGAGATGTTGAGGCCATTCCTGGCATTGACGGCCGCCTCCCGCAGTTTGAACTAAGACAGGAGATAGGGGACAGCCGCCTCGTAATCCGCTCGCTCCAGGGCGATCCGGGCCTTTGCGGCGAGGATCATGGCGACGAAGTGGTTGGCACCGTCACGACGCTCGGGGACCCTCTCTGCGTACTTCTCGAAGTGCTGACGAGCCCGATCGTAGGCGCCCAGAGCCTTGTCGATGCGTCCCGCGCGCTGGTAGTACTCGGCGGTGATGATCGAGGTGTAGCCTGCGAACCACTCGGTGTTGGGAGAGGCTCCCTTTTGCTTGAGCCGGTTCTCGTACCAGACTTCGAGTCCGGCGATGCCCTGTTGTCGCAGGATCCGGCTTCGCAGACGATCGTGCAGGAAAGGTGAATCGGGGAAGCGTTCGAGCCCGGCGTCGAGGCACCTGGAGGCCTGGCCCTTGGCGCCAAGCCACTTGAGGAAATCATAGTGGTGGACGACCTGGGAGACGGTGCCGAGCGGATGCTTGGATAGGATGGCATAGGCCGAATGGAACTCGGTCATCCATTCGGGAGGCCATCGTTTCTTCTCTCGAACGGCTTGGATGATCTGGTCCTGTCGTTCCTGGGCTACGATCTCGAAGACGATCATGGAAGCGTGGCTTGGGTCGCCCGCGGGAATGGCCGGCAAGGCTGCCTCCGCTCGCCGGACGGCTTCCTTGCGATCGCCCAGCCCCTTGGCTGCGACCGCCAACGTGGCGTCGAGCCGCCATCCCTTGGCTCCGAGTTGCTCTGCCAGGAGGCCAGCCCTGCGAGCATCCTCGTAGAGCAGGCGCGAGTAGCTACGCAGTGTTCGTGGGCCCAGCTTGGGCCGGGATCGACCGCTCTGTTCCCGGACGAGCGTCTCTCTCGCCAAGGCCAGACTGGCCACCGCGAGGTCCAGTTGCGTCCCAGGATCCTTGGGCTGTTCCATGCTGCGCGCATCGACGTCATCGATCTCTTCCAGCAGCGTGCCCCTGCTCTTGGGTGCGGGATACTCCGCCCCCGCGAGCTTGCTCATCCAGTCTTCGACCTTCATGAGGTCCGAGGGTTTGTAGATCCCCTTGTGCACCGCAGCCAGCAGGCGTGCTCGTTCGGAGGCGATTCCCAGTCTCTCCAGGGCCTGCACCAGGAGATCGCGTTCCTGCTTGGGCATCTGGGTACGCAGCGCCTCGTTGATGACATCTACTGCATGCGGGGACTTGGATTGTGCCAGGCTCTTCCTGGCGAGACTCAGGATCTCCGGGTCGAAGCCGTTGATGGCGAGACGCAGCAAACCCAAAGGGGCGGCGTCCTGGTTGCGGCTGGCAGAACGGAGCAGAAGCAGGCGGCGTTCCTTGTTGCCTTGCTCATAGGCTCTCTCGACCTCGTCTCGGTCCCGGCTGTCCCGGCTCGAGGCCCGCTCCTCCATCGTCAGGTCTCCCCTGTGGAGTGGTCGGGTCTGTACCTTGCGGTTCTTTATGCCGTCGTCGATGGCCTTGAAGACGGAGTCGGTGTCGAAGGCATAGAAGACGTCGTAGGTCTCCCTGCCATCCAGTTCGACCATGATGTGGCGCGGAGCAATCCGCTTGCCGTCGAAGTACTTCTCGTAGAGGAAGGACTCGATCGCGATGTGCTCGCCACAGGTCACCCCGCCGAATCGAGGGCAGGGCACGCGTCGTCCCTTGGTGTCGAAGTCGCGCGGCGAATGCCGGTAGACGGAGGCGATGACACAGACATAGGGATCGAAGAGCCTGGCCTTCTCGGGCTGGCGGTAGCGGATCCCCGCGTAGTGCTCGCTCGCGATCTCGCCATCCATGTTGATGCAGATGAGGATTGGCTTGCGGGTCTCCTTGGAGACCGCGAGGGCGTCCTCCCAGGTTCTCTGCCACTGGATCAGCACCGGTTTCTTCCAGTCGGCTGCCTTTGGTGCTGGCCACATGGCCTCGCGGGCGCCGGGTGCAGGACCAGTCGTCTGAGCGGGCAGGGAGCCCAGGCAGAGGGATGCCGTTCCCACGAAAAGCAGGGGCATCCAGGCGTGGTGGCTCAAGAGGGAACCGAGGAAAGCGAGTTGCGGGCGCATAGAGTCCTGTGGCAGCGGGAACGAAGATGTCGTCATTCTACGGACTTCGTCAAGTGGATGTCAGATTTCGCTGGTGGGCAGTTGTATCGGACTCGCACCGAAAGGCCGTGCTCAGCCGCCGCGCGAGAAAAACGGTGCTTGTTCAGTTTTTTCGGATGCAACTACGCATTAGAGCTAGGTCCAGGGTACCGATGGACCCTTATTGGGGTGAGATTGCTGCGGACTTTGCCAAGCGAGAGTCGGTTTTTCTAGCCTGGCACCCTAGGATCTCAGCGAATTCTCAGGTGAAGGAGTGAAATGAGCGATCAACTCAGCAAGGAAAGTCTCGAGTACCAGGCCCGCGCTCGCGAGGTTGCCGAGAAGTACATCCGCCCTGTGGCGGCCGAGCATGACCGGACCGGCGAGTATGCCTGGGACGTCGTAGAAGCCCTCAAGAAGTATGAACTCACCGGGCTGTGGATCCCCAAGGAATATGGGGGGCATGGACGGGGCGTCCTCGACCTCTGTCTCGTGGTCGAGCAGCTGTCCAGAGCCTGCGGTGGCATTGGTGTCGCCTATGCGGTGAACGCGCTGGGCTCCTTCCCCATCATCCTGGGCGGAACCGAGGAGCAGAAGCACAAGTATCTGCCGCCGATCGCCAAGGGCGAGAAGCTCGTGGCCTTTGGACTCTCGGAGAAGGCCTCCGGCTCGGATGCGGGCAGCCTCATCACCACGGGGATCAAGGAGGGCGACGAATACGTCCTCAATGGCGAGAAGAAGTGGAACACCAACGGGCAGGTAGCCAGCTACTTCACGGTCTATGCGCTGACGGATCCTTCCAAGGGTATCCGTGGAATCTCGGCATTCATCCTCGATAGGGATACGCCGGGCTTCACTGTCGGCAAGCGCGAGGACACCATGGGGATTCGCGCGGTTCCGGTCAACGAGCTGCACTTCGACAACTGTCGTGTGCCCGAGTCGGCTCTGCTGGGCGGCAAGGCCGGGGGTGGCTTCAAGAATGCGATGATGACCCTCGACCGCGCTCGCCCTGGTGTGGCTGCGCAGGGGGTAGGCCTTGCCCAAGGCGCCTTCGAGTGGGCCATGCGCTACACCTCCGAGCGCAGGCAGTTCGGGCAGACGGTCGCGTCGTTCCAGGCCAATCAGTTCACGCTCTCGGACATGGCGACCCAGATCGAGGCCGCCCGTGCCCTCGTCTACTCCTCCGCGCGTTTGATCGATAGTGGCGCCAAGAACATCAGCAAGCTCGCCGCCATGGGTAAGGTCTTCGCAACCGATACGGCCATGAAGGTGGCTACAGATGCTGTGCAGATGTTCGGTGGATATGGCTTCTGCCGTGACTATCCGATCGAGAAGTACATGCGCGACGCCAAGATCACCCAGATCTACGAAGGTACCAACCAGGTCCAGCGCATGGTCATCGGCCGCGCCCTGACCAACGAATACAAGAACCTGGACAAGGAACTCGAGGTCAAGATCGAGCACTTCCCGGAGGACCAGGTCTGATCCTGACCTGCAGCTGACACGAGCGCCCACATCCGCCACTGGATCTCGCAGAGGAGGAGCAGAGGCTGTGGAGGAGTCGGGTTCCTGCATGGATGTCTGCAGGATCTGTCCTGGAGTCTGCTCTGGGAAGGCCCATGGGTCATCGGGTAGAGTCGGTCCGAGGGAATCCCGGGAGACAAGCGGGATGGAGCATCACGGGCCGTGGACGACAAACTCCAGAAACAGCTGAGCCAGAAGCGCATCTTCGGGATTGCAGCGCACATCGATGCTGGCAAGACCACCGTGAGCGAGCGCATGCTCTACGTCTCGGGCGTCCAGTATCGTCCGGGGCTCGTGGACGAGGGAACGGCCACGATGGACTTCGAGGAGGAGGAGCGTGAGCGAGGCATCACGATCCACTCAGCAGCCATCGAACTCCCTTTCAAGGACTATCGGTTCACACTCATCGACACGCCTGGACATGTCGATTTCACGGTCGAGGTCGAGCGGTGCATGCGGGTCCTGGATGGCGTGGTTCTGGTCTTCGACTCGAGCACAGGGGTCGAGGCTCAGAGTGAAACGGTGTTCCGGCAGGCGCTGCGTCATGGCGTACCGAGAATCGCGTTCCTGAACAAGCTCGACAAGGTGGGTGCCGACTGGGATGCGAGTCTCGACTCGATCCGTGAGCGCCTCGGCGTCGAGCCGGTATCCCTGCAGTGTGTGCATGAGGAGGCGGATGGCGGGGAGGAGATCTGTCTCGTGGATCTCGTCAAGCGACGTCTCTTCCGCTATCGAGGGCGGGGGGCAGACGCCAAGCTGATCGTGGCAGAATGGCCCGAGGGCGAGATCGAATCTTTCGAAGCCGAGAGGCTCGCGTTGGTCGAGTCGGTCGCCAATCGAGACGATGAGCTCCTGGAGATCTTCCTCGAAGAAGAGACGGCCAGCCCAGAGGAACTCATCGCTGCCCTCAGGAGGCAGACGCTGTCTGGCTCGATCCTGCCCGTTCTGGGCGGCGCAGCCCTGCGCGGAGCTGGCGTGGAGCCGCTGATGGAGGCGGTTGCCGCCTACCTCCCAAGCCCTCTCGACGTGGAGCTGCCCACAACGCACGAGAGCGGGAGCGGCAAGGTCAGGGAGCTGGCCCTGGATCCCGAGGCTCCCCTGGTGGCTCAGGTCTTCAAGCTCGTGGCGACCCGGCATGGAAGCCTCGCATGGGCAAGAATCTACCAGGGCAGCGTCGAGCAGGGCATGCAGTGTCGCAATACGCGCACAGGCAAACCGGAGCGGGCGCAAGCGCTCTTGAGACTCCAGGCGGGTGGGAACGAGCATCTCAAGACGGCAGGGCCGGGAGATGTGATTGCCATCAAGGGGTTCCGTCAGGTGCGCACGGGTGACGGGATCACGGCGATCGGCGAGAGACTGGATTTTACCTCCTGGGACTTCCCCCTTCCGGTCATCTCCATGGCGATCGAGGCCCGGAAGATCGAGGACCGGGATCATCTCCTCGAATGCCTGGACCTGCTCAAGGCCGAGGACCCCACCGTGGACTGGCGCATCGACGAAGAGACCGACCAGATTCTCGTCTCGGGCATGGGGGAGCTCCATCTCGAGGTCCTGGGTCACAAGCTCGCACGTGATTTCAAGTTGGAGTGCCAGCTGGGCAAGCCCAGGGTGGCTTATCGCGAATCGGTCTCCCAACCGCTCCTGATCGACGAGCTCGTGAAGGCCTCGCTCCCCGGACATGAGATCGAGGTCTACTTCAAGCTGCAGATCGAGCCTGATCCGGATCTCGACCAACCTGTGGGTCAGGTGGAGCTCGAGATCCCCGAAAGTGAGACCAAGCACTTCGCGCATGCCGCGGAGGTGGCACTTCATGCGCTCGAAGTGAGTATCCGCTCAGGCCCTGGGCATGGCTATCCCATGACCCAGCTGCGCGCGACGCTCAAGAATGTCGTCGATGCGGAAGGGGAGCCTCCCGCTGCCGATCAGATCGAGATTGCGCTCTCCCTCCTCTTCAGGGGGTTCGGCAAGCGACCGGAGTTCACGATTCTCGAACCATGGATGACTCTCGTGGTTGCTGTGCCGGAGGAATACTTGTCGCCAGTCCTCGGCGAGATCCAGGCGCAGGGTGGCATCGTCCAGAATGTCGACGTTCGTGGCCTCCAGGCCGAGGTCCGCGCCTCAGCTGCCCTCTCGCGCCTTCTCGACTTCTCGACTCGTCTTCGCTCCCAGTCCCAGGGGCGTGCTAGCTCGACGATGCAGCTCGATGCATACCGAGCGGTCCCCGACGATCTCCGAAGGAAGCTCCTCGGGCTCGATTGATCCGGTCAAGGCCCGCATCTACGGCAGGCGCGTGTCCTCCCCATCTGAGCCTGGCTCAGTGGCTTGTCTCGGGCGGTGGGGTGTTCTCGGTGGGAGGAGGTGCGGCGCGGAGCCAGGCCAGGAAGAGCTCGTAGCCCAGGGAGAGCATGATCGCTCCCAGGAAGAGTCCCAGCATCCCTGCCCACATCATGCCTCCCAGTGCGCCCATCAGGATGACGAGCATCGGGGTCTTCATGCCGCGGCCTAGCAAGAGGGGCTTGAGGAGGGAGTCGCTGCCTCCGGCGATGATGCTCCAGATCATGAAGAGCACCGCTGGCAGGGTCTCAGACACGGAGAACTGATAGATGACGATGGGGAGCAGCACGAGAAGCGTGGGAAGTTGGATGACGGCCAGAATGAGGATTAGCAGGATCCAGATCTCCGCGCCAGGCACTCCGGCCACGAGGAGCCCGACTGCCGCGAGAGAGGTCTGGATGAGTGCCACGCCCACGACGCCCTTGGCGACATTGCGAATGGTATCGGTTGTGAGTTTGGCGAGTTCTTCCCCACGTTCGCCCACCAGCCTGGTGAAGATGGATCGGAACACCTTGGCTCCGGAGCTGGATGTGGCAAGGAATGCTGCGGCCAGGATGGTGGCGATGAGAAACATGAGGAGGTCAGTTCCCAGGCCTGCGAGGATGCCGGCGGCTCCTGTGGCGACATCGCGGATCTGTGGGGCGAAACGTCTGAGGGCCTCCTCAAGATTGTTGGATGCTGAGAGCCAGTCGGCATGCAGGCGTTCACCGATAAGTGGCCAGGACTGGACCGATTCGGCCGGCGGAGGAATCTCGAGCGTGCCGGTCGAAAGTTGCTCTACGAGGTTCGTGGAGCTGTCGACCAGGGAGGCCAGAAAGAAGTAGGAGGGGACCACCAGGAATGCCACACCTAGCAGGCCAAACAGGGTCGCGGTGAGCTTCCTGCGTCCCCCCAAGAGGCGCTCCGTCTTGTGGAAGAGGGGGTGGAAGGCCACGGCGAGGATCAGTCCCCACAGGACAGGCAGCAGGAAGGGTTTGACGATCAGGTAGCACCAGCTCGCGAGCAAGGCCAAGAGGCCCAGACGGATGAAGACGTCCACGAGCCGCTGGAAGGAGGCTTGGTGGCCTGCGGTCTGATTCTCCGGGTCCATGTTCGATTCTCCCGAAACAAGGGGGGCCTCCCGTCAACAGGGGTGCTGAGAGGGGTATATGCGGACTCTAGCTGCCTTGTTCCCAGGGAGATAGGGGATTGGGGAGGATCTGCAGGCCGGCATGGGGAGACCTTTCGGGGGTAGCAGCGAGGCGAGGGAGGCTCATGCCGTAGCAGTGGGAAAACAGGACGGAAACGGCGGATCGATGACCCCGCTGCAGGAGTCCGACGAAAACAAAGAAGCACCCATTCTTGACTGTCAAGGCCCCCCTGGTAGACTCTCCGCCCTTCACCCTTGTGGAAAGCTACCTCGTTCGGTGTAACTCGTTGTCTCAAAAGAGTTTGCGGGAAATACTCAGAAGTGGCGGCCACGCGGTCTTCGCAAGGGGCATCAGACGAAATTCGGAACATTGGAGTGAGCCGTGCAGGACAAGATCCAAATACGCATGGAAGCATACGACCACGAGACACTCGATCAGGCAGCCCTCGACATCGTCGAGACGGCCAAGCGGACCGGGGCCAAGATTTCGGGGCCCATCCCGCTTCCGACGAGGATCGAGCGCTACACCGTTCTTCGTTCTCCTCACGTGGACAAGAAGGCCCGTGAGCAGTTCGAGATTCGCACGCACAAGCGTCTCATCTACATCACGGAGACCACCTCCAAGACCGTAGACGCGCTGAGCAAGCTCAATGTCCCGGCAGGAGTGGATATCCGTATCCGCGCCTAGCGCAGGGACGGGTTCTGACATTCGAACCAACTGAAGTCGGCCTTGCGGGCCAGGGCTTCGGAGAACAGCATCATGGCAACGGTTAAGACATACGGCGGCGGCAAGATCGGGACCCAAGAGGTGGACGAGTCGGTTATCGCTCCGCGCGTCCTGGGGCGAACCCTCAAGGAGGTCCTCGTCAATCACGAGGCCAACCAGAGGCAAGGAAACGCCAAGACCAAGGAGCGTGGTGAGGTCTCGGGTAGCCACAAGAAGCCCTGGAAGCAGAAGCACACGGGCCGCGCCCGGGCAGGCTTCAAGCGCTCGCCGATCTGGCGAGGCGGCGGAACGGTCTTCGGGCCGCGCACGCGGAGCTTCTACACCGACCAGAACAAGAAGCAGAAGCGCGTGGCCTTGGCCTCGGCCCTGCTCGGCAAGCTCCAGGACGGCGAGGTCTTCGTCGTCGATGGCTTCCCGACGCAGAAGCCTAGCACCAAGGAGGCCGTCAAGGTCCTGGAGGCCGTAGGCGCTGATCGCGGCGCCCTGGTTGTCACCGCCGAGCTGGATCGCAACGCCTGGCTATCGCTGCGCAACGTCCCCTGCGTCGACGTCATGCCTCTGGCCGACATCAATGCGCACGCTGTCCTGTTGCGCAAGAACGTGATTTTCACCCCTGCTGCCTTCGATCAGCTCCTCTCCCGCAAGTGGAGCCAGAAGACGCGCAGAACCGAGGAGAACGATGGCTGATTCATCGATCCACTACGACATCATTCGGCGTCCGCTCTTCACCGAGAAAGGTAGCCGTCAGCAGGAACGCACCAACACGTACGCCTTCGAAGTCCACTCGGGCGCCAACAAGATCGAGATCCG
>JAJRTL010000030.1 GCA_024278315.1 Planctomycetota bacterium | reverse complement strand
CGGTCCCGGGTTGATCGGTCCCGGGTTGATCCGTCCCGGGTTGCTGTGCGGCGAGCTCCAGGGCCAGCTCTGCGGTGCTGATCTCCTGGACTGTCGGGAAGGTCTTTCGGATCCGTGCCTTGATGGCCGTCCACTCAGGGGAGTCGGGTCGGCTGGGATCGGCAGGTGGTAGGGGACGTTGAGAGGGCTCAGAACAGGCCGGGCCAAGGGCCAGTGCCAGGAGGAGACTAGCGAGACAGGTGGTGGGGGGAGCGATTGTGGGCGCGATCATGTGGTTTTCTCGATTGTCGGTCAGTTTTGCAGGCCTGGGCTTCCCCCTCCGATACCAGGCCATCGGGTCTGGATCGTGTAACCCGGTGCGAGAGCGCGTGGGAGGAAAGAAATGCAATCTGGCGAAGTCTGGACCGAGTGGTGGAAAGAATCGAGAGCCTATTTCATGAGACGTCGACTGGATCGGCACGCTGCCGAGGAGTTGGCTCAGGAGGTCTGCTTTCGCGCCTGGAAGAGCTACAAGGAAGGGCGGGTGGATCGACTCGAAAAGGCATGGCTCTGCGCCATCCGTTGGCGTGTCTTGGCGGATCACTTCCGCGCCTCTGAGGGCACGCAGAAGGTGCTTCGCAGGGAGGCTACGCGGTACCGGACGGTGCGCGGCCTGGTCGTGCTGACCTTGGGCGGGTTGGACCTCAAGCAGGTCTGCGCCGAACCCAAGTCGCCGGCATGGCATGTGGATGGCGAGGCCGTGAGTATCGAGCGGCTTCGCCGGATTCTCTCCGACGCACAAGTGGACCTGCTGGATTCCTGGCGTCCCCTCATTGCCGATCGCCTCCTTGGAATGTCCATGAAGGAGATCGCACGCACTCGCGGCATGACATTGGAAACCGTTCGTATGCGCCTGTTCCGGGGACGGCGCTGTCTCAAGAAGCTCATTGTCGAGCGATTGCGCAAGGAGGACTGGGCATATGAACCCTGTCGTTGAAACCCGATCACCATTCCGTTTTCCCAGCAAACCCCTCTCGCTCCTCGGCGCAGTCATCCTGTGTCTGGGACTCTCTCCCTGTCTCATGGCGGCAGTTCCCGTTCAGCAGAAAAAAAAGCCTTCGCCCGCCAAGGAGGCGCGAGCGGCGCTCGTCGCTGCGGGCAAGCTGACCCGTGTGCCCAAGGGCTCCAGCAAGAAGGCGAGGTTGGATGCCAAGGCGCGCGCCGTCGAGGCCTATACGCAAGTGGAGGCACGTTTCGTGGAGCAGGCGCCCATCGTCGCCCTGGCTCGTTTCCGCAGGGGGCAGCTCTTGGGGAGGATGGGGCAGGAAGAGCAGGCCCTGCGCGCCTATAGGGGAGCGTTGAGCGCGGACCGAGCTGGTATCGGTGCGCGTGCGATGTTGGAGGCCGGTCACCTCGAACGAAGGATCAAGCGATACAGCCAGGCCCTGGGGTTCTATCGGGAGTCGGCCTCGATGGCACAGCCCAAGCCCGAAGCCAGGTCGGAAGTTCCGGGGAGCAAGCCGGAGTCGTCCGCCAGCTCGGGGGTCCAGGCCAAGGCCTCGGCTGCCAACCTGCGCTATGGCTCCGAGGCTCGACTCTGGATCGGTGTCACGCTGTCGAGCCTCGGGCGAGTACCCGATGCTCGCAAGTGCTGGTCCGACCTCGCGGCCGAGCCGGCTCGAGACGCGCGCCTGAGGATCAAGGCCTTTGACCGGCTCGCCATGAGCTACATGGCGGACAAGCAGGAAGAGGAAGCCAAGAAGGTCCTGGCGGATGCAGATGAGAGTCTCGCGGCAGCCTGCGATGGCAAGAGCAAGACGGCTCAGTCCTTACGTCGATCCCTGAATCGAATGCGCGCCCGAAAGGCCCTCGCCAAGGCCGAGACCTCGCGTCAGCAGAAGAGGGGCGAGCAGGGCATCCGATGAAAAGCACCGGTGGTCGGGAATAAATCGGCCACGAGTGCGTCTGTGTGTGTGCCCACAAGGGAGAACCCAACAGGGTTTCCCGTCCCCCGCTTCTGAGAGAGCCAGTCCCATTCGGGTGAGGAGAGACGCCCGGGACAGGCGCCGGCGAGGGAAGACAAAGGGAAGAAAGAGGACGAAGCCCGGTGGGGAGCCCGACAGGACTCTCCACCGGGCTCTTTTTTTCGTCCCGCATCCGGTCTGCATTCGATCCGATTCATCAGGTCCGGATTCAGCCTGTTCCGATTGAGTCCGTTGGATCTTGCTGGTCTGGAGCCCTGGGGACAGGTACCTCGGGTCACGCCTCAGTCGAGACGACGGACGCGCCCGTCCTCATCGAAGAGGTGGTCATTCTCGGGGGTCCAGGCCAGAAAGCGGTAGAGGGGCGCCAAGGCCAGGGCTCCTTCGTCGATGAAGGCATGGAGTTCGTCGCCGAGCTCGACGGCCAGATTCGCCGGGATGCGGCGACGCAGGTTGAGCCAATGCTCTCCCGGAGTGTAGGTCTTGAAGTAGGCTCGTAGATCCTGCGCATGTAGACGCCCACAAGCATACTCCTTCTTCCAGTTGTCCATGAAGAGGATGAAGCCCTGGGGGAGGCTGTTCAGTAGATCCAGCCATTCATCGAGTTCTTCGGGCTCATGGCATTTGTGCTTGAGATTCTGTCCGTCCCACCAGGCCAGGGAGTGGATGCGCATGGCCTGTTCCAGGCCTTCCGAGTCCACACTGACGACGAGGGTCGTCTGGATGTAGTGTGTATCCACATCCTTCCCTAGTGCCGGTCCGACTCGTGCCTGCAGCGCCTTCTTGTCCTTGGGGACCCGCGACAGGTAGGCCCACTGTGCACCGACCCGTCCCAGGTTGAATTTGTAGGGCCGCTCGAGAGAGGTCCGGCTCTTCAGCTCGAGCCCCGCGTCCTCCTTCAGCAGCGATTCCAGGTGCTTGCCGTAGAGGCCGAGCTTGCGT
>JAJRTL010000383.1 GCA_024278315.1 Planctomycetota bacterium | reverse complement strand
GCTCTGTCCGACCTTGCCGAGGCTCCCTCGGGTCGGGTGCGAAGACGCATCCTGGCCCAACACATGCCCGGCATCCTCGCGAGGCTCGAGAAGTCGCGGGGAGCGGATGGCGCACGCGGTGAACGCGAGTTCGAGCGCCGCTACTTCCGACGACGGGCTCCCTGCCTCACGACCTGGTGCCTCTCTCTGCCCTGGGTCGGTGATCGTCTGCTGCGCCTCATCTATCGCTCTTGAACCAGGGATCCGGACAGGGGCGCCCTATACTTCGAGTATGCAAGAGCCACTGAATCCCTGTCTCTGCGGTCACGGACTTCGACTCCGACTCTGGCGCCCCGACGACACCGACCTCCTCTACGAGGCCGCGCGGGAGTCGGTGGCCGAGGTCTTTCCCTGGCTGCCCTGGTGTCACCCTGCCTACAGCATCGAGGACAGTCGATCGTGGCTCGACAAGCGACCCGAGCAGATCGCGGACCGCTCGGACCTGTCCTTTGCGATCTTCTCGGATCAGGATGCGGCCGAGTCCCGTGTGCTGGGCGGCTGCGGAGTCAATGGCTTCGACTCTGTCAACTCCTGCTGCAACCTCGGCTACTGGGTCCGCAGCAGCGAGACTGGCAAGGGGGTGGCGACTCGTGCGACGCGCCTGCTGGCCCGCTACGCGTTGACGGAGCTTGGCATGGCGCGCGTCGAGATCCTCGCCCATCCTGACAACACCGGTAGCCAGGAAGTGGCCCGCAAGGCAGGCGCTCGCCAGGAGGGCCTGCTGCGGAGGCGACTACGATTGCACAACAAGAACGAGGACGCGGTCGTGTTCTCCCTCATCCCCTCAGACCTCTGAATCGGATGGAGACGCATCCGAGGTACGGAGGCCCTTCCCTTCGGGATGTTTCTTGGGCAGACCCCAGGAAGCCGGAGGGGCTACTTGCCGACGGGCCGGAAGGGCGGTTCGGGGACGACGAGGCTCTTGTAGTTGTCTGCGACCCAGGACTTCCACTTGTTCTGGATGTCCATGCAGATCTTTCCGAAGAGCTCGTCGAGTTGACGGTTGTCTTTGACGCGTAGGAGAAGCCTGTCGAGTTCTTTGCGCTCGGCGTCGGTGCCGTAGGTGCGGATCAAGGAGGCACGGAAGGAGTCGCTGGTTTCCATATCCTTGATGAGGGCACGCCAGAGGTCGGTGTCGGATCGGATCAGATAGTCGATGATGGACCAGGACATGACCAGGTCATTGCGATTGAGCTTCCAGAGGTCCAGGCGGGTGATCTGGTAGAAGTTGTGGAGCTGATCCTCGGGGAAGGCCTTCTTGCCCTTGGCCAGTTTGAGGGCCATCTCACGATACTTGGGGAGTGCGCCGGTGACTGCTCCAGCCTTCTTGGGTTTGTTGCCGTACTTGTCCGGCGCGGCCTCCTTGTCGGTGCGCCAGTAGCGGTTGAGGCCCACCGCATCGAGTGAGGACCAGATAGCCAGGCCTTCCAGCATCCAGTAGAGCTGGTGCTTGCCGTTCTGGCCGACCATGGCGTTGTTCTCGATGTTGCGTTCGCGCGTGGCGCCGCGCGCCGTGAACATCAGCCAGTGATGCCCCATGCCGTTGGCGACTCCGCTGAACATGAACTCTTTGGTCGAGAAGGCATGCATGGCGAGGCCGGGCCAGTCCCAGTAGTAGCTGGTCGCGCATTCCTCTGATGTTCCCAGGTCTTTGGCAGCTGCGCTGCCGAAGTCGGACGGGAAGTGCTTCGAGATCCACAGTGCGGTCTCTGCCCAGATCGAAGAGTCCACGAAGACGTAGAGGTGGCGTTGTCCCGATTCCTGGAAGGTCTCGCCGTCCTCCTTGCCGAAGGAGATCCAATTGATGCGCCTGTAGACATACTCGGCGATCTGCACCATCTTGTCCGTCTTGGCCTGTGTCGTATTGGCGAGCACCTGGACGTGTGGGCCGGTGGCTACGGAGTATTTGGATGCTTCGGTCTTGGTGAACTGGACGAAGGACTCGAGCGTCTTCTTGGAGAGATCCTCGTTGTCCTCGATGGACAGACGGATGTTCTTCTTGGCGGCGGCCTCGGAGGGGAGCTTGAGCAGATGAAGGATGCGGAGTCTCTCCGCCTCCGCGGCGGCGAACGCGGCTTCCTCGGCGGCTGCCTTCTCCAGCTTGACCTTCTCCGCGGGCTTGACCCAGCGATCGCCGAAGCGGACCAGGCCCATGCCTTTGTTGGCGACTTCGTTCTGCGGATCGACGCGGATCACCTTGCGGTAGAGGACCTTGACCTTGTCCTTGAGGCCGACCCTTGCCGCCCACCGCGACAGGGCCAGGAGCTCCTCGGCGTTCTTGCGATCGACCTTCTTGTAGCGGAGCTTGTACTCCGCGAGAGCTGCCTTGCGGTCCATCTTCTGGGCAAGGACCGTAGCCGGGATGGTGAGCGCGAGGAGGAGGACCAGGGAGGTAGTGCGAGCGTGTTCAGCAGACAAGTCTGGATCTCTATCATCAGGTCAGGCGGGGCCATATCAGCGTAGCAGAAGCCAAAACGGAGCACACTGTGCTAAGTTCCCGAGATGCTCTCCGACCCTCTCATCCTCCTGGACGGCCCTCTGGGCACAGAACTGGCTGCGCGGGGCGTGCCGACACCCTTGCCGGTCTGGTCTGCGGCGGCTCTGCGCAGCCATCCTGAGGTGGTGCGGGACATTCATTGCGCCTATGCCGAGGCGGGGGCCAGAGTGCATACGGCCAACACCTTTCGCACCCAGTCGCGCTACTTTCCAGAAGACTGGGAGGCACTTACACATCTCGCGGTCGCGCTGGCGCGCGAGGGTATCTCGAGGTGTGAAGACCAGGGGGCGGCTCGGGTGC
>JAJRTL010000382.1 GCA_024278315.1 Planctomycetota bacterium | reverse complement strand
GGGTGTTTGCTTCTGCTTGGGTGGTGTTTGTGGGGGGGCTGTTGGGGGGGATTAGATGCCGAGGTCTTCTTCGTTGTGGCGGCAGGGGGGGAGGGCGTCGAGGAAGCGGCGGCCGTAGCTTTTGCGGCGGGCGCGGGGGTCGAGGATGACGACCTTGCCCTTGTCCTTCGAGCTGCGGATGAGACGTCCGCAACCCTGACGGAACTTGAGGAGTGCGTGGGGGACGGAGTAGTGCATGAAGCTCGAGAGCCCTTGTCGCTCGACGGCTTCCATGCGTGCTTGCGTCAGTGGATGTGTGGGGACGGGGAAGGGGAAGCGCGTCAGGATGACCAGGGTCACGGCGTCGCCGGGGATGTCGATGCCTTCCCAGAGGGAGTCGGTTCCGATGAGGACGCTCTCGGGCAACTCCTGCTTGCGTTGGATGAGTTGGTGCAAGGGTTGATCTCCCTGGACCAGAAGTGGGATGCCTGCCTCTCGGAGTCTTGGTTCAAGGATCTGACGGCATTGGCGCAGGAATCTCCAGGACGTGCAGAGGATGAGGGCTCGGCCACCGTTCTCCACGACGAGGTTGGCAGCGCGTTCGCTGGCTTCGCGCTCGAAGCCCACGCGGTCTTGCGAGGGATCGGGCAGACCCTCCTCGACGTCCAGGACCACATTGCGTTCGTAGGGGAAGGGCGATCCGAGTTCGAGAGCCTCCGCTTTCTCCAGACCGAGGCGTTCGCGGAACCAGGCAAAGCCACCTTGGGAAGGTCCCAGGGTCGCGGAGAGGAGGATGCTGCGCGGAATGCGTTTGAACAACCCTTCGCGGAGCGCGGCGGCCACCGAGATCGGAGCCATGCGCAAGGTGAGCTATTTGCGCCCCCTCTCCATCCAACGCACCTCGTCGCTATTCGAGTCTGCGGTGAAGGCGCGAGCAATCTGTGACAGCTCCTCTATGCGGTCTGCCTTGCTCTCGAGCTCGAGCTTTCCGTCTTGCGGCAGGGGGGCTGCCTCGTGCCTCAGGGCATCTACGAGTCGCATCATGGCAAGGCTGATCTGATCGGGGATCGGATCGAAGAAGCGCACGGATCCGCCCTCCTGATCACCACCCAGGCTGGCGAACATGCCTGCGACATCGATCCAGTATCGCTGAACGGCCTCGCGCAGCTCGAACACCAGTGGCGTCAGATGAGCCAGCTCCCTGCGAACCAGCAGGCCACGGCGTCCACTCTTGCTATGGAGCCTCGAGAGATGCCATTCGATCATGGCCGGGCTGAAGCGCAGGCCGAGTGCCTCTCCTGCGATCTCCTCGAGATGATGTGCCTCATCGAAAACGACCAGATCATGCTCGGGGAGGTAGGCGGCCCCCCGCAGACGCAAGGCCAGATCGGCGAAGTAGAGAGCGTGGTTGACGACCAGGAGCTGAGCCGTGCGCATGCGACGGCGGCCACGCTGCCAGTAGCAGGGCTCGTAGTAGGGGCATTCCTTACCGAGGCAGTTGCCCTGTTCGGCCTGGACCTCGCTCCAGACGCGTCCGTCAGGCACGAAGGACAGTTCGCTGGACCGGCCCTCGCTCTGGCCCGTGGTCGCCCACTCCTGGATCACGCGCAACTGCTCCGCCAGTTCGAGGTCTGGGAAGAGCTTGGAGGCATCCTTCCCGGCGCGTCCCAGCCGACGGAGGCAGACGTAGTTGTTGCGGCCGACAGCCAGGGTCCAGGTGAACTCTCGGCCGAGGACGGCTTGGAGAAAGGGGAGGTCCTTCCGGTCCAACTGCTCCTGGAGGGCCTTCGTCCTCGTCGAGACGATGACCTTCTTGCCTGTCGCCGTGGCGTGGAGCAGCGTTGGCAGGAGGTAGGCGAAGGACTTGCCGACTCCCGTCCCAGCTTCGGCGACGAGAGCTTCGCCTTCTCCGATCCTGCGTGCGATCGCCCGGGCGAGTTCGGCCTGCTCCGGGCGCACCTCGTAGCCCGGGAGCCGTTCGGCAAGTGGGCTACCCGGCTCGAACCAGGAACGAACTTGTTCAGAGAGCGAAGTCATTCGGGACGAGGATACCTCCGGGTGGGTGGGATCGGCTATGCTTGCGCCCCGAAAGTGCGGGCGGGACCTGGACTTTCATGGCGGACTTCAAGGGAGGATACGCACCGATGCACAAGAGCCTGTTACTCGTCTCATGCCTGATCCTGTTTTCCTGTCAGGAGACGACGATGTCGCGCATTGGCGCTCGTGTGGACATCTTCCCTGTCGTGGAAGTGCACCGCTGGGAGGTCGTCCAGCAGGACGAGATGGTGGGTGTTCTGCGTTTGCTGAGGGTCCAGAAACCCAACTTCAATGAGGAGTTCTATCAGGTCCAAAGACCCGATGGCCAGATCTGTGGCGAAATCGATTTGAGGGGCCGCGGCTGGAGAAGCGAGCCTTTCAAGAAGGAAATGGTCTTCATCGGGATGGGCAGTATGGAGGAGAACCTCGCGAAGCTCCTGGAAGTCGGAGGCAAGGTCACGACCCAGGCATGGTCGGACAAGGCTACGGCAGAAGCCTCCATGAGAACCGAAGGGCGGAGGCAGGCCACCCATGCGGCACCTGCGAAGCCGGAGCCTGCCTCCGGGACGGATGCGAAGAAGCCAGAGGCTGACGCCCCCGAATCGTCCAAGGATGGCCGATGAGTCCCAAGCGTGAAAAGAGGCAGGTCTCACGTTCGCAGACCGAGATGAATGAGATCGTCATGCCCAACGACGCCAATCCCTTGGGCAATCTCATGGGCGGGCGGCTCATGCACTTCATCGACATCGCGGCCGCCATTGCGGCAGGTCGACATGCGCGCAAGCCCGTCGTGACCGCGAGCGTCGACAAGCTGGACTTCCACAATCCTGTGAAGGTGGGGTCGGTCCTGGTGCTCAAGTCCTCGGTCAACTTCGCAGGCCGGACCTCGGTGGAGACCGGAGTCAAGGTCTGGGCCGAAGATAGGGCCACCCTCAAGCGCTACCACGTCGCGAGTGCGTACCTCACCTTCGTGGCCCTGGAGCCCAACACGGGACGCCCTGCGCAGGTGCCGCTCGCTGTGCCTCGTTCGAGCGAGCAGAAGCGTCGCTACAAGGATGCACAGCAGCGTCGTAAGGCCCGGGTCGCTTCGCGACCGGACCCGCATTGATCGATTCGCCATGGCCAGGCCTTTTGGCAAGACGCACGGCCTCAAGCCGAGTCAGCTCCAGGGGATCACACGCCTGGCTCATCGTCGTACGGATCGTGAGCGTCTCGTGGGCGTGGACCTGGCGCGCGAACTCGGAGAGCGGGCCTTCGATCTGGGGCGCAATGTCGGCGTGCTCCTGGACCGCGGAGGTCAGGTGCAGAGAGTCCTCATCGGCGATCGTGCTGGAGTGCCCTTGCCAGGTGACCTCGGACCCCCTCCCGCGCCGGGACGGCTCTCTGGCCTGCGACTGATCCGGACCGAGATCGGTGAGGATCGCAGCTTCCCCGACCAGGATCGTCTCGATGTGCTGCGATACCGCTTGGATGCCGCCGTCAGGCTGTTGCTGGATGAGTTCGGGGAAGTGCTTTGGGTCGAGGAGGCCTATATCGATCCCGGCCGCTTCGACGCGGATGACGTGGATGATCGGGGCGTGAGCGTCGCGCAGGCCAAGCGTCTCACGACCCTGCCCGAGGACTTTCTCGAGGTCATTGTCGCCCGCGAAGAGGAACTCGGCCGCAAGGCCATGGGCTTGTCCAAGACCGGAAAGGGCGAGCGCGCTCTCCTCGTGGGCGTCGCGACCAAGAGCAAGGAGGAGGCGCAGGCGCGCATGGAGGAGCTGATCGAACTCAGCCACTCGGCTCTCTACGAGGTCGTAGCGGTCTCACAGCAGCACCGGGCGAGCCCTGATCCCCGGACCCTGGTTGGCAAGGGCAAGGTCGACGAGCTCACATCGCTCTCGGTCAAGCACGGCTGTGATCTCGTGATCCTGGATCAGGAGATGAGTGGGATCCAGGCGCGCAATCTCGAGGATCGCTTGGGGCTTCCGGTGCTCGATCGGACCGAGCTGATCCTGCGGATCTTCGAGCGCCGTGCACAGACGCGGGCGGCGCGCTTGCGCGTGGAGCTCGCTCGTCTGCGCTATCAGCTGCCTCGTCTGGTGGTGCGTAAGCATGGCCTTTCGCGCATCGGTCGTCGTCACTCGGCCGGTGGTGGCACACGCGGCAAGGGCGAGGTCCGGCTCGAGCTCAACCGCCGCCGTATGCGTGAGCGCATCCATCGGGTCGAGGCCCTGCTGGAGAAGAAGGCCAGGCAGGATCAGACGAGACGCAAGCGCCGGTTGGGGTCGGGTCTGCCGATGGTTACGCTCGTGGGGTACACCAACGCTGGCAAGTCCTCTTGGCTCAATGCCTTGACCGAAGCCGAGGTCCTCTCGGAAGAGCTGGCCTTCGCGACCTTGGACACGACCGTGCGCAAGACGAGGCTGCCCGAGGGAACGGAGGTGTTGCTGGCCGACACGGTGGGCTTCTGCCGTGAGCTCCCCGATGGGTTGTTGGATGCCTTCCGCTCGACGCTCTTGGAAGTCCAGGAGAGCCGACTGCTGCTGCATGTCGTGGATGTGTCCGCGCATGATTGGGAGCGCAGGGAGGAGATCGTCGAGGACACACTGGCCGATCTCTCGGCAACGGAAATCCCACGGCTGACCCTGCTGAACAAGGCCGATCTCGTGGACCGGCAAGGCATGGATCCTGTGGCAGCCAAGCGGGGCGCTCTGCTTGTCTCGGTGCACGAGAGCGAGGATCGCGTGGATCTGCGAGCGAGGATCGAGGAAGAACTGCAGAAATCTCTGCCCCATCCCCAGCTCCCGGACGAATCCTGATCGCGCTGGGCTCGGGACTTTCCATCGCCGGGATTGCTCCGATGACGCCGTGGAATCCCATCCAGGCGCTTGGTAGGGTCGCACACCGTCGCCTCCCAGCCGGGCCTTGCCAAGGCGAGTTGGGGATCTCGGCAGGTCGCCCTCAATCCCTTGTCCAGGACTGTCGATGAATCGCCCATGGCTCCGAAGCTCCAAATCGATGAGCTTCCTCCTCCAGAGACTGCCCTTCGCATTCTGTACGTCGGCGATGGAGAGGAAAGCGCACTGCCCCGCGATTGGATCGACGCTGTCGGGTTGGTGGGTCCGGCTTCAGTAGAGAATCTCGAAGAGGCGCAGGAATACCTGGGTCGAGAGCGAGTCGACCTGGCCTTGGTGGAGCTGGCCGAGGCACTGCCCTCACAGATCAACATCCTGGAGAATCTCCTCATCGAGATTCCCGACCTGGCCCTCATCCTCCTTACCCAGGATGAGAACCAGCATTTCCAGGACCTTGTGGATCGCGCGCTCGTGTGCGAAGTCGTGGATCGGTCCAGTGTCGATATCGAAAGCCTGACCGCTTCGATCCACGAGTCCTTGCACCGGCGGCGTACCCAGATCCTGGACAAAGCCCGTTCGGTCATGGGGAACTGGGACAAGATCCATTTGGAGAGTGTGCTGGCCACGATCAGCGATGGCATTCTCGTCGTGGATATCGAAGGCCATATCGTGTTCGGCAATCCAGGAGCTTGCAAACTCCTCGGCGTCAACTGCAATCGGCTGCACGGACACCAGATCAACCTGCCCTTCGATCCTCGATTCTGGACCGAGGTCGAACTCGAGAACGGCAAGGCCGTGGATGTGCGCGTCGACATCCTCCAGTGGGACGGCAAGCCTGCCTGGCTCTTGGCCATGCGTGAGATCACACGGCAGAAGCAGGTGCGTGACGAACTGATCGATCTTGCGGCTGAGCTGGAGCGTGCCAACAAGCAGCTGGCCGAGCTGGCCTTCATGGATCCCCTGACCGGCACCCTGAATCGACGTGGTGTCGAGTCGCGCCTGGTCAAGGATCACCACCTGGGTCCCGATGCGGGGAACTCGCTCGTAGCCTTGGAGATCGACTTCGACGACTTCAAGCAGGTCAATGATCGACTGGGACATGCCGTCGGCGACAAGACCCTGCGCCTCATTGCAGAGACCCTGCAGGAGCGGCTTCACCCCGAAGAGCTGCTGGCTCGCATCGGAGGCGATGAGTTCCTCGTGCTGTTGCCGCGCAAGGATCTCGCCAAGGGTCGCCTTGTTGCCGAGAAGATCCGGCTCGCCGTCCACCATCTGCAGCTCCCGCTCTCGGGCCGCAGCCGAGGCATCACGGTCTCGATCGGCATCAGCGAGATTCCGCCCTACACCTACTCCATCGAGGACATCCTGAGCCTCACGGGCCCGGCTTTGCAGCGGAGCAAAGAAGAGGGCAAGAACCGCGTGAGTGTTCAGATCCACGAAACGCCCGCCCTGAGCATCTGTTCGCACTCGCCGTCGGAAAGTGCCGTGGACATTCGACGTCTGCTGCTGGAAGACCAGGGAATCCGGGTCGTGAAGCAGAAGATCCTCAGCCTCGAGGATGACCGGGTCGTGGGCTTCGAGTTCTTGTCGCGGGGACCAGCGGGAGTCTTCGAGAACCCTCTGGACTTCTTCCGTCTGGCCATGGAGCAAGGTGTGCTTGTCGCGGTGGATCTGCGTTGCATGGACGCCTGTATCCAAGCGGCACGCGAGGTCGGTGGTTACGAGAAATACAACATCAACCTCTTCCCCTCGACGATCGTGGGTTCGCCCATCGATTTCCTGATCGCCAAGTTCGAGGATGAGGGAGGGCTCTCACGATTCTGCATCGAGATCTCCGAGCAGCAGTTCCTCGGCGATCCCAGCTTGCTGCGGGGGCCCATTCGCGCTCTTCGTGAGGCAGGGATCCGGGTGGCCATCGACGATGTGGGCTTTGGGCGATCCTCGATGGAGGGACTCATCGTCCTCGAGCCCGATGTGGTCAAGATCGATCGCAAGTACGTGGATGGGATCGCCCGCAACGCGGATGTGCGACAATGTCTGTCCCGTCTCGTCAAGGTCGTCCACGCCTTGGGTGCTGACCCGGTGGCGGAGGGTATCGAAAGTCTCGAGGACCTGCAGGTTTTGAGAGACCTCGGTGTCGAGTTCGGCCAGGGCTTCTACTGGGGCCGACCCGAGTAGCGGGGAGTTGCCCTCCCGCGCTGGTTCTGTTCGCATTCAGGATTCTGGCCGAAGGATTCATGACCTCGGATGCATCTGCTCGCGACGATCTCAAGAATCATCCGGACCCGGCCGTCCGTCACTTCGAGGCCTTCGGTCCGTACTTCGCCTGGATCCCGGGGATCAGGCTCTCCAGTCGCCTCGCGCGGTTCGTGGAACTGGGATGGGTGGAGAAGAACTCGATGGTCCCACTCCCGGCACGCGCGGCCATGCGATCCCAGAGACGGACGGACTCGTAGGGGTCATAGCCAGCCTTCACCATCAGGATCAGACCGATCTCGTCGGCCTCGTACTCGTGCGCGCGCGAATAGGGGAGGGCGGCGCCCAGCTTGTAGGCCACACCCAGGGCAGCCATGATCTCCCCTTGGTACTGACTCTCATCCAGGCTCAGCTGGGCTCCGACGAGGATGCCCTTGGCGACCATCTCCTGGCTCAGGCGTTCGCCGCTGTGGCGAGCGATGGCGTGGCCCATCTCGTGTCCCATGACGGCTGCGAGCCCGTTCTCGTTCTGGGTCATGGCCAGCAGGCCGGTATAGACCGCCATCTTGCCTCCGGGCAAGGCCCAGGCGTTGGCGATTTTGGGGGCGTCGAGCAGCTTCACCTCCCAGGAGTACTGGCGGGAGTCCTGGGCGGCCAGCCTCTTGAGGATCCGGTGGACCATCGTAGCCTCGGCGCCGGACTCGATCACCTTGTACTCCTTGATGAGTTGTGGATAGGCCTTGAGCCCCAAGGCGAGCTCCTCCTGCTCGGACGTGATCAGGAGTCGGCTGCGTCCGGTGTAGGGCACCGGGGCGCAGGAGAGGAGGAAGAGCAGGGAGGCAAGAGTGAGCGTGAGCAGAGATCGGGGGTGCAAGCGGGTTTTCCTCTCTTCAAGTTGCGTGGACAGACTCTAGTCTAGCGGCATGACCAAGGAACGCGCACCGTCGGGAGCAGATCCTCTGACCGGGCTGGATTGGAACCAGCGCTATGAGGAGGAGCACACACCCTGGGACCAGGGTGGCATGACCTGGGGACTCGCGAGTCTCTTGGAGGAGGGCCGCTGGCCGCTAGAGGCCCCCGCTCGGATCTTCGTCCCAGGCTGTGGTCGGGGCTACGACATCGTCGGGCTGGCCCAGCTGGGCTTTGAGATGCACGGCGTGGACTACGCCCCGCTCGCGATCGAGGCCTGTCGGAAGATGGGCGCTGTGGCGGGCGTCTCGGACCGGGTCCGGCTCGACTGTGCGGATCTCTTCGACTTGCCCGAGGTGCCGGACCAGAGCTTCGACGCGGTCTTGGAGCATACCTGCTACTGCGCCGTCCATCCCTCGCAGCGCCCGGCACTCATGGATCTCTATGACCGCGTGCTGAGGCCTGGAGGGCTCTTCCTGGGGCTCATGTTTCCCGTGCGCGAGCGCGCAGGCGGGCCACCCTACTCGGTCCAGCCAGGCCCCTTCACCCAGGATTTCCTCCGCCGGGGCTACCACCCTATGGCCGAGTTCTGGCCGGCTCGGTCCCAGGACCGCAGAAGAGGAAAGGAGAAGTGGTTCTGGTTCCAGAAAGGGCGCTAAGATCCCCCGCTTGCCATCCCGGGAGGGTGGCTCGCAATCACACGAATCAGGCATCCATTTCGGAAGACCTTCATGTCCAAGAAGAACAAGGGCGGCAACAAGACCGCTGGTCCCAAAGCGCGTTGGCAGAAGAAGGTGGCAGGCAAGGAGAAGCTGGAGCTCTTCTTCCGCCACCTGGAGAACCTGGAGATCGACCTGAGCGACAATGAGCTCACGGTCGAGTCCTATCCGCCGACGCAGGCCTACGAGCACATGGAATTCGAGCAGACGCTTTCGCGCGTCTTCGATCTCGAGGACGAGGATTGCGTGCCGCTCAAGCGAGCGGTGGAGGATCTGGTCGCAGCCATCCAGGATGCCATGATGGAGGTCCCGACCGACTACATGCCCAACCGTTGCGATCGCTGTTACCACGCGGATTGCTGCCACATGGGGCGCATCCACTTGAGCGAGGAGGAGCGGATCCGCATCATCGAGCACCTGGGCGAGCCGGACAACGAAGAGACCTATGATCGTTACTTCGAGGCGGATGACGACATCGCGGGCTTCTACAAGACCATGTTCAAGCACGTCAAACCCGACGAGCCCAAGGATGAGGACGACACGCAGTGCGTCTTCCTCCGGAAGATGTTCAACGGCCACATGGGCTGTTCGATCTATGAGGTGCGTCCCAAGGTCTGCCGTGACTACGGTGCGGCCTACTGCGACGAGTTTTCGGTTCTGACCCCGGAGGCGGACGGCGACTGACGCGGGCCTCAGGGCCTCAAGAGACAGATCTGGGGACCGGGTCCTGGCGGGCGGCTTGATGGGGGCGGCTGGCAGGGAGGGGCCGGGTAGATTCCCCCTTCGTGCGGGCTTTTCCTCAACCTAGAGGGGGGGCATTGCCGATCTCATGGAGATGGAGAACCCCTCTCCTGACCTTGCCCCCGATCTGATCCCAGGGAGATCGCCAATGGCCATCCACAAGACAAAGACAGCTCCGAATCGTAGCAAGAAGCATCGTGTTCCCCACGAGAGCAAGGGCTTCCAGCCTCCCCGCACCGGGGTCCTGGGCAGCATCCTCACCGACCTGCACTTCGATGATGAGACTCGTCAGGAGCTCAGGGATCTGAATCTCTACCTCGAGAATCAGATCGAGGACATCGCCGAGGTGGCTTCCCTGCATGCTCGCAAGGTCGTGCAGGAAGCAGAGGGCTTCGTGCCCGTCCAGGCACTCGAGTCGGCCAAGGCACCGCGCCCCTCGATCGCTCGCCTGCGTCGGCGCGTGGCCGTCCAGTGGCTCAAGGCTACGCTCGAGGGCGACTTCGACACCTATTTCTGCAAGCAGCTCCGCGACTCCTGGATGCCCATCCTCCTCTCGGATCCCGTCGAGGGCCGCCCGGCTCCCGTGCTGATCCTGTCCTTCCTGGACTACATGGAGGGCTTCCTGACCGGTCGCCTCTTGGACGAGTGCGCGGACAACTTCGTGCCCGCCACGCGCAAGACCCATGGCCTCAAGATTGCCTTGGAGATCCAGCGCCGCATCCTCGGCGTCTCCTAGGAATCTGCGCAAGGGCCTTGCAGGCCCCGCAATCCCTTCCCTGGTCGACTCCCGAGAGTGGGGGGCTGAAAGCTCCCACTCCCCACTTGATCCAGAGAGCCCAGGCCCTAGACTCCCTCGCCCTTGAAAGTGCCCGTGGCTCAATTGGATAGAGCACCTGACTACGGATCAGGAGGTTAGGGGTTCGACTCCCTTCGGGCATACCAGGCAGCTCCATTGGTCTAGGCCGCTGGGGCTGCTTTTGTGTACGGCCCACATGCTCATCTGCTCGGTTTGGGGACAGGCCCCTTTTCATGCAGGAGAGTCGTCTCCCGTGAGGTCGCGACCCTGATCGCACTTGAGGGCATGTGGACGATCTGCGGGCCTTCTCGCGCGGTGTGCCCGCATCCGTGCGAGATTGGTAGAATGCCAGTCGCCCCAAACCCCATGGACCAACAGGCGGCGCATTTGTGGAAAGTGCCGGTCATTGCAGGACTGGGAGAGGAGATCGAAGAGTTCGAGTGATGTCGTTCGACGTCTCTCGTGTGGTTCCCCAAGCTGATTCCCGTTCGACCGCGTAGACCAGTATTGACCCAGTGAGAGACGACATGGACGGCTTAAGACTTGCCGAGAGACTCATCAGGGAAGAGAGGGAGCAGCAAACGGGAACTCTAGATCTGGGCAATCTTGGTCTGACGGACTTGCCCGCCGAGCTCTTCGACCTCGAGCATCTCATCTTCCTCAATCTCGCACCCCGCTACGCGCCCTACGACGACAACTGGCAACTGTCGAAGAACAGCCTTGAGCCGAACAATATCTCGGTCTTGCCTGGGGCGCTTGCGAGGCTCAAGAACTTGCAAAGGCTTGACTGTCGCGACATCCAGCTCGCCGATCTCACCGCGCTTGCGGGGATGCATGGCCTGCAGGACTTCGACTGTTCAGAGACTCCCGTGTTCGATCTTTCACCGCTCGCAAGCCTACGAGACCTGCGGACGCTCAAGTGTGATCGCACACAGATCATGGATCTCCTGCCCCTATCGCGACTCCCGGCTTTGGAGGCTCTCAGCATCTGGCACACACCAGTCACGGATCTTGCGCCGGTTGCGGCGCTACATAGGCTCCATTCGCTCTTCTGTGGTGGGACGCAAGTGGTGGACCTGCTTCCCCTTGCGGGGTTGCCGAATCTCAGGACGCTTCGATGCAACGACTCCAAAGTTAGAGATCTTGATCCTCTCTCCGGGCTTCGGAGCCTCCAGAACCTCGATGTAATGGACACCCAGGTCGGCGACCTTAGGCCCATAGCCGACCTGCGGAGCTTGAAGAAGTTCTCCTGCGATGGAACTCGGGTGAGCGATCTCATTCCGCTTGCAGGCCTCCACGACCTTGACGCGATGAGCTGCAGCCGCACGCGGATCAGAGATCTGGCACCTCTGGCCGGGTTGATTGGCTTGGAGTACCTCAATTGCAGCCACACGCAAACCGGCGACCTCAGGCCGCTGAGAGAGCTGAGGGAACTACGTAGTTTCATGGTCGAATCGAGTCAGGTCTCCGACCTCTCGCCTCTGGCCGAACTCGGGTTCCTCGAGATGTTTGACTGCGCGGACACTGCAGTCGATGACCTGTCACCGCTGGCTGGACTTCGGCACGTGGCGCATGTCAACTGCAGTGGAACCCGGGTAGGTGACTTGACGCCTCTAGCTGGAATGCAGAGTTTGCGATCGCTTCAGTGTGGCCGTACCTCTGTCACGGATCTCACTCCGCTGGCTGGCTTGCGAGATTTGGAGTCACTGGACTGCCACCTGACGAAGGTCAGCGAATTACTGCCTTTGCGTGAGCTGCGTCGTATGGAATCACTCAACATCGGTCACACGCAAGTGCGCAACCTTGAACCGCTGGCTGGGTTTGAAGGTCTTCGGAGCCTTGACCTCCAGAATACTCCTGTTGCGGACCTCTCTGCTCTTGCTGGACTTCGCCACCTTCGGCAGCTGAATTGCAGCGACACGGGAATCGCCGACCTCTCGCCTCTAGCAGATATGCCGGACCTTGGCGAACTTCAATGCGACGGTACGGAAGTAGGCGATCTCACTCCCCTCGCGGGCAAGCAGCATCTGTGGTTGTTCCGTTGCAGTGGGACCCGTGTGTCCGATCTCGCCGCTTTGGAATCCAATCATTCACTAACCTATGTCTTTGCAAGAGAGTGTGTCCTCGGCGACATTCCACGAGGGCTCCTGTTCGGTGGTGTGTTGACGCATTTGGATCTGGTCGGATCCACCGTTCCAGGAGTACCGGCCGATGTGCTAGCAGCGGATGAGCCACCACACTGTTGCTTGTTGAGTCTGCGCGAACACTATGGTGATCCGCGATCAGGAGAAGAGACCGGGACTCCCATGTGCTCGTAAGCCCTTGTTGAAGTTGGTCCAAGAGTTGACTTTGCGAACTGGGAACGGCTGGAAACATGATGCGCTTCGGTCGTTTTCGGAGGAGTGTGCTTGTTATGGCATGCGACCGGATGACATTGATTGCAACCGGGTCGTCTCAGGTTGCGCTCGCTGAAGTTCTTGTCAATCCACGCTTTGCGCAACGCTGCTGCCCGCCCCTTTTCATCCTATGGATCAGGAGATGGGGGTTCGAATCCTCCCGGGCATACCAGGCAGCTCCATGGGGCTAGGCCGCGGGGGCTGCTTTCGTGTAAGGATTCCTGTGGAAGTGGTAGGATCTGGGGCGCCCCGGATTCCCCGAACTCGCAGGGTCGCCCTGCGCTCTCGGACTTCTCGCCGGTGAGTCATCGGCATGGGAGATTCGCTGCCATGAGCGCGTACGCTTTCATCTTTGGAATGCTGTGGATCGGATCGACGCCGGTCATGGCGCAGAATACGGTGACGCTCCCCTCCAAGGGCATCCACCCGCGAAGCGGCGGCGTTGGATTCATCGTCCCCAGCAAGAACTGGCTCCCATCGAGACAGCAATGTCTATACACGACGAAGGACCTGCCAGCCCGCCCGATCGCCATCCGCGAAGTCGCTTTCCAGCCCAAGATCAGGAGTCGCTGGGTGCCTGGCTTCGACGCGACTGCGGTGACCCTGACACTCGATCTGTCGTTTAGCCCTATTCAACCCTACAAGAGGTCCTTGACCTTCGCCAAGAACCACGGGAAGACGATCACGCGGGTCTTCTCCGGCACGATCCAGCTACCCAGGATCACCTGGCAGACCAAACCGGATTGGTACTTCCGTATCCCGTTCAGGCGCCGCTTCATTGCTTCCCCGAAACTTGGCACATCCTTGGTCCTCGACTTCGCTACCTCGTCGGTAGTCACGAAGATGAACTCCCGCTACGGGTTGATCCAGAAGGTCCAGGACAAGGGATACTTCGACTACGAGGGCAATGGCTACAACTGTCATTTCCAGAAGTGGAACTTCCTGGGCCAGGTCTTTTTCGGCGACGGAATGTTCCCGGGCTCTCGATGGAGCTGGTCGGCAGGCCCTCTCCTCGCGAAACAACCGGGCTTCCTGGCGATTGGCGATGCGGGTCGAGGTTCCAAGTGGGGAGGGCAGCCCCTGCCCTTCGATCTCAAGGCGCTGGGCGCACCCGGCTGCACCTGGAGTCTTCGTCCAGTTCTCTTCTTCCCTTTCGTTGTGGATGCGCTCAATCAGGGCAGCTCGATGGGGCACAGGATCCCGAAGGACGCGCGGCTGGTCCACGCGAGGATCTATATGCAGGGTGCCTACGCTTGGCCCAAGGCCAATGCGCTCGGCTGGCTCTTCCTCCCCGCATTCCGATGGAGGATCGGTTCCAACGAGGATCACGGTGCCACCGCCTTGGGCGTAGGAAAGGACCTCCAGCGCAGCAAGGTCGCCAAGTGGTGGTTTCGCGACCATCCGGTTCCCTGGTGCAGGATCACCTATTGAGCTCGTCACCATGGCCGAGCTCAGTAGAGGCAAGGGATGACAATGCCGGATGACTCTCGATCGCGTGCTCATCGAACGAGAAGAGGCCCTATCCTCTTCGTATGCATCGGTGTGGTTCTTGCCTCGGTAGGGCTTTGGGTTTGGCTGCAGGATCCGGGCTCTCATGCCGTGATTGGCGACAGGAAGCCGCATCCACCCTCGCGGGCCGACACGGCGGACTCGGGGCCAAAGGCGTTAGATCCCACCTCGGATCCAATCCGGGGGACTACGGACGTCAGCGAAGATTCCCAAGGCAGGGTAGCTGTTCTGGTGACGGCCAAGGATGTGGAGTTGCTAGCGCTTCGAGGACGGGTGGTCTTCGCGTCGACAAAGCAGGGTGCGGCGGGCGTCAGAGTTGCGCTCTGGGAGGTCAAGAGAAAGGACGCCTCGGGCAAGATCGTCAGGAGGCCTGCTCCAGAGCTCCGAGAGCCAGATCACTCCGTCGTCGCTGATACCAAGGGAGGCTTTACGTTCCAAGTATCTGCTGGGCAGTACTGCCTGCTTGCCAGCATGGCTGGTGTGCGTTCCTCCTACTGGCCCATTGTCATCGAAGCGAGTGTGACTCCGCCAGCGCAGACCTTGCTCCTCTGGCCGGTCCTTGCGCTCGAAGGTGTGTGCGTGGATGAGAAGGGGGTTCCGGTGGCCGGCGCGTCCGTGTCCTGCCGCCGTAGCTACACTGCTCCTGGACTCGGGAATCCATCGGAGAGCCACCTCGGGCAATTTCCATGTGTCATCACAGACTCAGATGGTGTCTACAGGCTGAACATCGAGAAGCGAGGGGTCTACCGCCTCCAGGCGCAGAGGAGAGTTGGAACCCTCCAGCAATCCACGGAAGTCCTGCATGCAAGGATCGACCAGGCAGTCCCGGGCAGAGAGCACTGGATCCTGAGGTTTCCTGTTTCGGCGACGATCGCTGGAAAAGTCCTTGGCTGCGGGGATGCCTCCGTCAGTGTCCGAATCCGAGAGGTCAGTCAAGGGAGCGGGCGACCTCTCAGGAATGCGAACCATCAGTTGAAGAAGGTCGATGCCGTCGGCAATTATGGATTCCTCGTCAAGTCGGGGATCGTCTACCGCGTCGAGGTGTGGATCAGAGGGGTTCAGGATCTACCTTTCAAGAATCTGGATTGCCCCGCCAGTCAGACGATCCGCTGCGATTTCGACATCACGGATCGTGTCGAGGTGCTCGTGTCCCCACGCATCCATGGCAAGCTGTTGGCCGATCTCACGTCAGTGCTCGTGGAAGTCCAGATCGTGGAGGGCACAACCTCGGAGCCTCAGGCCAGGGCGAGGCGAGGCACAGCGGGTGTGCCTGGCTCGGATGGTATTCGGTTTCCTTGGCTCCTTGAAGGCATGACCTACGTCGTGAAGCTGAGGAATCGGAGCTATGGGGTAGAGGATCGACCTGTCGAGAAGACCTTCGTCGCTGCGAAGGGCAAGCCGGTTTGGATCGACTTGCCTTCCGACCAGCTGGATTCGATGTACTCCATCGATGTTGAGATCGAGGATGCCGGCAAATTCCTGGAAGGAGAATCCCAGGCAACGCTTTGGCACCTGGCCAAGGGGAGTTGGTCCCGATTGCGAGGTTTCCATCTGGGCCTCGAGACCTCACGTTGGAAGATCACGGGGCTCCAGCCTGACCACGTCTACAAGGTCGAGGTTAGGGGGATCTGGTTGCGAATACGTTCGAGTGTTCCGTTTGCAAAGTCACCCGGTGCGACGCCACCCAAGATCCTGATCCGCCCAAACACGAAGTTCTTCGTCCGCTTCCTCGCCACGAACCTCAGGGATGGCCCCTGCTACTTCGAGTTCACCAAGGATGGACGACCGGTGGAGGGTCTCGGTACCATGATCCTCCCCGCCAAGAGCCGTGCTCACGAGGTCAAGGTTCCTCTGCCTGACGGTCGGTATCTCGTGCTGTTCAGAGACAAGAACGGCAATAAGATCGAAGAGCACAGCTGTCTCTCCCTCCTCACTCACGGTCGAGTGCAGACCGTGACGATCGAGCGCTAGTTTCCGGTTCTATCGGCAACGGTTGTTTTGGAACAGGCGTGGTCACTTGTGAGAACCAGGCTTGACCCGAACGATTCATGACCTCGATGCGTATGACGGGGATCTTTCGGTTCAGGACCGCAAACTTGGCGGTTGGCCCGGAATTGCTTCGATGCGACGACCCTCCTGGGTCGCTTTTTGTCAGGCTCGACTACGAAAGCCTGGGGATGCGCCGACGACGATCGGATCCTTGACGGTGACTTTGGTCGGAAGTCCGGGGATGGATGTGGATCGATAGGGGCGAGGTGCCGGATCTGCTCAACTCCCCGATCTGCGGGACCTTCGGGTGGCCTTCGATACACTGCCCTGAGTGCCCCATGCGCCGGATTCTGTCGCTGAGCCAAGGAGCAGGCTTGGGCTTCGGAAATCTTGTTGAGGTCGATCGGATGTTCTGCACTACTGTCAGACATGAGCATCCAGGTCTACCAGTTCCTTCACGTCTTCTCTGTTTTCCTCCTCTTGCGGTTCACGTTCAAGGCCTTTGCTGCCCCACGCCCCGAACTCAAGAGGAAGAGCCTGATGATCACGGGCATACTCAGCTTGATCGTCCTCGTGGCAGGCTTCGGGCTTCTCTCCAAGTACGGATACAGCTTCACTGCGGGTTGGGTCATCCTCAAGTTCGTCGCATGGCTTGGTGTCGCAGCTCTCGGTGGCATTGTGTTCCGGAAGCAGAGTCTGGCGGGCCTCTTTGGCCTCATCGTCACAGGCCTCGTGGCGATGGCGGTGTATGCCGTCTACTTCAAGCCGTTCCAGGCCGGATGATTCATGAGATCCTTGTGAGCAAACCGTCAGGTTTGCGGTCCTGAACCGCATGCGTCGTTAGACGCATCGAGGTCATGAGTCGTTCGGGCTAGGGGCCGGGCAAGATTCCCGGGTTCGATCCTGCCCACCCAGGCCAGTTCTCTTGTGGCGCGAACCAAACCAGATGTGGACAGCGTTGGCGCAGTTGTGGCTCCTGCGGGTCAGGGGATGGGCCTTCGATTCCGGCAGGAGGGCCTCGTAGCTACCTGAGGGGGTATACAAACAGGCCGACTGGCAACAGGATGTCCATCGGATCGGACTCGTGACACGGGAGCTCGCGAATCGCCGAGCGACCCACCTGGTCCGTTCTGTTGTCTGGAGTTGCCCTCGCTCCAGGCGACTCCAGGTCGAATCATGGTTCCCTCAACTTCCTTGACCGATGCTCTGCTGAGCAGGCACACAACAGTGTGCCCCAGTGCCTTCTCTCTCGAAGCCCAGACTTCGGATCCCCAAGGGTCTCTCGCGGATCCTGCTTCCCCGTCTCCAGCATGCGTGCCTTCTCGATCTCTGCCATCGCTCCCCTCGCCCTCGGGGCCTTCGTCGTTCTCTTCATGGCCCTGCCGTCCGACCAGGCTGGACCTCGGATCGAGCGCGGGCTTG
>JAJRTL010000381.1 GCA_024278315.1 Planctomycetota bacterium | reverse complement strand
CGGTGCCCGAGCCGCGGGCCAGGAAGGGAGCTCCGAGGTCTTGGCAGACCCGGACGATGCGAGCGACTTCTTCGGTGGTATGGGGGAAAACCACCGCCATGGGTGTCCGCTTCTGGACAGGAAATGCGTCATTCTCGTACGTGAGGAGCGTCGGCTTGTCCGTCAGGACCCGATGCGAAGGAAGGAACCGGCGCAGCTTGTCGAGGAGCTCCATGGAATGGCACCAATGGGGGGAGCGTTGCGAAGAGGAGATCAGAGCCTGCCAGATCCAGGCACTTGTGCAAGAGTGCGGGCGGGACTTCAGCTCCGAGTTCCAGAGTTTCGAAAGGTGGGATGGAATCCCGTGTGGAGCCAACGAGGAGAGAAATGGGTAGTCTCATTGTCGACAAACGAACTCTGCAGATCTTGATCCGGTCTGCGGATCAGGCGCGCAAGGACCTGATGGACTTCAATCGGAGTCTCCAGGAGAAGCACCTTCCTTCCCCCGATGGCTTTGCCGGGAAAGTCCGAGAGGTTCGCAAGATCCACGATTTTCTGGGTCGTGCGGGCAGGAGCCCTGAGGATCGGCTCTCCCTGGACTTCGCGCTGAAGGAGAGGATCCTGCTGGGGTCCTGCTTGCATCACCTCAAGGCACAAGTCGACATCGACATACGGGTTCCTGGGCTGGGGAAGTCCCAACGCCGTGTGCTCGAGGAGACGCGGACGAAGATCAACTTCTTGATTGCCAAGATGCACGCTCCTGGAGTGAGTCTGTTGGTCAAGAACGGTCAATTGACACTGAACGCAGATCTGGACATCGATCCTGACCAGACCACGCTCGACATCGACCTCACCGAAGACGCCCATTCCGCAGTGGCGCCCGAATCGGAGGAGCCGATGAAGCTCTACAACGGGAGTCGCTTTGCTTTCAACGAAGTGAATCTCTCGCCCGGAGCCACCGGAGAGACCGATCAGGAGAACAACTCTGTCACCGAGGCCGCAGGTCTGGGAAATCTCAGGCTCTCCAACCCTCGTGAGATGGCAAGGGAGCATGACTCCGAGCCTGCGCCGACCGGCGCTCCTGCTCAAGAGAGAGCGGAAGATTATGCAGCGGACCCAGGCCGAGACCAACGTCAACGGCCGAAGGGGCTCTTCAACCCACGCATGGTCGCAGATCCCAAGATCAGGACTCTTGCGCGTCTGGATCTCCAGGACTTCCAGCAAGCCAAGCAGAAGCTGAGCCTTCGACGCATGCTCGTGCATCTCCTGGGTTGCTTCGAAGCCTTGCTCCTGGACCATGCCATGCAGAATCTGGACCTCTATGGCATGGACCTGGAGAAGGTCGCAGAGTGGGACTTCCGCGCCCTGACCCACCGGATCTTCTCCGGGAAGTTCGACGCCCATGAGCTTCAGGTCCTCGACTGTCTGTTCAAGGCCCGAGACTACCTGAGCGCTGCGCGGATGTACTCGGAGCCCCGCGTCCTGACGCGTGCCATGGTTCAGTCCGTCGAGTCACTCACGAGGTGGATGATCTCCGACCTGGGCTACGACCAGGTTCACGAGGTGGAAGCCTCGACCGACGCATCGTCGCCGAAACTCTGGCGCAGCAAGAAAGGATAGGAGCTATTCTCCGGCGGAGCGATCCTCTCGCCTGAGTTGCCTCCAGCGGTCACGTCGGAGACGAGCACCCTTGGGCTGATTCGTCTCGCGGGATCTGAACTCGGCGTGGTTTCGCTCGGCCACATGGGGCAGCGAGTCACGCTCCCAGTCCTCCGGGGGCTCGCAGAGGAGAAGGGCCTGGAGCTCACGCATCAGCTCGAGGTGTGCAGTCGAGAGTCGACCTTCCATCTCCCGCAAGGCAAGCTCATCGAGTGACGCCAGGTGTGAACAGAATGCCTCTTCGCTCAGAATGGCGGTACCCGCGGTGAAACCGTCTCCGATTCTGGCACCTTCGGAGGTCTTGTCCTCCGTGCCCGCCTCCTCCGCGATCTGGGACTCCGTGTTCGAGAACCGATCCAGGTAAGCCACGTAGGCATCGTGCGGAGAGTCACTGCTTTCTTCCAGGAACATCGCTTCGTCCAGAATGATCAGCGTGGAGCAACGGTGAGAGGCTTGAGCCTAAGGGATGATCGTCCTCGTGACAAGACGGCAGAGCCGTCGGAACATCTACCTTGGGGATGCGTAGCTGAGCACTTCGCAGAATCGTGGCGCTTTCATGGACTGAGTTGGGATTCCTGTCTGGGCAGCAGGCGAGTCGCTGCCTAGAATCCGCTGCTCAGATTTCGACCCCATCTCTTCGATGGACCTCCCCGATCGGCGAGTTCGTATCCAGGCATGGACCCGATGCTCATCCCCAGCAACACCGAAGAACGTTACCAGAGCTTCGCCGAGCGACTCCTCTATCGTGCCAAGCCCGATGGCGAGAGGCTCCTTGGGTTGGAGTTCGAGTGCCTGCGCGTCCATCGATCGGATCATCGGGCGGCGCCCAGTGCCGGCCCCGAGGGTCCTGACGACCTCGTGCTGGAGATGGGTGAGGCACGCTTGAAGCCAGGTCAGGAGCTGCATGCCACCTACGAAGGCGGGGTCCTGTCCATGCTGGAGGCCGACGGAACCCACTACTCTCTCGAGCCGGGTGGGCAGGTCGAGATCTCTTTGGCTCCCTATGTGCAGCCTCTACGGGTAGGTGTCGAGCTAGAATCGCAAGTCGGAGACCTCCAGAAGAGGCGGGTAGGGACGGACTACGAGATCCTCTTCCTGGGGCATCACCCGCTTTCGATGCCCGAGGAGATTCCGCTGCGAGGGAAACCCAGATACAGCATCATGGATCGCCGCTTTCGCCGCGTGGGTGAGTTGGGTCCTCACATGAT
>JAJRTL010000380.1 GCA_024278315.1 Planctomycetota bacterium | reverse complement strand
TGTTTGAGGCCAAGCTGGGGCCGAGAGAGTCCTGATAGATATTGCCCAAGGTCCAGAGCTCTGCCTTGTCCTCACTCCAGTCGAATCCTGTTGTTGTCCAGGAGAAGTTATGGGGCAAGGGCAGGGCTAGCGAGGGGACGGTCTGTCGGGGGGGCCCAGGAGACGGTCCTTGATGGCGAGAAGGAGTCGTGCAGGCAGGACGAGCGGCAGGGCCAGACGATTCTCCCGACGATACCTCGTATTGGCTTTCTCAAGGACGTTCACCACCTCCTCGAGGCGCTGCTTCTCCTCCTGCAGTCTAGCCTCGCTCTTCTCCAGATCATCCATCCGTCCGCTGATCCGGGCGACTTCCTGGATCGAGTCTTCTAGATCACGAAGGAGGCGATCCGCATCTGCAAGAGCTTCTGTAAGACCTTTCACGGTCTTCTCATGCTCTTCGCACTCCCTTGCCAGCGACTCTTCGACCGCTTTGGCTTGTTCTCTCTCGGTGACAAGAGCGGCCTCGGTGACTTCGAAATCCTTCTGTGCTCGCGCGAGTTCCGACTTGTGGTTCTCGAGATCCGAGCGCAGCTCTTGGACCAAGGCCCGGTGGCTGTCGAGATCCGAACGAAGCTCTGTGACCAGGGCATGGTGTTGCTCCAGATCGCCTTCCTTGTCCCGGATCTCGTTGCGATATCCAGCGAGACTCCCCCTGAACTCCTCCAGGCTCTTCTCGAGATTCTGCGCCTCACTCGTGGCCTTTTCCCGAAGACCTTCGATCTCCCTGCATCGTGCCTCGAGAATCCGGACCAGCTCCTCGTAGCGGCGGGCGCGGGCCAGTGCTTGCCCAGGCAGAGGATCGCAGGAACGATTTGCCGCCTCGATGTAGACCCCCTCCAAGGCCTGCCAATGCTCCCCCATGGAGAGTGGCTCGGGCAACACCCGTCCCATCTCCTCCAGCTTGGCTGGCATATCGAGCAGCTCTTGGAGCAGTGTCGCGAGTGCGGTGGCATCTCCCGCAGGGAATACGAGCCCACCCTCGTGGACACGTTCGGGCAGGGCACCACGGGCACTCGCAAGAACGGGAAGCCCCAATGCGAAGGCCTCATCCAACACGAACGAATGACTCTCGTGCGCCAAGGTAGGAAACACGGCGACATGCGCCTGCAACCTGGCCAGATCATCCCGGCTGAACTCGTCCCGGCGCTCCACATCCACTCCCACCAGCCAATCGTTGAGTGTCTTGTCGAACTCAGGGTCGTCCGCGGTACCCCAGAGCACGAGCTGCACACGGCTCTTGTCCTCCAGTTTGGACAGGGCTTCCGCAAGGATGTGGACACCCTTGAGTTCCTGCAGATGCCCCCAGTGAGCGATCCGCAGGGGTCCCTCACCATCCCAGACACAGGATTGTTGGCGTGAGGGCCACGAGAGGATGGAACCATGCGGCAAGACGGCGAAGTCATCGACCTCATGTCCGACATGGGGCGCAAGGAACTCGGCATGGGCGCGGCTGGGAACGATGAGCGCCGAAGCTGCAGAGAGCTCCTCCTGGAAAGCTCGAGCGAACCAGTAGATCTGATGGGACGTGAGTTCCGCGCCCATCCACTCCTCCGTGGGGACGCAGTCGAGACAGCTCTCGACCGACAAGGGCCTCTCGCAAAAGGTCTCCCCCCGGCGCACACGAAACACTCTCGGGCAGGTCACGAAGAGATCATGAAGGGTCAGGACCGTGGGAATGTCCAGTGAGTGCGCGATTCGTACGAGATCCCGACAGAGGCGCTTCCAATGATGCACGTGCACGAGGTCCGGACGAAACTCCTCGAGCAGATCGCGGTAGAGAGTCGTCTGCGAAGGGGAATCACCATGATCCCATCGTTCGTGAAAGAGCCCTGAGCGCCTGAGCCGATACACGGCCAAGCCCATATGATCGGAGGTGAATCGACCGGATGGGCCTTCCTCGTTGGTTCCCGCCACGATCGCGACATCATGCCCCTGCCGAGCCTGGGCCAGCGCCAGAGCACGAACGTAGAGCTCCGACCCACCGAAGAACTCGGGAGGGAAGCCGTGGAGCGCGTGAAGAATCCTCATCGCCTGCATCTTCTCAGGAGCCCGGCCGGGGTCAAGACTCCAGACGCTTCAAACAGTTGAATGAAATAGACTTAGACAGAACGATTCATGACCTCGATGCATCTGACGGCGCCTCTCGGTCCAGGACCGTCCTCATGCCGGGGAAGCAGAGTCCATTTCCCCCTGATGGGCCGATCCTGTCTCTTGAGAGCACTCGTCCTCTACGAGGGCACCAAAACCCAGACGTATCTCCTTGGAACCATACCCGCTCGTCGAGGTCTCCAGGCGGAAATGAAGCTCTCCGTCACGGAACTCCGCACCGTCGATCCTCTCGAGACCCCGCTGTCCGAGCTTCATCGGCCAGGCTTGATCGCCCTCGAGCCCCTCGACGAGCAAGGTGAGGCCCGGCAGCGCGCTCGGCACCGCAGGCCCCTCCAGCCGACGCGAAACCAGGCGTGCCCGGGTCGAAGGACTTCCAGGCCTGGGCAAGAGGCAGGGCAGCTCCAGTTCGAGCTCGGTCTCCACGGAGATCCGCAACTCGAGATCCTGACCCGCGCGGATCTGGATGCGGTCCGTCTGGATCAGGAGGGACTCCTCTCGTTCGCAGGCTTCCACCAGAATGGCCTCACCATCCAGCTGTGCCTCCAGGAAGCGCGCGGGTCGAGGGAAGAAGGCAGCCAGGTCCAAGGCTCCCTCTCCTTCACCCCTGACATGGAGTTCTATGTCCAAGCCGGCCACATCCCTTCGGATCCGCCCGGACAGGATCAGGTCCCGATACTTGAGCCTCTCGAAGCGGATCTGGGGCAAAGCCGCAGGCAGGGAGGGCCGGAGACACAAGGCCTCGCCGTCTTTACTGGTGCCGAGCCCGAGAAGCCCCTCGGTCAAGGTTGCGAGCAGGGCCGCATGACTCCAGGCCTGATGGGCACAGACGCCCGCCGGAAGGAACGCGTCTCCTGCATAGGCTTCTTCGATGACGCCCGGCGCGAAGTGACGCACGAGCGACAGTTGCCCTCGCAGGCCTGCCCAGGCCTGCTCACTCCGTCCCGACGCGAAATCAGCCTTTGCAACCCAACCCGAGATCAGAGGCCAGACACTGC
>JAJRTL010000029.1 GCA_024278315.1 Planctomycetota bacterium | reverse complement strand
GTTGGTTCAGCCGCTGCTTTCCTTCCTTCGCCAGGCGATAGAACTCGATGATCTCCTCCCTCGATGTGGGCGGATCCAAGGCCTCGAAAGACTTGAAGTTGAAGATGGCTCGGCGGCGCACCTGTTCCTGATCCAGTGCCGGGATGGCCTTGCGATCCTGCTTGGTCGCCGAAGCGTCTGCCAGCCCCACCTCGCTCTTGTCCTCGAGCGGGCTCGGGTCCTCCTCCTGCGCAAGATAGCGGCCCACCACAGGAAGGTTTCCGATGCCCTCTTCGTCCAGCCGTCCCGAGAGCTTCAGGAAGCCGAGGATCGAGACCCCGAACAGGAGTATGGCGACGATTCCGAACACAACACCTTTCAGCAAACCCTTCACTAGAACCTCCTTCTGGCCTTGGCCTGACGACCGAGCTCGGCCAGTTCTTCGAGTTCTCTCTGCTCTTGCCTCATCACTTGTTTCTCATGACGCTGGCGTTCGATCTCTTCGAGCTTCTCGATCTGTTTCAGATTCATCCTGGCCGCCTTCCACTGCTCGTGAGCCTCGTCCACGCGCTCCTGGATGAGGATGCGTTCTCCCTCGAGCGCCCGGAGCTTGCCGATCAGATTGTCTTCGTAGGCCATCGCCATGCTTGAAGCAGGCGACAGGGAGTTGCCCAACTCTTCCGCGTCGGCGCGAGCCCTCTCCATGCGATCAACGCGGAGGCGTAGTTCCTCCCGCGCCTGCATGGCAATGGCCCAGTCCTTTCGGAGTGCCTCCTCCTTGCGATGGGAGAGGCGCAACAGTCTCTCGAGACGGAATCGAAATGCTCTCATACGCCCGTCTTATCGGCGCTTGAGGCGGCTTGGCATGAGGTCGATTCGGGAGGTTCTCGGATGGAGGGAACAGCCTACGAGAGGAAGCCCGTCTCCCCGGTCAAGAACGCACCATTCCCTGTGCCTGGGCGGCGAGTTCCAGCATGCCCTGCAATGTGGCTTCCAAGGGCCGAACCTCGGTCCCGTGGAAAATGAGTTTCTCCATGTAGGGCATGAGCTGCACGGCGAGATCCAACTCTGGATCGATGCCCTGCCGATAGGCCCCCACCTGGATCAGGTCCCGGTTCTCTTCGTAGGTCGCCATGAGACGCCTCAAGAACTGGGCGGCCTCGAGGTGGTCAGGTCGCACGATGCGACTCATGAGGCGACTGATGGAATGGAGGATGTGGACTGCGGGAAACTGGGACTTCGTAGCGATACCACGATCCAGGATCACGTGGCCATCCAAGAGGCCGCGCATCGCATCAGAAACCGGCTCGTTGAAGTCATCTCCCTCGACCAGGACCGTGAACAGGCCCGTGATGCTGCCCTTGTCCGTATTGCCGAGCCGCTCGACGACTCTGGGCAGCTCGGCGAAGAGAGAGGGCGGATAGCCCCGGAGTGTCGGAGGCTCCCCTACGGTCAGCCCGATCTCACGGGCAGCGGTGGCGAAGCGCGTCACCGAGTCCATGATGAAGAGCACGTCCTTGCCTTGATCCCGGAAGTACTCCGCTATCGCGATCGCGGAGAAGGTTGCCTTGAACCGCAGCAGTGGAGAGGCGTCACTCGTGGCCACGACCAGCACCGATCGCGCGAGTCCTTCGGGCCCGAGCGACTCCTCCAGGAAGTCCTTGACCTCTCGTCCGCGTTCACCGATCAGCGCAATCACGTTGACATCCGCGCTTGAACCTCTGGCCAGCATGCCCGTCAGCGTGCTCTTGCCTACGCCCGACCCAGCGAAGATCCCCAAGCGCTGTCCCTTGCCCAGCGTCATTAATCCATCGATGGAGGCGATACCGGTCTCGATCGGTTCGAGGATCTGCGGTCTCGACAGGGGGCTCGGGCAATCGGCAATGAGCGATCGTTCTTGTCCACGAATCGCTGGTCCGCCATCGAGGGGCTCGCCAAGTCCGTCGAGGACACGACCCAACAACTGCGGCCCGACCCGGACGGAGAGCGGACGGGAAGTGCTGTAGACACGGTCGCCGGGTGAGATTCCGCGCGTGTCCGTCAGGGGCATGAGGATGAGATGGCCTTGGCCGAAGGCAACGACCTCGGCGGGCGTCTCTCCCTGGGGACCTTGCACCAGACAGAGGTCCCCCACAGCGGATTCCAATCCCACGACTTCGATGCGCAAGCCCGCCACGGCCCGGACCTGCCCGAACGCTTCTTTCTTCAAGCCGCGCTCGGCAATGCCGAGGACCTGATCCACAGCCGGAAGGAAGCTCATGCCAACTCCTCCTGGATCTTCTGCGTCATGCGTTCGAGGAGAAGCTCCGGGCTATGCAGGACCTGACCGAGCCGGGTCTCCAGCCGGAAGGAGCAGAGGGCCACGGAGGGGTCGACTTCCATCTCGACGTCCCTGCCCAGACTCGCAGCCGGATGACCGCTGAAACCACGGAGGAGTCGCTCATGATCGATGGGATGCAGGAAGATCCGGATCGCGCCTTCTCCCAGACCATGGAGTCCTTGGGTGAGGAGCTCGGTCAACGTAGGCCTGAGGTCGTATCGGCCAGCAGCGATCTCGCGATCCAGCACCCGCTCGGCCAGGCCGAAAGCCAGCGTCAGCACGTAGTCCGTCATGTCGTCCAGACGTGCCTCCATCGTCTCCCGGATCTGGCCCAACGCAGCCTGGAGGTCAGAAACCAGCTGAAGACATGCCTCGGTGGCCCGCGCGTCACGTTCCTGCTGATCGTAGAGAATGTCGATGAGGGCCGTCGGCTGCGCCTCAAGGGCATCGGAATCCGGATTCTGTCCCTTCCGGCAGACCTGGAAGCCCACAGGGCGCGTGTTGAATGGGATCTGGACCAGACTCATACGAGTTGCTCTGCCCCACCGCCTACGACCATGACCTCACCCGATTCGATGAGGTCACGAACGACACCAAGGATCTGCTTCTGCGCTTCGAGAACATCGCTCAAGGGCACCGGTCCCTTGGAGTCACGCTCATCAATCACCATCTCTCTGGCTCGCTTGCTCAGGTTGTCGAACACGTTCTGCTCCGCGCCAGGCGAGCAGGCCTTGAGAGCCAGGGAGAGCACCGCAGTATCGATGGATCCCAGGATCTTCTGCATGGACTTCTTCTCGATGTCAGCCATGTCATCGAAGGTGAACATCTCCTCTCGGATCGCCTCGGCCACCCCCTCGTTCTTGCTGGAGATTCCATCCAGGACGACTTTGTCGGATCCACCATCCATGTAGTTGATGATGTTGGCGGCCTTCTTGACCCAGGCACCGGGGTCAGATCTCCCCGTGGAGAGGCCAGAGGACCGCACCTTGTTCTTGATCACCTCGACGACCTGTTGAATGACTTCGGGGGAGGATCTTCCCAATGTCGCGATTCGGTGCAGGACATCGGACTTGTTCTCGACGGAGAAGAAAGAGAGGACCTCGCCCGACTTCTGCGCATCCAGATGGGCAAGAAACACGGCTCGGATCTGTGGATGCTCTTCGTCCAGGATCGTGGCAAGATCCTCGGAAGGTACGCGCTCGAAGACCGAGAAAGGTCTCTGCGCGATCGTCTGCTGTTCGACATTCACGAGGATCGCATCTCCACGCTGGTCTCCGAAGGCTTTCGTCATGATGGACTTCGTCGAATTCTCGACGTCACCCAGGGCCAGGCCAGCCCCTTTCATGCGATCCACGGCTTCCTTGTAGACGTCCCGAAGAATGGCCTGGCTCACAGCGAGCTCCTCCAGCTCCTTCATGCTCCGAGCCACGAGCTCGACCTCGTCCTCGCACATGTGCTGAAGGATCTTGGAAGCCAGATCATGGTCCATCCCCAGGAGCAGGGTGGCGACCTTTTGACGCGTTGTGAGCCCTTCAGCCATCAGGATTCGATCTTGCTGTCAACGAGCCAGGATTCGAGAAGCCTCGATACCGAACCTGGATCGCTCGCCACCGCTTTCTCGATCTCCTTGCGGAGCTTCCTCGCTTCCTTGCGCGGATCGGGCATCTCTTCCTCCGTCTCCGATCGTTGACTGTCGACGGCCAGCGCAGGGACCTTGGCCCGCTTCAAGACTCCCCGCAGGAAGAACAGGACGAGAATGATCGATAGTACCTGTGCCGCCATCGGTCCGAAGGTCGAGAAGAGACCACTCACATTCATCGTCTCCTCCGCCACGGTCTCGGGCTTGGGCATCTCGTTGACCAAGGTGGTGATCTCAGGATCCCGCTCGGGCGTCCATCCGATGATGCCCTTGATGAGATCCACTATCTCCTTCTGTTTGGTCTGGATGCTGGGATCGATGGCCAGGCCAACGGTCACGCGCTTGATATCCGGGCTCAGCTGGACGACCTTCTTGCGACCGATCTCGGTCAGGTATTCCTTGTCCGAGGTGGAGCTGCTGGTCTCACCCAGCGTGCCCCCTCCTGTGCCTGGTCCCACACCACTCAGGGTGGATCCGACACCCGGATCCCCCACGTTGGCACTGGATCCGTTGGTCGACTTGTCCTTGCTCGTTCGCTCACTCTTCAAGAGCTTCTCGGGCGGAGTCAGGATCTCTTCACTGCTCTGGATCTTGTTGTCGATCGAGACGTGGATCGTGATCTTCGCCATGTCCAATCCGAAGATCTCATCCAGCTTGAACTGCGCGGCCGCAGTCAACAGCTCGGATCTCTGGAGTTCGAGGCGCATGAGATCGAGATGGGAACCTCCGCCCATACCCCCACCAGCCTCCACGTTGTATTGTCCGCCGTCCCTGGAGATCACGGTGACCCGCTCATGCGGAATGTCGAGTGCATCGGCAACCAGGGCGACGGCGTCGCGCGCGATGGAACGAAAACGATTGCCGTCTCTCACGGCGAGCATGACACTCGCACGCGAACGATTCTGCTGATTTCCACGGAGAAATCGGGAGCTCTTCCCCGCGTGCCAGTGGACACTCGCATAGCTGACACCGGCGAGCTTGCGAAGATCCCTGGTGACCTGTCCTACGCGCTTCTGTTCGAGGATGTAGTCGGTGACCTTGGTCGGCCCCATCATCGAGGACACATCGAACTCGTCCCTTCCCCCGGCACCTCCATTGGTCAGCCCTACGCTGGCGAGGGTCTTGAGAGCTGCCTCATACTGGGCGCCATGGATCAGGATGACGTTGCCCCGTCCTTGCTTCCATTCGATGCCACCGCGTTCGAGGGCCTGCGTGACGGCCATTGCTTCTTCTTCCGGGTAGTCGCTGAAGGCGCGGAAGTCCGGTCGGCTGCCGAACCAGACGAGAGCTCCCATGCCCAGGACGGTAGCAAGCAGAACGACGCCCACGTTGAGCCTCTGGCTCGGATTGAGCTGGGCCCAGATGTTCTTCAACTGACCAAGGAACTGGCTCAGGAATGCTGGCATTACTACTTCTCTTCAATGGTTGTGGGACGGATCGACATCGAACGCGATCAGACCTGTAGGCGCGTGATCTCTTTCCACGCAGCCATGAGCTTGTTCCGGACCTCGAGCATCATCTCGAAGGCCACTCCCGCTTTCTCGTTGGCAATCAAGACTTCATGGACGTTCTGGGTCTCCCCCGTGATCAGTCCACGTGTCTTGTCTCGTGAGGCTCGTTGGAGATCGACAACATCCTGAATGCCATCACCGAGGAGGCTCCCGAAGTCGGGGCCATCAGGCGCGTCCAGTGGCTTACGTCCTTCACTGAGAGGACTGGTCCCGTAGTCGTCCTGCAACTTCTTCAAGCTGCCGGACAACCCGTTCTGGATACCAGACAGAGGTTCCATCAGTTGCTCCTCAGATTCTGGATGGCCTCGCGGGTCATGGCCCGGAAGTTCCGCAATACGGCCAGGTTGGCTGCGTAGGCGTTCTTCGCTGCCTGCAGGTCCACCATCTCGTACATGATGTTGACGTTGGGTTGGCGAACGAATCCCTCCTTGTCGGCGAAGGGATGCTCGGGTTGGAAGACCTTGGGATGATCGGACCGCGTATCTTCGTAGACGCCCTGCACGGCAACACCCCGCCCGACATCCGCTCGATTCCCACCCCTCGCTCCAGCCATCTTGTCCCCGAGGATCTCTTTGAAGATCAGCGCCTTACGCACGTAGGGCCCATCCGGCCCTACGGTGTTGGCATTGGCGATATTGAGGGCAACGATCTCCATGCGCTTGCGCTCCGAGAGCATGCCAGCGACAGAGGTTTCGAATCCAGCGAAGGTCGATCGGATCTGCATCACACTACTCCTCTAGCATCAACGCGAACGGATGGCTTTGATCATCGAGTTGAACGAACCCCCAAGCGCCTTCGTCAACACAGAATGGACGAGACGGTTCTGCTCCATCATCATCCACTCGTATTCGATGTTGACGTTGTTGTCGGTCGGTCCACCTGGAGAAGGGTCATCCACGATCGGGAGGTCCACATCAGAGAAGCGTTCACCGCGCCGGACCGCCTTGACAAGGGCATCCTCGAACTCCACGCGCTTGGCTCGGTAGCCAGGGGTGCTCTGATTGGCCACATTGTGGCTGATCACGGTCTGCCTCAACGTCACACCATCCAGGGCGCGCTCGTAGAAACCCGTGATCCGGTCGAAATCCAACATCGATACTCCAGGGAACTGCTTCGGGGGGGAAGACCTGACCCGACTTTAGTATCGACCTCGATTTCCCCTCCCCTTGAGCCACGATCGTAGAAGTTTCGATCACATCGTGCCTTCCACTAAGGTGCCCCCACATTCCCCTCCCAGAAACCGTCACGAAACAGGACGATCACCCTTCATCAGTCGTCAGAAAACGGAGCCACCCGAGTACATGGGGTCAGACCCTTTTTCTCCGGGCAAAACACCCGAGTGAAAAGGGTCTGACCCCATGTACTCGGGGAGGGGGGGGTTAGAGCTTGCGGGACTTGGACTTGGGGGCAGCGGTGCCGAGGGGGGGGCGGGCGAGGCCTTGGCGCTTCATGAGGTCCTCGATGGCGTCGGGGGTGGAGGGACAGCCCTTGGAGAGGACCTCGCAGCCCTTCTCCGTCACGAGGATAACGTCCTCGATACGGCAACCGCGCTTCTCCTTGACGATGTAGGCGCCGGGCTCGACCGTGATGACCATGCCAGGCTCCAGGACGCGCTTGCTGCCTGAGGGATCGTGCACAGCCATGCCCACGAAGTGGCAGGGACCGTGAAGGATGTGGACGCCGGGCTTGTAGCCGCGCGATACCAGGAGTTTGGAGCCAATCCTCGCAAGCTTTCCAAAAGTCATGCCGGGCTTGACGGCCTTGATGATGGCCTGCTGCGCGTCATGGACATCCTGGACCAACTTGCGGTTCTCAGGCGTGAACTTCCCACCCACCGGGAAGGTACGAGTGACGTCGGAAGTGTAGCCATCGATCTCGGGAGCGAAGTCCATGACGACGTTGTCGCCCTTCTCCATGATGCGGTTGTTGCGCCAATGATGGAGAACATTGCCGTTGGGGCCAGAGCCGACGATCGCGCTGTAGCCGATGGCCTGCGCACCGTGTCGGCGAAACGCATACTCAGCTACGGCGGCCAACTCCGACTCGAGCTGGCCGGGACGACAGGCCTTGATCGCTTCGGCATGCCCGAGGCAGGCCACCTCGGAGACGTAGCGGATGAGCGCAATCTCCTCAGCCGTCTTGATGGCACGCAACTCATAGAGCGTACGAACCATGTTCTCGATCTTGGCCTTCTCGCCGTAGCGCTTCTTGAGCGCTTCGCGGAAGGCATCGGCCCGGTCCCCGCGACCATCCAGGAGGTCCCGCTTGCGGTTGCGTGCATATCGTCCCAGGTAGTCAGGCGAGCCACTGGACAGCTCTTCGGGCGCGAAGCTGATCCAGATCACCTTCTGTTCGCCACAACGTTCCAAGGCTGCCTCGCCCTCCTTGAACCAGGAGGACCCCTTCTGCATCGTCGTCGAAGCCATGACCTTGGCAATGCCGGTCTTCTTCTCGCCGGCCTTTCCCGCTCGAACCGACTCGCCTTCCCAACGCGCCTTGAAACGGTTGTAGGGAGGCACGAAGAGGATCTCCTCACCCGTCTCCGGAATCAGCAGCAGCTCGCATCCAGGATCCCTCACACCCGTCAGGTAGAAGAAGTTGTGCTCCTGGACGAAGGGCGTGTTGCTGGCTGGCGTCACGCCACCGCGGAGGAGGATGATCCCACTCCCCAATGCCTCCATGAGCGCCTTGCGGCGTCCACGATGGAAGTCCGCGCCCAGCTTGGGTGGACGCTGGCCGATCACCGTCTTCTTGGATTGGACCAACTGGGCTGAAAGCCTTGCCGATGTCGCAGAAGGAAGAACGGATACGAGGAGGAGGGAGAGGAGAAGCGGACTTGCATGCATTGAGAGGGCTCCAGGTCTGGGATCTGCCTACCTACGTGAGGATTCTAGCCGCTGCTGGTCCCCATCTCGCCTTTCCCGATCCGCTCTCGTCACAAGAGCACAGGGGCCCGCCCCCGGCCTTCCTCCATGAGTGAGCGCTTTGAGGGCCTCGCAAATGGGGTGGAGATCATACGGGACCGGAGCCTGGCTCCCGGATTCAGGCCCATTCATGGATCCAGGAGTCCAACCCCGCTCCTTCCTTCGTGATCTCAGTGGTTCCCCCTTCTTCCTGCTTCTGCGACAGCAGAACGATCGGAGCCTCGAGGTCTTGCGGATCCGGAGGAAGACGCGAGTCCTTTTTCTACCACGAAGAACGGGGAGGACACGAAGGTCCGAGTCAGACGTCCTCCGAACCCATCCACGGAGGACACGGAACCGGAGTCTTGAGGGGAGAGGGGTCCAGCACGCACTCACGCGCCTTACCTTCCTTCGTGACTTCGTGGTTCCCCTCTTCTTCCCGCTCTCGTCGTGATCGGAGATCCGTAAGCTTCGTGTCCAAGCGCTTCCGTCGCTTCCAAGGGAATACGAAGGAAGGCGGAGGATTTGAAGGGCACGAAGAGGACCCGTCCCAGGCAGCCCCTCTCTGGAGCTGCCCGGATCAGAATCAGGAACCGGACGCCCGCAAGAGAGGTCGTATCATAACAGCTTCGTATATTGATACGAGTCGCTCCGGCTCTCGCCCGAGCAGGCCGAGGATCATCGAGGGTCAAGACCGGATAGAATTCCCATCCATTGGGCAGAAAAGCACATCGCCGGGCCCCGCGCGCGGACTACTGCGACCCCACCAGGACCTTCTCGATGCGACCGGCGCTCACCCCTCTTTCTTGGCGGAGTCCTCGGGCGTCCACTCCCAGGCGAGTGCCTCTTCGGAGCTCGAAGGCCGAACGTCGGGGTTTGCCTCTGCGGGCTTCGCAGACACGACGTCTCCAGACCCCACCGCATCCTTCTCCACGGAAGTGGCCGGCTCTGTCTTGCTCGGCTCGGGCGCAAACACGACCCGGGGCTCTGCAGCCCCACCCTCTCGGATTGCCGTGTCCATGGCCACGAGATGACGGGCCAAGAGGAAGGAGGCAAGGTTGACCGCGAGGTAAAAGAGCGGGAAGACCTGAGCGGCCAACATGAAGTAGGCAGGGCGCGAGTCTTGCTCGAAGTAGCGGGCAAGGAGAGCATCCAGCCCGTAGACCGCACCCAGGGCTCCACCGGCGAACAACAGGAAGAGAGGAATGTAGGCAGTGATCGTGACGAAGGGATGACGCATCCAATATCGAAGGGTCCACAGCCAGGCGAGGAGAGCAGACTTGCGACCGGTGTGGACCAGACGCGCAAGCGCAAGCCGGCGAAGGATCAGGATCTTGCCCAGGCCAAAGAGGAAGAGGACGTTGAGGCCGAACAGCACCCAATGGGCCCGCATGTTGCTGGCGTGCACGATGTCGAGTCCCATGACCCAGGGCTTGAGCAGCACGATGAAGAGGCCCGTCCAGATCAGGATCAAGATCAACGAAGGGATGAGCGTGCGGAACGAGCGGAAGAAGAGCCGGCCGCTCTCGGAGAGGAACCCTGTGAGCCCCGGTCGCGGCCTGCGACCCAAACCCACCGTGCTGAGCAGACCCGCTGCGAAGAAGGTGATCATGAGTGTCCAGACGATCTGCATCAGACCCGGCAACTCATGTCCGCCCGGATGCAGACGATCGTAGTCCTGCAGGAGGAACAATCCTCCACGCCCGTTGGCCAGAGGATTGCCGGCCAAGACCGAGTTGAGGTTCTCGTAGTAACCGCTCAACAACAGAAAGGCCGGAAGGGTCATGCAGAAGAACACGAAGAGCAGGACGACGGGCGCACGCAGCACGGTCCACAAGGCCTGGGGACCCAGGAACAAGGCCTGGAGGAGCCCTGGAAATGCTGGCACCTGGGCCTCCTCGTCCATCACGGGCTTGTCTTGTGATTCGCTCATCCCATGACTCCGAAGAAGTTGGACAGGCACTGCGTCCACAGCAGGGCACGCGTGGCGCGCCGCTTGGCCGGCCTTTGGTTGGGCGTCTTCTGCCATGCATTGTTCAGTAGATTCTGATCGACCAGATAGACGCCGCCAGGCCCAAACCAGGGCTCGAGATCGGTGCGAGGAGGATCCACATAGACCTGGATCAACTCACCCTTCTTGGCCTGGTCGGCAAGGCTCACGACCCAACGCTGCCACGGCGCGTGCTGGGCTGCCTTCCAGACGACATCCTCATTGACGGGCGCCCCATCCTTCCAGTAGACGAAGCGGACAGTCACCGGCACGACGATCTGCCCCTTGCGATACACGGTGATCTCCGTCGCACCGTTGACCTCGGTATCTTTCTTTTCGCCTTTGTCGAAGAGGCCCTTCTCCCCCCAGGGAGGCTTGACCTTCACCGTGACGGAGTAGTCGAGGGACTTGGTCGTGAGGAAGAGGTCCCTGGCGAGACGTCCAGCCTCGACTCCCCCCATCTCTTCGACGGTGCGATAGAAGTCACCAGGTTTCGGATGGGCAAACCTCGCACGTTCGTGGAATCGACGCATGAGGGGTGTCCACACCTTGGGCCCCAGAAAACGTTCCAGTGTGGCCAGGTTGGTCGATGTGCGTGAGTAACTGTTGCTGCGGTAGCTGGGACGATCCGCATAGGTCCAGGCGAATCGATCCACCGGGTCCTTGATGCCAGCTCTCAAGAAGCCAGCACGATCTCCGTAGAGGGCCGAGGTCGGCATCAGTCGCTCGTTTCCCAGGACGGGAAGATAGGTCAGGACATCCAACTCGGGCATCCCCTTTGGCAGGAGACGCAGCTCTCCGTTCCATCTCCCTAATGCACCATCGAGCTTGTCGTACCAGGGTATGTAGGCGGCGGCCTTTCCGACCAGTCTTCGGATAGCGACCTTGTCGAGCTTGGGCAGAGGGCCGAGACTCGCGGCAGGCGGACCCGGGAAGATCCATGGCCCATACGCTCTCGTCACCAAGGGAGCGCCCACACCGAGCTTCTTGTCGTAGGACCTGTACGCAAGGTCCAGAGCACGCCCCTCCGACCAGGAGTTGAAGCCCTCGTCCAACCAGGCCGACTCGAACTCGTTGTTCCCGGAGAGCGCAAACCAGAATTGATGGCCAAACTCGTGGACGGTCACACCTTCGGGCGAGAGCTGCCTTGGATGCGGAAAGCGCGGCGAACCACAGGTGATGAGCGTGGGATACTCCATACCACCCCCCAGACCCCGCCCGTCTTCATCACGCGTCGGATCGACGACCGTGAGCGTCTCGTAGGGATAGCGACCGAATCGCGAACCGAAGAAGTCCAGGGCGATGTGCACGGACTTCTTCCAGCGCTCCAAGACGTACTTGCGATCATGCTCGGGCTGGAGGAGGTAGGTGATGCGCACCGGTGTCAGCGCCAACTCCTGGGTGCGGTAGCCCAACACGTCCTCGAGGATCGAGCTCACCTTGGGGTCCAGCACGGGCTGGTAGGCATCTTCGACATACACCGAGTAGTCGGGATCTGCGACCCAGGCGAAGTCGTGGACGTCCTTCTGGACGAAGTGGTGGAAGACGTATCCCTCGCCCGCAGGTCCTTCTTCGATCTGCTTGCCGGTAGCCCCGACCTTGAATCCTGCAGGCACCTCGATACGCACGTCGTAGCTGCCGAAGTCGGCGAAGAACTCGGTCGAGGCGTGGAACTGATGGCAGTTCCACGAGGACAGCCCCGCATCCGCATCCTGAAGGACACCGAGCTTGGGGAACCACTGGGCCATCATGAAGAAGTTGCCGGGCCCCCATCCGGTCCTGCGGTAGGCCTTGGGAAGATCCACGTCGAACTCGCTCTTCAGGAGGATCTCGGTCCCTGGATCGAAGTCGACCGGCAAGGGAACGACGGCCACGGTGCGGTCATCGGCGTTGCCGTCCTCGGGTGCTTCGTAGCGAAGGCCGCCGAGCAGATCCACTGGATCTCCATCCTTGACCAGCAACTGGAGCTTCGTGAAGCGCGTCTCCCCGAACTCGGCTTGGCTCTTGTATCCCCTGCGGAAGGCTGCATCGCTTTCGCGCATCAAGGTCGAGCGAACATTGCGAAACGCGTTCAGATAGAGATGGAACCGCAGTTCCCTCGTCTTGCCTTGCGTTGCATTGCGGTAGCGGATCTCCTGCTTCCCGACGAGGCGCTTGTTCTCGGCATCCAACCGCACGGTCATCGTGTAGCCGACACGATCTTCGCTCTTGCCAGGAAGGCCCTCACGTACACGGTCGAATCCCTGCGCCAGCAGGGTCGAGCTGGAGGAGAGAGCGTAGAGAAGGATGCAGGTGGCGGTTCCGGCGAAACTCATCCCCAGAATCTAAACCTGCTTCCCGTCACAAGATAGCCCTACCCTCGCGGATTCTGGGCATCCCATTCCTACGCAGCACTCCCCTGCGCGGAACCCCGGCTCGCGAGCCCCCTTGCCATGCGGACCTCGAGCACAATCGAGACCGAGAAACAAGAACCTCAGCCCGAACCATTCATGACCTCGATGCAACGATCTCATGAATCGTCCGGGTCAGCGTCACGGACAGGCTGTCAGGCTTCAAATGAGAGGTTCACCCAGCAACTTCTCGTAGATGCGCACGTAGGCCATGGTCGTGCGCTCCAGGTTGAAGCGCTCGACCCCCTCGACCATGACACGGCGCACCGTCTTGTGACGAAGATCCTCATCCGAGGACCAGTACTGCATAGCCTGCGTGCAGGCCCACCAGAGCGCATCGGCGTCGAAATGCTCGAAGACGAATCCGTTGCCAGTGCACTGCGCCAGATCCAGATGCGTGACCGAATCACGGAGACCGCCAGTGGCACGCACGATCGGCAGTGACCCGTAGCGCATCCCCTCCATCTGTGGCAACCCACAAGGTTCATAGAGGGAAGGCATGAGGATGAAGTCGGAGGCCGCCTTGCCCAGCTCGCTCAGATACTGGTCGAACCTGGCATAGGCGATACGCCCATGGCTACTCATGGCAATCCTGCCGAGTTGCTGCTCCAGCTCTAGCTCACCGTTGCCGACGACAGCGATCTGAAGCCCCTCCTGCTCGTACCGATCCACGAGTCGCTGCGCAATCTCGATGAGAAGTTCGGGGCCTTTCTGTGAGAAGAGGCGATGCGGCCAGAACATGAGAGGGGCCGTCTCGTGGATGCGCAGTCCCATCTTCTCCTGCAGGGCCTGCTTGTTGACTCGCTTGCCCTCGACGAAGTTGCTGTCGTCGTAGTTCATGGCCAGCCCACGCGCGATGGAGGGATGGACCGTGGACTTGGGCGAGTTGAGGATGCCCTTGGCCCGGCCCGAATAGTATTTCGAGCGCACTTCTTCGCGCAGGGCATGAGGAACGAGGTCGGGAAACTCGCCATCGACGATCTCCCTCAAGAATCCGGGGCTCACCGTGTTGACGAAATCGCTGGCCTTGATGCCGCTGACCAGGAAGTCGCAAGGGATCGTATTCCAGGCATCATGCACACTGTCGGGATGCGCCTCCAGGTAGAGGTCCCTGTGGAAGCTGCCGACGTCGATCCCCTGGTTCTCCAGATCCCGCAGTGTCTTGCGCCCCGAGTGCATGTTGTGGAAGGTGAAAACCGACTTGATCCCGCGGGCCCTTGCCGCAGCCGGGATGAGCCCGGTCATCCAATCGTTGCAATGGACGAGCATCTTGCCGTGATCAGGCATCGCCTCTTCGAGGACGTGGTTGATGACCGCCCGTTGGAAGGAGATCGCTCGGCTGAGGGAGGTGTTGTCCCCAAACTGTTCATACACATCCTGGATATGCGCAAAGGCCGAATCCCGCACCAGGTGGATCCGCTTCTGGCCTCGCGCACGAAAACTGCTCGCCAACTGATCGATCTCTCGTTGGGAAATCTTGGCGTACTCACGTATCTGCCGCTCGTACTTGGGCAGCGCCACGTGGACATCGAGGCCCAGGCGTAGCAACTCCCCTACCAGAGCAGCGCTGATGTCCGCCAGCCCCCCACCCTGGGCCCGCACCACGTTGGCCAGGTTGCCCATGCCCTCCGGCAGCTCGGTGACCTCCGGCGTGACGAGCAAGATCCGAGGGGCATCGCGCCGTTTCCCCGAGGGCTGCTTCTGGGCTTGCAGCTTGGAAAGGCGCCTTCGCTCCAGATCCCGAAGCACCTCGGAGTAGACCATGATGGCCTCCGAGGGATCGGCGAAGTGGCTGAAGTAGTCGTGTACGCCACCGTCCTCGCCGTGACGCGTCGTGCACATGTAGTAGAGGTTGTCCGAGGTGCCGAGGTGTCTCCACCGATCGATGATCGAGTCATCGGAGCAGGCCGTGACCTTCCTTTCCAAGGACTGATGCTTCTCGAAGAGTCGCTGCTGTGCACGGTTACCGAGCCAGGCGTTGGTGTTGCGCCCCTCGTCGGCCCACGACGAGGTCGCCAGATCATCGATATCGATCGGGGGACAGCTGTGGAATGCGTCGGCCACCTCCGTCGGGTTCTTCATGACGATGTTCTTCTGGCGCGCGAGAGCTTCGGGAAGATGGCCCAGGAACTCGAAAATCCCGCTCTCAGCCCACTGATGCTCACCAATGGCCTCGTAGTCCATGCCGATCATCACGACCTCACCATCGACCTTGTTGATCCACCCGGCGAAGTCGTCGGCCGTCATATGGCGATGCGTGAAGCGAAAGGCCAGATCATCCGAGAGTCCGAAGTTGCGCGGGATCACCTTGATGGACCGGCTCTTGTCTTCGAAGACGGCATTGGGCGACTGCCCCTTCATGATGTCCGCGCGCTTCTCGCAGAGGATGGCCTTGAACCCCATCTGGGCTGCCGCAGCGGCCACGCTGTTGTTGTAGAGGAGCTCAGTGTTGCGCATTGAAGTCGGAGTGATGCCGAAGAGGTCCTTCATCAGCTCGGAGTGTTTGCGCACCTGCGCCTTGAACTCCGTCTTGGCGGGATCCGAGTAGAGCCCCGCCAGGGAGTGGTAGTAGGTCTCCCCCAGGAACTCCACACGACCCGTCGAGTGAGCCAACTCTCCCAGTTCCTGGAAGCTCGCCAGAAGCTCCGGCATGAACCGATGCGCCTGATCGAGAAGCGTACCGGTCACACTCAGACAGACCTTGAAGTCCTCGTTTTCACGAATGAGTCGTGAGAGTAGCGCGTTGGCCGGCAGGTAGCACTTCTGGGCGACCTTGTGCAGGACCTCTCTATCCAACACGGCATCGAAGGGCATCGTCGCCGTGGGCGTCTTCCTCAAGCGACGAGGCTGATGGGCCTCGAAGTAGATCGTCAAGTAGGTCATGCGATCCTGGTCTTGCGTTGGGGGGTGCAGTCGCCAAGCCGGATGATTCATGAGATCGCTGCGGCGTCCTGGATCATTCGGGCTGAGAGCCGTGGATCATAGCCATGGGGCCTCAGCTCACCATACGCAATACGCCTGCCCCCGGAAGTGCCAGGATCTGGCCTGAGTGATTCATGACCTCGATGCATCTGAGGAAGATCGTTCGGTCCAGGACCGCGAACCTGACGGCTTGCTCGGCATGGCTTCGATTCGACGACCCTCCAGGGTCCCCTTCATCTCCCGCAGCAGTCAGTTCTGTTCTCAGCCCAGGATCTTGTCGAGCTGGGCGACGACGTCGGCGGGAGGCTCGTCTGCCGCCGCAGCGCGCTCACGGACGAGGCGACGCATGAGCAGTGCGGCAAGGATGTAGAGGAAGGCCGCGAACCACTGTACGTTGGTGAAACCAAAGAGCATGGCGAGGCCCACCGAGAGGACGGAGCCCAACACGCTGGCCGCACCATTGACGCCGTAGGCCCAGGGAATCATGGCTTCGCGGTGGGCAATCTGGCGCATGCCGGTCGGGAAACACATGCCCATGGCAAAGGCCATGGGGGTGATGAGCCCCACGGTCAGGAGCGCCCGCATCCCGAAGGACTCGGGGAGCCACTGCAAGGTGAGGCTCGGCAGCTGGATCTGCAGGAAGGCGAACCACCCACAGAGGAAGAGCGCCACGAGCCCCAACACCATCGGCGCACGCTTCGCGCTGAAGCGACCCGAGAGGAGCGAGCCCAGGCCCGAGCCCACCAGGAAGGTAGCCATCGTCACAGAAATGGCGTAGGTCGGATGGCCAAGCAGCAGGCTGAATCGCTGCATGCTCGAGATCATCAAGAAGATGTAGGCAAACCCCAGACAGAGGAAGTAGCCGATCGGGACCCATCGAGTGCCCTGACCTGCACGCGCGCCAGGCACGAAGAGCAGGGGGAGCAGGATGCAGACGAGGACCAGGATCAACAGAAGGCCAGCCGTCGCCGTTAGCAGCAGCATGCCGACCGGCTTGGTCTGGAAGTCCTTGCGCAAGGCCACCCAGACGATGCCGGTTTCCTTGGGCTTCTCGGACGCACTGCGCCACAGGTAGTCCCAGACAGCACCCGGACCGAACTGGTTGAAGAAGAAGGGCTTGTCATCCACGACCGGCCGGATGTTGTAGGGGTAGGAGTCATAGAACTCCTCCACCTTGTCCTCCCGCACCGCCTTGGCCAGCGCATGGAAGGGGTTGTCCTTGTCCTCGTCCGGCAAGTAGCTGTCCTCGCAACCCGCGTTGGCCGACCAAGCACGCAGCTTGTCGAGCTCAGCAGAAGTGAACGGAGACTTCTTGACGAGGATTCCGCCCAGGCCCGTCTTGCCACCCAGCTGCGTGCGCACGACAACGACGTGCTTCCAGGGATCCTGGACGCCTCGCTCCGCCAACACATCCATGGCGATGGCCATGATACGGAGGGTCTCGCGCGGAGCGGGAAAGGCAAAGCGGATGATCGTGAACATCCCGTCATCGCTGAGCGCATCGAAATAGTCGTGGAAGGCCTGTCGCGTGTAGAGGTAGCTCTCGGAGAGAACATAGGCACCGGAGCTGAGCGCCGTGTAGGTATCCACGCCCGACATCTGGATCAGGTCGTACTTCTGCCTGGTGCGACGGATGAAGGTCCGCCCTTCGGCCGCGATGAGCTTCATGTCC